>JACQYT010000105.1 GCA_016208085.1 Elusimicrobiota bacterium | reverse complement strand
CACTAATTCAAGGTTCAGCACATTGTCCCGGCTGCGGTAATCCACACGCTGTATCCCTTCTGCCAGGGCAAATGAATTATTGGGAATATTGTAGTTAAACAGCGTGAAAGGTCTGCCCAGGTCCTGCGGCGAGGGGTCAACCGGCTCGGTGTTGAAATGGTCAAGCGCGATAATCCTGTACTCCGAAACGGCCAGGCTGGACGAGACGTCCTTGACCACAGGGTCGTAGGCCGAAAGTTTATACGCAAACCACGCCGGAGCGTAAAAGTCGCCGACATGCTGGCCGGACAGCGGGATGTAATAATTACCGCCGGGCACAAGCGAAGTAATGGGCGGCGTGTCGTCCACCAGAAGCGTTACCGTTTTTAAGTTCTCGGCGTTGTTTAGATTGTCCACCGCATAGAAAGCGACTCGGTGGATGCCTTCCGTAAGTGTGAACGAAGAAATATAAATAGAGAGCGCCTGATTATCTACCTGATAATAGACGGCTTTTACGCCGGAAGCGGCGCCGTTTATGACAGGGTCCGCCGCTGTTATGGCAATTGAGGACTTTGTGGATATGTAAGTGTTGCCGTTCACCGCAAACCGCACACCGCTAACCGTCAGTTCCGTCACCGGCGCCGTGTTGTCCACCGCGTAAGTGGAAATTTTCACTTCCTCAATGTTTCCGATAATATCCCCGGCGTTGTAAGCTAGGCCGTAAATCCCGTCAGCCGTTCCCGCAACCCTGAATGTGGAAACAAATGCCTCCCCCTGCTTCGGCTCCGCGTTCTCAAAGATTAGTTCTTTCACTATCAAACCTTCAGCCTTCAGCCTGATAGCCTGCTTTTTAACTCCCAATCCTATCCCATCGCCCGAAGTTATCAGGTCGTCAATGCTCGTCAACGTAAATGTCGTCCTCTCCGTCACATACTCCGTTCCCTCTACCCTATACCCTATCCCCTCTACCCTTAGTTCAGTCCTCGGCGCAAGCACATCATGTATCACCTCAAAGGTTCCGCCCGCCATGTAAGCAGCATTGTCGGCAAAATCCGTGGCGCTCACTGTCAGCCGCCATATACCGTCGTCAATATTCAGCGGCTCTATCGCCTGGCCGTTTGCGACCGCTATTTTTGAAGGTCTGTTCCCCCTCGGGCTGCCTTTATCTTCAATTTGCGCCAGGAAAGCCCCAAAGGCCGGCGCCGGATCAAGATTATCAGCCACGTTGAACCCAACAGTTATTTTGTTCCGGGTCGCGACAAAAGTCTCCCCGGCCGCCGGTGAGGATATATTTATTATTGGCGCGGTCCCGTCTACATAGATATAACTTGACTTGGCGGCCTCCAGATTCCCGGCGTTGTCCTGACTGCGGAATTCTATGGCATGAAAGCCTTCCGGGAGGCTGAAGGGCGAAGCGTAAAGCGTGAAAGGCGCGGAGGTGTCGGCATCTATCCTGAATTCCATGAACGCCACACCGGTTGATGTGGCGTAAACGACAGGATCATACGCGCTTAAAGCCACACTTGACCTCGTGCTGATATACGTTTTTTCCGCTATATTATACTCTGGGCCGACGATGCCAAGCGTGGTGACGGGGGCTATTTTGTCGGTACTCTGGCCGAAAATGGCAAAAATAGAGGTCAGCATTGCTATTTCAACGCTGATTTCCTTTCTACCGGTGTCGCGGAGCTGACCGGGAACCCTGGCCAGACTGCCGTCCGGCTCGTAATGGTATAAGTAGATATCGCTTTCTGCAATATTGAATTGCGCAAGCGTAGAGGTGGAATACCTGAACGTCAGCAGGAGCGGCGGAGAAAACACCACATTTTCAGGACCGACTTCGTATATATTGCTTACAGGATAGATCCCGCTGGCATTGGCTGTTGCCAGGATAATTGAGCCAACCCCGGTGGATACCGCCACAGGAGCTAAACTAACAGCCTGGCTGGCATTGACGAAGACTTCAGGCCTCTCATCCACTGTCTGCGCGCTTACCGCATAATAAGCGCCTATCGTGCCATAAGCGCCGGCCTGCGCCAACCCGCCGCCGTTGCCGCCGCGTACAGTTGTTGATCCAGCAAAACTTCCATACAAACCGATCCTTCCTCCGGCTCCGCCTCCACCGCCGCGCACATTCCCAACACCCCCTGCTCCTCCACTGGCATCAAGCGTCCCGGTTCCCTTTAAAACTGCCGACCTTATGTTTATGCTCCCGCCGGAACCGCCTCCGCCGCCATAACTGCCATTTGTGCCCCCGTTATAACCCTTCGCCAACAGCGAACCGTTAACTGTAAACGTCCCGCCT
>JACQYT010000104.1 GCA_016208085.1 Elusimicrobiota bacterium | reverse complement strand
CGTCCAGGGGGCGGTATCGTTGAAGTATTTGTTAGCGGCATGGGCCAGCGCCATAGCCTGCGATACGGCCTGGCGCACCTTGTAGAAGTAATAGGATTTTGATATTTCGTCAAATACCGCGCCGAAACTGTCCAGAAACGCCTTGTCTTCGGGCTTAAAGTCCGTCCCCAGCGCCGGTATTTTGCCCTGGAAGTTCTTTTTTATAAAGGAAAAACACCGGTTGACCAGATTGCCCAGGCCGTCGGCCAACTCGTTATTGCGGGCTTGGAAATCCTCCCAGGTGAACTGCGAGTCGGAGGTCTCGGGCCCGTTGGAGGCTATGGCGTAGCGCAGGGCGTCCACGCTGTACTTTGAGAAAAAATCCGCCGTGTCTATGTACCACCCTTCCGATTTTGAGAACCGCCTGCCTTCCAGATTGTAAAACTCGTTACCGGGCACGTTGTCCGGGAGGATATACGGCTTGTCCTGGCCCATCAGCATGGCCGGCCAGATTATCGTGTGGAAGATTATATTGTCTTTGCCGATGAAATGGACCAGCTTTGTCTCTTTATTGAACCACCAGTCCTTCCAGCTTTCGGGTTTGCCTTGCAGCGCGGCCCACTCCATCGTGGCCGAAATATAACCGATGGGGGCGTCAAACCAGACATAGAGCACTTTGCCTTCGGCCTCCTCCAGCGGCACGGGTATGCCCCAGGACAAGTCGCGCGTTATGGAGCGTTCTACAAGGCCTTCCTCAATAAGGGAGAGGGCCTTATTCTTCACGTTTGGCTTCCACTCTTTCTTGCTTTCCAGCCAGTCTTTCAGCCTGGGCGCGAAAGCTTTCAGGTTCAGGAAATAATGAGCGGCTTGACGGATTTCCGGTTTCTCGCCGCAGACCCTGCAGACGGGGGAGACTATCCTGGAAGGGTCCAGCCATTCGCCGCATTTGGTGCACTCGTCGCCGCGGACGTCGGCGGCGCCGCATTTGGGGCAGGCGCCACAGACATAGCGGTCAGCCAGAAAGCGGTTGCAGGCGGCGCAGTAGAACTGCGCTTCCGCCCTGGGCTTGACATAGCCTTTCCTGTGCAACGCAAGGAAAAATTCCTGCGAAAGCGCGTAATGCTCCGGCGCGGCGGTCCTGGAAAAATGGTCAAAGCGGATATTGAGCTTATCAAAAAAATCCTTTATGACGCGGTGATAGTTGTCCACGTACCGCTTACAAGGGACGCCTTCTTTTTCTGCGTTGATGGTTATGGCGATGCCGTGTTCGTCGGTGCCGCAGATATAGATGACTTTCTCGCCGTTTTGCCGGAGGAAGCGGTTGAATATGTCCGCCGGCAGGTAGGCGCCGGCGACATGTCCGAAATGGATAGCCCCGTTGGCGTAAGGCAAAGCGCTGGTGATAAGGTATTTTTCCATAATGGACTCCAGTATATCATTTCAAGCCGGAAGCTTGCCGAGTTCGAACACCTCATGCAGGATGCGCACGGCCAGTTCGGAATACCTGGCCTCTATAAAGCAGGAAACCTTTATGTCTGAAGTGTTGACCATGTAGATGTTTATGCCCTCTTTGGCCAGCGCCGTAAACATTTTCGAGGCGACGCCGCTGTGGAGCCTCATGCCGGCCCCCACAATGGAAAACTTGTTCAGGCCGGACATAATGGCGGAGCGGCCGCCCACGTTCTTATAAAAACCCCGGCCGGAATTAAAACCGGCCTCTTTGCGATATCTGGTTAAAAGCCGTGAAAAGAACATCATGCGCATATTATAACAATTTAGCGTAAAACGGCGTTTTATAGGGATACCTATTTTGGATAACTGGTATTGTGTTACCATATTTACTTTCTCAACCCTGGGCCTTAAGTCCTATTCCGGCATAGGTCTTTTTTCTTTATCCGCCTGGGTCTAAGGTCCCTGCCGCATTCCCACCATTGAAGGTAAACTTATGGTAAGAGTTTCCGCTCTTGTAATCCTTCGAAGAGGCGAGGGAGCATCCACCTCCGGGCCGATGAATCCGGAGTCACCAGGGGAAACGAAATACTGTTTTCGTTTCCTGTTTTTATTTTATAGACGGAACCCGCGCGGATTTTAAACAAGAGATTATGGGGATGAAAACCAAATTAACCATATCGGCGGCTCTCGCCGCCACGTTATTTTTAAATCCGGTTTCCTTTGCCGCAAACGGTAATAATGCTTCTGCCCCCCCCCCGTAAATCCTGCCGGAAAGCCGCCGCTTCCGGCAAGAAAAAGCCCGCAATAAGGATTTCACAAAAAACGGGTTCTGTGCTCTTTGACGGCGCAGACCCAAATCTCCCGGCCAAAGACTTTACCCCGGATTCCTCCAACCCTGCCGCGCTGACCGGCGGCGGCCGGCTGCTGGATTTAAAGGCCAGCGAGCCGGATCTCAGTAAAGTCAGCCCGGTAACCGACTTCAGCCTGGATAAACAACCCAGCCTTGAGTTCGCAAAGACCGCTCTTTTGCCGCAAAAAGCCAAAGCGGCTTCAAGTCCTGCCTGCCCTGAAGCCGACCGGATGGATGATCGGATACGGGAATACCAACTTACTCTGGATTATTACCAGAAGGAATTAGGTGTACTCAACAGCGGCGGGGGAGTCTGTAAACCCGGCTCACCTGGCTATACCAAGATTACATGCGATGCGACAATTAAGCTTAAAGAAGAACTGATTGCGAAATATGAGAGATGGATAGCGGAAGCGAAGGTCCAGAAGGATCGGTATTTGAAAGAATGCGCTGGAGAAGAGCCAAAACCGAAAAAACCAGGTTTTTGGGACGGCGTTAAAAACCATTTCTTTCCCAAATACACTCCCACAATCGCGACCGCTGAGGATTATGAGAGATATCCGGACCAAACGGCACTTATAGATAACTTGCTCGCCAAAAACCAGGAAGCAGCGAAAGAGATGTGGTTTCCCGCATGGTTTAAACACGTCCGCGAGAAAGGGGAATGGAGTTACAAAGATAATCAGGAGTTTTTAGACAAATATTTTGTCAAGGATGATGGTGAATGGAAAGCTATTTACGCCGGGCGGGTAATAACAGCCGCTGATTTGGGGAATATAAATTACGGGCTTACAGGAAGGGAGATGGGCATCCCCTACTGGCTATTGGGATTCGGCGCAGGAACGGTCGATATTTTTCAGAGTTGGGGAGCATCCTTATACACAAATTCAATATTTAACTACTTTGACGACAAGGATGATAGCTACTGGATTAAATACGGCTACAAGCTTGATTATCCGCCGTGAAGGTGATAAATAATGTCAAACAAATTTTTGATTTTTTTAAAAATGACCGCTAAATCCTTTGCCCTGGCTGTTCCAGGAGTTGTGTTGCTTTATTTAACTATTCTTGCAATCGGTATACCGGTCCGACATTGGCACTCAAAGTCTGAACCTCATGAAATTATGCATTTTAAAAATAACAGGGTTACATTTGAAGAAATGGCGCAGAAATTCAAGGGACAGGATAAAATTAAGCGTTTATTCATCAATTCCGCCGGGGAGTTAATAGAACTGAATGCTTGCAAAAAACCCGACACCTTTGAAAAGATTTTCGTCAGACTCGGAAAGTTAAAAGAAGATTTTCCCAAAGGACTTCCTAAAAAAGATGAAATGATGTGTAAAAACGGAAGTGAGGGATTGGCTAAATTTGATATAGTAAATGTTGATAAAGTGTATGAACGCTACGGCTTGGAGAAAGCAGATGTCCGCTGGTATATTGACGAGCTAAAAAAAATAAAATATCGCGGAATCGGCAGGAGTATTGGACGCCATAGCGACGGAAATATACATACCGAGACTATTTTATATCTTACCGAGAGACGTCAAATATGCCACGATCCATCTCCTTTTTATTCTTATAGCATGATGAAAGCCCGCGAACAAAAACGCAGCGAACAAAATAAAAAGAACGCGTTGCGCCGTAATATATTCCAGGGAATTGACGACTATTGGTATTTCTTTGCTGATACCGACGACTAAAAGAGGGCGGATATGTTGAAAACAATTTTCCAGATGGCGGTAAAGCCTTTAAAATTATACATTCGCATGATGTTGCACGCGTTGCTATGGATATGTATATTTCTTGTGGCCGCTTTATTGTGTTTTTTGTTCCTTATGTTAGTAAAGTAGAAAGCGTTAAGACGATATCCTGCCCTGCCGGCAACTAAACTGTTACTACCCCCGCCAGCCTATTTGAGAAGGCCGGGCAGTCGCAGAATCCGCCCCCGGCTGAAGGCTGAAACAACCGTCTTCCCCCGCATCCTCACCCGCCCGGATAATCGTCCTTAACTGAACGCCGCAGCTAATTTTGCCCGGTCTTCTTCCCCAAAAACCAGGTCCCCGGAGCGCGCGAAGAGTCAATGGTGTGGGGATAGAAGGGTGTCTTCTGCCTATTTTTTTAACCTTGGGCGGGGGGAAAATTTCTATAATATACCGCGACTGTTCAGGTAAACGTAATGGCCGGCAAATATAAAGAGATAAAGGAAAGGTTCGGACAAAATTGCCTATTCGGCTATTCGGCTGCCGCCTTCTCGACTTACCGGGCCGGAGGGCCTTTTGAGGCGCTGGTCACGCCCCCATCACGTTTGGACCTGGCCTGGCTCCGCGCCTTCTGCGCCAGGAACGATATCCCCTTTTATGTTCTGGGGGCCGGCTCCAACATCCTGGTCAGCGACAAGGGGCTTAAAGGGGTGACGGCGGTAGTTTCCAAGCTGGATAAAGTCCGGGTTTCCGCTCAGACTATAGAAGCCGAAGCCGGGGCGTTGTGGGACGATGTCGCAAGAATTTCGGTCGAGAATTCGCTGGGCGGACTTGAAAAGACATCGGGCATCCCCGGCACGGTCGGCGGGGCCGTTTTTATGAACGCGGGCGCTTTCGGTCAGGAAACTTTTGACGCGCTGGAAAGTTTTGAAATCATGGACAACTCGGGTTATGTTAAAGCGCTGAGGAAGGCGGGCGTTAAATACGGCTACCGGAAGGTGGAAGGGCTGGAGGGCCTTATAATTTTAAGCGCGGTTTTCAAGCTGGAGGCGGCGGACAGAAAAGAGCTTTTGCTGGAGCGCAACCGCATTCTGGCAGAGCGCTCGGAGAAACAGCCGCTGGAGTATCCTTCGGCCGGCAGTGTGTTCAAAAGGCCGACGGGGGATGCAGCGTCGCGGCTGATAGACGCGGCGGGTTTGAAAGGGCTGAGGGCGGGGGATGCGCAGGTTTCCAATAAGCACGCCGGGTTCATCGTAAATCTGGGCAAAGCCACGGCCTCGGATATCTACGCGCTGATGCAAACGGTCCGCGCCGAATGCTGAAATATCTGGTTTTTCTCGGCGGTCTTTGCGCTATCGTCGTGCTGGGGTTCTCGCGGGCGCGCCTGTCGCGCTCCGCGCTGGAACCCGGAATATTGAGCAGGCAGGTGGATGAACGCGTGGCGCTCTGGAATTCGCAAAAAACCCCCTTCGCCGGCCGGATAGCGGATATCGTGATAAGCGACGCCGAAACAGTCGCCCTGGCCAATATGACTCAGCCTTCCTCGGCCCAGCTCTCGGTTTGGGACAGCCAGGCGCTTACGCTGGCCGATAAACCTTCGGCCTGGAAAGAGACCAAAGTCCTGTTTAAGCGGACCTTCCTGCGCCGCAGCATGTCGGCCGCGCAGGATTCCCCGTTCGTGAAAGCGTTCTTGGACGACCCGGACGCCATAGTCTGGACGCACGAGGGTTTTTTGACCGCCAGCGAGGCCGAGATGACCCGCGAGATCGCCGGGGCTGTCGCAAAAGTGAGCGCGGCCGGCGCGCAAGTCAACATCATTACGCAGGGCATTTCCGCCGTTCCCGCGCTGAAAGCCCTTAATGCGTTAAAAAACCAGGCGTTCGGCTCCAAAGCCGCGGTCAACAAGTTCGCGGCCGTGGATATGAACGCGCCCACGCTGCAAAGGTTCGCCCCGGACTATTTTAAAAAAAACATCCGGCCCCAGAATCTGCGCGAATGGATGGGTGTCTGGACGCCAGGCTCGTCGCCCCGGACCGCGACCATAGAGCTTTTCAGCCCGCAGTGCGATGGGACGCGGTTTTCATGCGCGGAGGTTTTCGCGCTGCTGGGAATGAAAAGCGAAGTTTCGGCGCAGGATGTGATCTGGCTTGTAAAAAATCTGGTAAAAAAAGACTTCGGCATGGAGCAGGTCCCGCTCTATCTGGAGCAGGCGGCCAGGGCGCGCTCGGGCAAGATGAGCGCAAGCGCGCCGGCAAAAAAGCTGAGGGCCGCTTTCGGCGGCAAGGCCGCTGAAATGTCCGCGGGTCCCCAAGATTCGCTGTCCGCGATAAACACCGCCTGGCTGGAAAAAGAAAGGGCGGATATCCGCAGGAAAGAGGGCGGTTCGGGGGACGAGCCGGCCGCGCGGGATGGCTCCCGGCGGACCGGCTGGGAGCGGTACGACAAGGAGTGCGGCAAGTGCTGCGTGGACGCCGGCGGCTCCTGGGACAGCGGGGAGAAACGGCACTGCTGCGCCGGCGCTGATTATGATTACGAGGTCCCGTCCTGCCGCGTGGTATGGGTGGACGGAGGCGGCCGCAGCCACAACTGCGCTTACCGGTTAGGCTGCAAACGTCCAAACTAAAAAATATGAAATTCACCGGATTCCTGTTTCTCGCCGCGCTGCTTGCGTTCTCCCGGTTCAATGTTCTTGCGCGCGAAATGGAGGCTGAGGAGCTTGTCCGCCGGGGAACAAAATACTACCGGGATAAGGATTACAGCAACGCGATAATATATTGGAATAGAGCAATCGCGCAGGATTATAAGCTGACCGAAGAGCTGGACCCTGAATTAGCCGCGGCGTATCGTAACCGCGCGCAACTGTATCGCCAGAAAGGCGAATATTGCGCGGCCCGGTCCGATTTTAATGCGGCCTTGCGGCTGGACCCGGACTCAGCCGGGATAGAAAAAGCCCTCGCTTTCGCCGATAAGGCGTGCAGAAATCTCCGGAAAGCGTCACCTGCCGTCATTGCCGCGCCCGAGCGAAATTCAAAAGAGCCTTTTGCCGGGCCGGCGGCGTTATGGATTTTGCTCACCCGCCTGCTCATATACATGCTTATAGCGTGGCGGATAGTCGCTTCCCGCTGGTATAAAAACCTGTCCCCTGTCGGAAGGACGGGTTTTTTAATAGTCGTAGCGATCGGTTCCTGGATCAGCCTGGATTTTATTGTTTTTGCCGGCATTCTGGCGCTGCTGAAAACTTTGTGGGAGAAACGTTACAATAAGGACCGGATCATCATCAGGCCTCCGGACAAACAAATAACGCCGGCGCCTCAAGCTGCGCTTCAGTCCCTGCCTCCGAGCGCGCCGCCTTCTCTTGCGCCGGCTGTCCGCGAGGAAATAAAAGCGCCGCCCCCGGTCGGCCCGGCCCCCGCCGTCCCCGCGTCGCCGGAACCCTCCCGCCCTTCCCTGGGTAAAGTAGCGGCGCTTATGGAGCGGGGAAAATATAAAAAGGCGCTTGAAGCGTTTATCGCCAAAGACCCGCGTCAGATCGGCGAAACCGACAGGGTCAACCTTTTTGAAATACACATTCACCTTGAGAATTTTGACAGGGCCGACGGTTTGTTCGAGCAGATAAAAGAGGGCAAGCCTTTAAAAGAAAATCTCAGCCGCTATAAAAGCCTGGCCGCCCTCTGCTATGAAAAAGGGCAGACCGCTCTGGCCCGAAAGGTTTGCCGGGGGCTGTTCGGGGCCCTGAAAGAAACAAGGAGCGTTAACGATAACAATGCCGGGCTGTATTACGGGTTTGCGCGCTTCTGCGAAGACAACGGGGATATAGAACTGGCCCGCGATATCCACCGGCCCCTTATTGAGGCGGGGCTTGGCGGGTATAAGGATGTGGCCGGCCGGTATGAAGGCCTGAAAGTCAGAGCAATCGCCGCGCCGCCCCCCCCCGTGAAAGCTCTCCCCGCGCAACAGACGTACAAGCCCGGCCCTCCGGTCTTCGGGGCTGTGCTGGACGGCAGATACGAGCTGAAGCGCGGCATCGGCGAGGGAGGGATGGGCGTGGTCTATGAAGGCTGGGACAGGCAGCTTTGCCGCAAGGTCGCGGTCAAGAGGCTGCATTCCTGGCTGAAGGACAGCCCCGAAGAATACAGCAGGTTTAAATATGAGGCGAAGATCGTCGGACGGCTTAAACATCCCAATATCGTCGGGGTTCACTCGGTCATAGAGCAGGACGGCGAGGTTTATCTGATATTTGACTATGTGGACGGCAAGACCGTAGCCGAGATTCTCAAGACAAAAAAACGCTTCCCGATCGACGAGTGCAGGGAGATTTTCAGCGGCGTGTGCGCGGCAGTGCATTACGCGCACACCAGCAACGTGATACACAGGGACCTGAAGCCCGCCAATATCATGCTGGACCTGAACAGCTCCGCCTTTGTGATGGATTTCGGCCTGGCAAGCGAACTCCGTGAATGTCTCACCAGGGTGACCCATCAGACCACGTCCGGGACGCCGGCCTATATGGCGCCCGAGCAGCATGAGGGCATAGTAAAGCGGGAATCGGATATCTACGCCATGGGCGTATGCCTTTATGAAATGCTGACGGGAGCGCTGCCTTTTCGCGGGCCTGATACCCTCAAAGCAAAGCTGGCGAAGGATTATCGCGAGGTGAGCGCCATGCTTCCCTGGCTGCCGGGCGGGATTGACGACTTGCTGGCCCGGGTCCTTGAGCCCGAGCCCTCGCAGCGCATCGCCGACGCCCTGGATTTCCTTGACGCGCTGAAAAAACTGTAAAAAAACTGCATGCTGTATAAGAAATACAAAACAGCTATAATACTAAAACCGGGTCTTTACTGTTCCCTTTTATTAAAAAGGTGAACTTGCGCACTTACTACACGAGGGGTTATCAAATGAAAATGTTTCTTGCGCTGCTGATGCTTGCGATGCCGGGTTTTTCTTTCGGGGGGGAAGCGGACCTTCAAAAAGCCGACGGGCTGTTTGGGAAAAACCTTTACCAGGAAGCTCTTGATATTTACAAAAACGCCGTCAGCCTCCCCGGCGACCCCGGCCTTAAAGCCCTCTACCGCGCCGCCGAATGCGAAGGGCTGATGTTCCGCTACGGCGAAGCCGCGCAGCGCTTCTCAACGCTTAAACTCCCCGAGGACCGGCTGTGGCGCGGCCGCTTCCTGCTGCTCCGGGCTGAACTGGGCAGGGAATTTCTGGAGCAGTACGGCTACCAGCTTCCCGCCGATATACAGCAGGGCACCACCGACGTCACTCGCCTTACCGCCGGCGAATGGCGCGGCCGCATAGAAGCCGATTATGACGCCCTCTGGGACCTGAAAGACGCTCTTCTGAAGGCGGACCTGAAAAATGAGTCCTACTTCCTGGACACGGAGAAGGCGTCCCTTGAATATACGCCCTCTTTCTGGGATTTTGCCGTTCTGAAGTGGGGCGATTATCTTCTAAGCGAAGCCCAGGACGGCGGGAAGGCCCTGCCGGAAGGAATAAAGTTCGTCACGGAAAACTATAAAAGCGATTACAGCCATACCGCCCCGGCCGCGCAAAAAGCGGCCGCCCTTTACGAAAACGCCGCCGCCTCAGGCGGAAAAGGCGGGGAATTCGCCGCCGAGCATTGGAAAATAGAAAGGCTGCTGATCCCGTTCAGACACGGGGACAAGGTTTCCGTTCAGGACCCGGCAAAGCTAAGCGACCTAGCCGTTTTTATATTGCGAAGGTGGTCGCACGCCATGGCGGCGCCGCTGTCGCGCGCCTCGGCCGCTTATGAAGCGGCGTGCCTGTTGAACGGAAAGCCGGACTACCCGGGGGTGGTGGACCTGTGCAAAAAGGCGGAGGCTCTCGCTCCCCGGTCAAGGCCGGGCGTTGAGTGCGCGAAACTCCGCGCCCGGATAGAAATGCCGCAGCTTGAAATAACGGCCAGATTCGCGCCACCCCCCGGCAAAGAGATCCTTACGGTCAACGCGCGCAACCTGCCGACGGTCTGGTTCCGCGCCTATAAGACCGAGCCGTCCGAACTTTTGATCCTCGGCAGATACCAAGAAAACGGCTGGGGCAGAGCGCGCAGCCTGCAGAAAGAGGCGGTGGAGCATTTTGTTTCCCGGCGCGCCGATCTCGCCTGGGAAGCCAAAATGGAATATCCCGGGCCGTACCAGTACCTGAACCGCGCAATAGATTCCCCGGCGCTTAAGAACGGCATATATGTAATAGTCGCTTCCGGCGATTCCGGCTTTGAAGCGGGTTCGTCCTTGATGCGGGCTGTGACGGTCAATATAACCGACATTTTCCTGCTCGGCACTGCCGGCGTGAAGGGCGACCCGGAAAACTTCATTTACGATCCGGCCCGGCCCGGCCGCGTGGAGAACGCCGAGGTTTTCCATCTCTACGGAGTTAACGCGCTTACCGGCAGGCCGATAGGAGACGGCAACATAGACCTGTTCTACAACCACAATCATAGTGACTGGGACCGCACGACCATTCTGACCGGCGTGGACGGCGCCGCCGGCTTCGCTTTTCCGATGAGCGTTTCGTATCCGTCCCATGAAAATTTTTCCATAGACCCGCTGCTGTCCTACGGCGGCAGCTACGCCTACTGGAACGGCGCCCAGGGTGCCAGCCTTAACGTGCCCGCCCCGATAGAAATATTCCTGGAAACGGACCGGCCTATCTACCGTCCCGGGCAGGAAGTGAAATTTAAGGTCACCGCGCTTATCAGGGAGCCGCGCGGCCTGCGGGCATACGACGGGAAAGCGGAGCTGAAAGTCACGGCGCGGGATGCCAACTGGCAGGAAATTTTCGCCAAAACTCTGCCGTTCACGGGTCTGGGCAGCGCGGCCGGTTCTTTCACTATCCCGCAGGGGCGGCTGCTGGGACAATACACGCTCAACGCCGAACTTACGCAGTACGGCCGCAATTTCAGCGCAAGCCATCCGTTCCGGAACGAAGAATACAAGCGCCCGGAATTTGAAGTCAAGCTCAAAGAGGCGGATTCCGCTTTTAAATACGGGGAGACCGCCAGAATTGAAGGCGCGGTAAAATATTATTTCGGTTCCCCGGTGCCGAACGCTTCGGTCAGCTGCCGCATTACAAGGTCGCGCTACATCCCCTGGTACGCCTGGTGGTGGGGCTGGCGCTACGGCGCGTCGGGTTCCTCTGAGGTCGCCTCGGAGAATGTCCGCACGGACGAAAACGGGAAATTTCACATCACCTTTGTCCCGGCCCCGGAAACCCCTGCTTATGGCGATTATCCGTCCTCTTACCGCGTTGAGGCCGAGGCCCGCGACGCCGGCGGCCGCACCATCGCGGATTCGCGCTCCTACAACGCGGGTTCAAAGGCCTACGTGTTTGATATCACTCCGGCTGCGGGCTTCTTTACAAACGAGAAACCGGCCGTTTTCAAGGCCCGCCTGATGAATCTCAACGACGTGCAGGTTTCCGGTTCCGGCTCTTACAGCGTTTATAAGATAGAAGAAAGCGCGGGGGCGGGAACGGGCGGCGGCCAGGACGGCGGAGCGGCTAAAGAGGGCGCAAGGTCAAAACGCCCCGGCGGCAGGGTGTCCCGGTTCGCCGGAGGCAGCGGCGACTGGGGGACGTTTGGGAGCAATCCGTCCCTTGAGCAGCTCTTCGCGGACGTTCCAGACGGAAAACTGGTCGCGGAAGGCGGCCTGGATTTCGGCAAAAATTCCCCGGCTGCGGTCAGGCTGAAGGCGCTGCCGGAAGGCGTTTACCGGCTGAAACTGAAAGCCAATGACCCCTGGGGAGGGGAAAGTTCGTCCTGGATAATACTTGTTTCGGCGGACCCGAAGGCCAAAACCTCCGGCCTTGACCTGCCGGCTATTGCGCTCTTTGAACATTCCTCCTACCAGAGCGGCGAAACAGCCCGGCTGCTTATAGGGGCCTCGGCCCTTAAAGGCGTGAAATACGTGGAGACGCTGGCCGGCAATTTCCTGCTCTCAAAAAAAATGCTGCCGGCAGGCGGGGTCTCCCTGTTTGAAATGAAAGTCGGGCCGGAGCACCGGGGGGGCTTCGGCCTGCGCTGGTTCGGCGCGAGCGATTTTAAAGTGTTCTCCGCCATGGCGGAAGTAAATGTCCCAATGCCCGACAGGGAACTATCTATTTCGCTTGCCTATGACAAAGCGCTGAAACCCGGCCAGAAGGCCCGCTGGGCGCTGAAAGCGAAGGATTCTTCCGGAAAACCGGCCGGCGGCGAGGGCACGGTGCGGATCTTTGACCGCTCGCTTGAATATTACCAGGCCGACGCCGGTTTCTGGGCAGATTCGCTTTACCAGAAACGCCGCTCCGCTTCGGACGGGCGCGGCTCGCTGTTCACGCCTTACGCCATTTCCCTGCCGATAAATACCGGCCTTATAAAGCGCATGTTCGAACTTTTCAATCAGGCGGCGGTTTCGGAGCGCCTGGCGGCTTTCAGGATAAATTCCTCCAGGGTTTACGGTATGGGAGGCCGCTTGCGCCGGTTAAAGGGCATGTTCATGGGTGAACTGGCCGATGGCGAGATGATGAGGGAAGCCGCTGCCCCCGCCGCGGGGGCAGGGTTTAAAAGCAAGGCCCTGAGCCAGGTGGCGGCGGCCCGGGGCAGCGCCCAAATGGCTCCGATGGAGATAGCGTCGTTCAAGAGATTAATTAAAGAGGATAGGAAAGAGAACGCGGCCGACAGCGGCCAGGCGGCTCCGGTTCAGGTAAGAAAGGATTTTTCCGAAACCGCTTATTTCAATCCCCAGCTTAAAGTGTTAAAGGGCATAGGGAGATTCTCATTTACCATCCCTGAGCGGCTGACAAGCTGGAAGGTGAAGTCCTCCATGATAACGCGGGACGTAAAACGCGGCAAGGCCGAAGCAGTGACGGTCACAAAAAAGGACCTTATGGTCCGCCTTGACATACCGCGGTTCTTCAGGGAAAGCGACAAATCTACGCTTACCGCGGTGATCAACAACGAGACCGAGGGCGAGCTTTCCGGAGAGGTGGAGGTTTCTATTACAAAGGACGGAGACCCGGCCGGGGACATTTTCAGCCTTAAAGAACTCTCAAAGCCGTTTACCGTCAAGGCACACGGCACCGCGCCGGTTTACTGGGATGTCATGGCCCCGAAAGGCACGGCCGCCTATAAGGTCCGGGCTATCGCCCGCTCGGGGCCCTTGAGCGACGCGCAGGAAAACGAGCTGCCGGTGCTGCCTTCCCGGGAGCGCCTTATCGCCACGCTGGCAGCCTCGCTGGACGGCAAGATTTTAAAAAAATTGAAGCTTAAAGAGCTGGAAGAGGCCGACAAGACGCGCGAGATGGAGGCGATGCACCTGGAAGTCCAGCCGCAGCTGATACTGACGGTGCTGAACAGCCTGCCTTTCCTTGTGCATTATCCGTACGAATGCACCGAGCAGTTGATGAACCGTTATGTGCCGCTTGCCATAACCAACAGCTTCTATAACCGTTATCCCGAGCTGAAGGCCGCGGTGGCCAAGGTCCCCAGGCGCGAAACCATAACGCCGGCCTGGGAACGCGATAACCCGGTGAGGATGATGACGCTTATGGAAACCCCGTGGGAGGAAGCCTCAAAAGGCAGGAAGTCATATTGTCCGGCCATAGACATGCTGAACCCGAAAGTGGTGGCCGCTGAAAAGGAAGACGCAATCTCAAAGCTCAAGGCTTACCAGAATCCGGACGGCTCTTTCCCGTGGTTTCCCGGCGGCCATCCCAGCCTTTACATGACGCTGTACGCGCTTGAAGGCCTGGCCGAAGCGGCCCGCTACAATGTGGCGATACCGGAAGACGTCGCCAAAAGAGCGCTGAATTACGTGTTCGCCGAGATACCGGGGCATATGAAGCCGGAGGAAGGCGAAACCTCGTTCCTCCTCTACGGCGCCTATGTCGTCACCTCGTTCCCGGCAAAGTGGCCGGAGCATAAGACCGCGCTGGCCTACGCCAAAGTCTGGGCGGATTACGCGGACAAGCACGCCAACGCGATGACCGCATTCGGCAAAGCCTACGCGGCTTACGTCTATCACCGCCTTGGCGAACGCCAGAAAGCGGAAAGCTACCTGGCCCGGGCCATGGACGGCTCCCGTGAAGACGAGATAGCCGGCCTTTACTGGACGCCGGAAAAGATCTCCTGGCTCTGGTACAACGACACGGTGGAAAAGCACGCTTTCATATTGCGGACCCTGCTGGCGCTGAAACCTAAAGACCCGAGGATAGGCGGCATGGTCAAATGGCTGCTGTTCAGCCGCAAGGCCGGCGAGTGGAAATCCACCAAGGCCTCGGCGGCGGCGATCTATTCACTGCTGGACGTGATGAAGACTAAAGGCGCGCTGGATACGGGGGATACGTTCACGATAAACTGGGCCGACACGCGCGATTCCGTGACGCTGCAGCCGTTTGACTGGGTCTCAAGGCCGCTCCGCTGGTCCAAATACGGCGCGGAGATAACCGCGCGGGATAGCTCGGCGACGATTGAAAAGACCGGGCCCGGACTGGCGTTCGCCTCGCTT
Organism: Elusimicrobiota bacterium; assembly: GCA_016208085.1. Taxonomy (GTDB): domain Bacteria; phylum Elusimicrobiota; class Elusimicrobia; order Elusimicrobiales; family UBA9959; genus JAHJSU01. The sequence goes on along the minus strand of JACQYT010000104.1, from coordinate 5,824 downwards.
ACCGGCATCTACACCACCGATAAGCTGGCCGGGGAATCGCCCGCCGGCATGATGAACGTCTCCCGCCAATACTACCGGCGGGCGAAAGAGGGGGAGAACTATGTTTTAAAGCCCCTTGTTTCCGGCGACGCTGTGGCGGTGGGCGACCAGCTAGAGGTTCAACTGACCATTACCGCCAAGAGCCAATTTGAATACGCGCATATAAAGGATCCGCGCGGGGCAGGGTTTGAAGCGGAAGAATTATTAAGCGGCTGGAAGTGGGACAGGCTCTCCCGCTACGAGGAGCCGAGGGACTCGCTTACCAACTTCTTCGTGGAGTGGCTGCCGCACGGGGAGTACCTGCTTAAATACCGGGTCCGCCCGACCACCCCCGGGACCTACAGGATCGGTTCCGCCGTAATGCAGTCCATGTACGCCCCGGAATTTGGGGCGCATTCCGCCGGGATGATCCTGACTGTGAATAAATAGCTTTTCACTCCACACCCCTCTTTTGAAAAGAGGGGCGGAGGAGATTTTCACAATCTTGGCTTCTAAATTTTATATATAATTGAAGAGCCGACGATATTTAGAGGTGAATGCTATGCCGGAGAAAAAATTGAAAAGATTTCTGAGTCTGCTGTTTCTATGTTCACTTGTCGCGGGGCTTCACCAGCAGGCCGAGGCCGCGATATCCAAGACTTCAAAAAGAATCCTGCGCCCCAGGAGCGGCGTCTCGGCGGTTGCCTCCGACTTTACGGCGGCCGCGCTTTCCACCACGAGCATAAAGTGGAGCTGGTCAACTGGCACGTTCACGGACCCCGCCATAACGGAATACCGCCTCTATTCCTCAAGCACGTCCAATTTCCAGCCGCTGATCCCGGGGACGAGTTTTTACATTGACCCCGGACTGGGAGTGAATAAAGCGTACACCAGGTGGCTGACAGTCTATCAGGGGGCCACCCCGGGCAGCGATTCCCAGCATATAGAAAAATACACTTACGCCCTGCCGCCTGACAAAATCGCTATATCGTCTATGACGCCCATTTCGCCGCCTGACGATGTTATTTTGCCGCCCTGGGCTATTTACACAGCCACGGCTTCCGCCACAGCCATCTATGTGCAGATACCGCCTGAGAACTGGTTCCCCAATCCGGTGCATGCTACCGCCTATGTGGTGGAGTGTTCCACCAACGCCGGGGCCGATTATGTCCGCAACAGGGCATTTTTTGTGCCCTGGCAGACCGTGCCTCTCTTGAGCAACAAGCATTACATGATAAGAATTGGGGCCATAAACGGCGATAATGAAATAACTCCGGGCATCTATAGCGCGACCAGGACCTTCACCACGCCGCCCCTTACGGTGTCCTCGTTTACCGCCGTCGCGCTCTCTTCCTATACCATTCAATGGAGATGGCCGATAGAGATATTTGAGGGAACAGGGATAACAAACTTCCGCATATACCGCTCAACCACTACGGCTGACGACGTTATCCCGACCGACAATTTTACCGGCGAGATCGTCCAGCAGTTAGGGCCGGGCGCCAGTTACTGGACGGAAGTTTTTGTAGACAGCCCGACAACCCCCTCGGCGAACTCCCGGCGCACGCGCTGGATAAAGGCTCTTGGTTTCCTTGAAAGCCAGGAGAAGCCGATTTTTCAAAAATACATCTATGCCGTCGCTCCCGCGACCTGCAGCCTGGTATACCTTGACCCTCCGCCTTACAATGTTCCACACGTCGCTGAAAATTCCGTCACTCTTAACTGGTATGTCTGGCCCAGCACAGCCGAACCTCGCGTCGGCATCGCTACTAAATTTGTAATTGACCATTCCACCGTTGCGGGTTTTGCGATAGCTGTGACTTCGGCGATAGTCGGCGGGCCGCCGCAAGGGGCGGCCGGTTTAATCTCAAACACCAAATACGATTTCAGAATAGGCGTTATCAACGGCGACCTTGAACAGACGCCGAACGACGGGCTGAATCCCTTTGCGTACAGCAAGGCGTATAAAGCGATGACCAGGCCGGCGCCTCCTTCCAATTTTCTGGTTTCAACGTTTACAGATACGGCGTTGAACGGTACCTGGTCCACCACCACTTATGCGAATCCACGCTATATAGACGGCTACAGCATCGGAAAAAAGCGAGACATTGTAATAGGCGGGGTAACATATGTTTACTGGAACCCGCTTGATTTTTTGCCCGGTATCTCCAGTCATGAATACAGCCTGGATTATCTGCTGACCAACAGCACTCATACCTTAACCGTCTGGGCGTCACAGACTGACCCGGTCTGGGTGTCAACCAACCCTTACTATAACCCTCTTGAATATGACGGCGGAGATCAAGAGCTCTGCTTCTATCATTACTGCCATTGGGGGAGCCTCGGGCTTGATAATGTGGGGGCCACCTTCGCCACGCCGCCAAACGACGTCAGTTTTGACACTGTCGCCGCGCACAGCATAGGGACCTGGTGGAAAGAACCCGAAGTGAGCGCCACCCAGTACCGCGTAGAACGCTCCACCACGCTAGGAGAAAAAGGCCCCTGGGTTTTTGTTTCCAGCGTGACCGGCAACCACTTCAACGACACCGGGATTAACGTTTCCACCTCCGGGCTTGTCCCATCCACGACCTATTCGTACCGTATCGGTGCGATCAACCTGCTGGGCATGCAGACCCTGGGCCTTGCGGACGCAACTACCGGTTACCGCCGGGATTACAGTTTTATCAGAAGTACTATGACCGTGCAGATATCCCCGACGCTTTACGCGGTCGCCACAGGCACGGCAAGCATCAACTGGAGTTGGACGAACGATGTGCCGGGGGTGCAGAGTTACAATATATATACCTCCACCGACGGCATAATTACGACGATTCTAAACCCCGGTGATACTTACTGGCTTGAAGTTAATTTATCCAGCTCCAACACAAGATACACCAGGCGTATGCGTTCCGTGACGTCGTTAGGGGAAAGCGATTTTTCCGATGCGTCGGCCGTCACCTTTGCCGCCAACCCTTCCGCTCTGATTGTCACCGACGCCGGTCTCCATTGGCTGTCCATTGAATGGTCGGGGAATGGCGGGTCCCGTTATAAAATAGACCGTTCTTTGGACATGAACACCTGGACCGAGGTGAAGGCTTGGAGCGATGTTTACATTTCCACCTCTTTCACGGATACCGGCCTGCGCCTGGCGACCACCCACTATTACGCGGTCGGCGGTTACAACCAGGACGCCATCCCGTCAGTGGGCAGCGCGACATACAGCGGCGGTTCAAGCAGAACTCTTGATATGCCCGCCGGTGTAATCCCCATCTTCTCCACCAGCGCCGTAGCCCAGAGCACGACCGGTGTCCTTTCAGGTTTTGGCCAAATAACGGTCCAGCTGCCGGCCGGGGCGGCGCCGTCCGACGGCTATATCCTTGTAAATACGGCCGCCGGAACAAATCCTGTCGGAACCTCCAGCGCCAATATCGCCGCCGCGACCGCGAATCTGTTGCCGAGCAAATTGGTGACCGGTTCCATAGCGGAACTGTATTTTTATAACCTGTACGGCTCCGCCTTTACGGGGAATTTAACCCTGCCCGCGCGAATAACCATGACCTACACGGATGCGAACAGCGACGACATTCTTGACGGCGACTCCCCGCAGATTCGGGCCGAGACGCTGAAGCTGCTGAACCTGGATACAACCAATCTGATATGGAACCCCCAGAGCGCTTCCAGGCTGGACAAGGCTGCCAAAACGGTTTATGCCGATATCAATCATTTTTCATTCTACGCGCTGGGAAGCGTTATCCCGCTTAGAGGCTCGCTGGCGGACGTGTACGCATATCCCAACCCTTACAAGCCGGGAAGCGGCGGAGATTATGATCAGTCCGTGTTCGGCGAAGGGGTCGTCTTTGAAGGGCTGACCGCCGGGGCGAAGATCCGGATCTTTAACATCGCCGGCGCGCTGGTGGCCGAACTGAGCGACGACGACGGCGACGGGCGAGCCTTGTGGAACGCGCGGAGCAAGAGCGGCACGCGCGCCGCATCCGGGCTTTATTTCTATCTGGCGACGAATCCCGGAAATTCCGGCGACAAGAAGACCGGTAAAATAACTATTATCAGGTGAGTGCCGAATTCCTCCCCCCTTGTGGGGGAGGGCGGAGGGGGTAGAGCAATAAAGGAGGCCGCTTCAAATCACTTTCCCTTTCATCCCCTCCCGTCAAGGGAGGAGAAACAGGCAAGGGAGCGCGGAGTAATTAATTGCGCGGAGGAGTTGCAATATGCCGAAAATTTGTATTCTTGCAGTAATGCTGTTCTGTGGAAGCCGTCCCGCCGCGGGCGCCGAGGGCGCCGCGGGGGGGCAATTCCTGAGGATAGGCGTCGGCGCGAAAGCGTCCGCGCTGGGCGAGGCCGGTTCAACGGCCTCGGGCGCGCAGAGCATGTTCTATAACCCGGCGGGGATTAACGGCGTAAAAGGCACGGAGTTCTCGTTTTCGCAGGTCCAGTGGATAATGGACATAAACTATTCAAACCTGGCGCTGACAAGGAAGTCCGGCGACAAGGTTTACGCTCTGGCCGTTAATTACCTCTCGGCGCCTTCCATCGGCAAATATGATAAATACGGAAACCAGCTCGCGGACAATTACTCGGTCAGGGATATGGCCGTCGCGTTCGGCTACGGTCGGCAGGCGACGCTCCGGAGAAGCTGGGGGCTGGAGGTAAAATATATCTCAAGCCGGCTGGAGACCGCCTCCGCCGGCGCGCTGGCCGCGGACGCGGGGATTCAATACGACGCCGTACCGGGGGCGTTCAATATGGGCTTCGTGGTGCAGAACCTCGGCACGCAGTTAAAATACATAAACGACAACGACCCTTTGCCGCTTAACGTTAAAGCCGGTGGCCGGTATCTTATCAGGACCGAGGACGGAACGGGCGAAAGGAGCGGGCAGCACATCTCCGTTTTGACCGATCTGAATTACATGAAAGGCCCGGGGTTTTACGCGAACCTCGGCCTGGAGCTTCTGGTCAATTATTCGGAAGGAACGTCGTATGCCGTAAGAGGAGGCTACAAGACGCATGCCGGCGGCAGCGCCGGCGGCCTTTCTTTCGGGTTCGGCGTGGATGCAAAAAAATATGCCGTGGATTACGCCTTTTCCCCTATGGGCGATCTCGGAAAAGCGCACCGGCTTTCCTTGACCGTAAGGTTCGACGGCAAAAACGTGTAAAAACCGCCGGGTGCCTTTTGATATATCCAATGAGTGAAAACTCCAGACCCGAGATAAAGGCGTTTGCGCTGCTGTTATCGTTGTTTGCCCTTGGTTGTTTTTACGGAGCCGGCGCTTCTGCCGCGCCTTATGATCCGGAAAGTGCCCTGCGCCTGGCCAACCTTGATCTCAACTATCCCGGCGCGGGGTTGAGATATTTCTTTTCGGGCTCCGCTGCGCTGGAAATGCGGGTGCAATATGAGAAGAACACAACGGTGGCGGGCGCGCGCCTTTATCTCTTCTCCGGGCGGTTCAAAAAAAAGGGAGTTGTTCCTTATGCGGGCGTTGAGGCCGACTATGCTTCGTTCAAGGGCGACTATGCCGGGGGGCGCGGCTGTGCCGGCGGCGTTTTTGCCGGGGTGGAGTATTTTCTGGGCGAATCGCTTTCGGCGCAGACGGATGTCGGAACGTCGTATTTGTTTCTCAGGGACGCCGATACCGCTCTCGTTCAGAACGGCCTGGAATTTATTCTCAACCTCGGCGTTAATATCTATTTCCTGACTTACTGAGCGTGCTGAGGATTGCCATGAAAAAAATAATGCCGGCGCTGCTTGTCTGCGCCGCATTCTCCGGGGCTGCGCATGCGGATTTTAGCA
>JACQYT010000103.1 GCA_016208085.1 Elusimicrobiota bacterium | reverse complement strand
TCTTGCAGATTCCGTAAAACACTCAATCCTGAAGAAATTCTTGGTAAAAAGAATAGACTTTGATAGAATTGAAGGTGTCAGGCTGGTTGCTTAGCCAAATTTTAAGCGGTTTTTACAAAAAAAGTCGGGACTCTCAAGTAAGGATAAAAAAGATTGATATTCCCGCATTTAACATTTAAATGAAAATTACTATAATTTTACCATGGACAACGGCCGCTCGCATAACCACGGGCATGCCTTCCCTCACGCCAACGGCGTCCCCCCTAGGCCTAGGAGGGACCGTCGCCGCAAGGCGATCGCCGCCGCTTTTTTCATAACCGCGGGCTTCATGCTGGTGGAGGCGGCCGGCGGACTGCTCACGGGCAGTATGGCGCTGCTGAGCGATTCCATGCACATGCTTACCGACGCGGCCGCGCTCGGCATGAGTTTTTTCGCCTCCAGGCTGGCGTCACTCAAAGCCGATTCGGCGCGCACCTACGGCTACCGCAGGGCCGAAGTGGTGGCGGCCCTGGGCAACGCCCTGCTTTTATGGATATTGTCCGGCTACATGCTGCGCGAGGTGTACGGGAGATTTTATAACCCCGTGCCGGTGCTTTCGGGGCCGATGCTGGCGGTGGCTTTCGCCGGCCTGCTGGCAAATCTCGCCTGCGTGTGGATCCTGCATGCGCACAGCGGCGACAATATCAACATCCGCGGAGCATTCCTGCACGTGGTCAGCGACCTGGCCGGTTCCATGGCGGCCATAGCGGCCGGTCTGATAATACATTTCACCGGATTTTACAGGGCCGACACGATAGTGTCGCTTCTTATAATAGCGCTCATACTGTTCAGCTCCGCCAGGCTGCTGGCCGAGGCCTTCCATATACTCATGGAGGGGGCGCCGCGCGGGCTCTCGCTTAAAAATCTGGAGAAGGAATTGTGGGCCATAGACGGGGTTTCCGGGGTGCATGAACTGCATGTCTGGAGCCTTTCCTCCGGGTTCAATGCCTTAAGCGCCCACCTTGTGGTGAAGGACCCAGCAAAGCATCAGTCCGTCCTGAAAGCCGCCACCTGCGGCGTGGCAGCCGGCTTCGGCATACGCCACTGCGTGTTCCAGGTGGAGTCCGAGCCGGTGGAGGATTCCTCCTGCGACATCTGCGAATTATAACCCCCAAAAGGCGGTCAGATATTTCAAAGCCGTAAAGGTGATGACGGCGGCCAGGGCCCATTTAAGAGTATTGGCGGGGACATGTTTCTGGCAGCGGGCGCCCAGGTATATTCCGGCCATTCCCCCGAGCCCGAACAAGAGCCCCAGTAACCAATCCGGCCCGACGGAGATGCCGGGATAGAACGGCGCTATAGCCAGGTAGGAAGCGACGCCCGCTATTGAGGTGAGAAAAGTGCCCAGCAGCGTCGCTCCGGCTATGGTATGGACCGGCAGCCCGAAGAACGCCACGAGAAAAGGGGCGATTATCGCTCCGCCTCCGATCCCATAAATCCCGCCGATAATACCGACGATAAAGCTTAGCGTGAAAATCCCCCAGAATGAAACATCGAACTGTTCCCCGTAAAACGTATATCCCAGCCGTCTTAAATTAAAATGAGTGACCTCAACGGCCGCAGTCGCCTTATCGCCCGGCTTTTCCGGGCTGACGGCTTTTATTATATCCTGAAAGGGGTTTTCGCCGGCCGCGTCGTTTGCGCTGCCGGAAGTTTTAGATAAAAGGCCGCGTATCAGCCGCCCACCTGTATACAACAACACGCAACCGGCAAACAGTTTAAAATTCTCCGGGTCGGGGAGGTATGCAACCCGCGCGAAAGCGCCGAGGAACACCCCCGGCAGTGTGCCGGCCGCGATGATCCAGGTGAGCGGCCACAGCATTCTTCCTTCTTTACAGTAGCGCCGGACCCCGCCGGGAATAGCGACAATGTTATACAACTGGGTGGTGGCGCTTACCGAGGGAGCTGTATAGCCTAAAATAGAAACCTGGAACGGAAGCAGCAAAAAGGCGCCGGAGACGCCTCCCATGGAAGTAAAGAACGAGATGCCGAAAGCGACAAGCGGCGGGACCCACGGAGAAAGTTCAACGCCTGAGGTCTGGAAATACATCGCAATCCTTTAAAACAACTTTATCCAGCCACTGCTTCAAATGTATCATACAAAAAAGACGCTTGGGGAGTCAGTTTTTGAGCTGCAACTTGATATTATAAGAATTTCCTTATTTACGCAATCTGAAGGTTGCGGCTACCCTGTGTTTGTGGTAGTCGCAGGCTTTAGCCTGCACCCGGGGAGCTTCTGTACTGCGATGGCTTTATGGCGCTTCCCCGGCCGGTTCAGCCACTCCGTTTCAACTTCGCGGCTTGCCCTCCTTACTGCGAGGGATGCCGCTAAACCCACGCAATCGCACCCTCAACAGCCTGAACAGGTTTAAGGCGCTGCAACTGCCAGTAATTCAACGCCCGTTTCAGGTTGCACGCCGTCACTTTGAAGTATACGCGCTCGCCGCCGCGCACACGCAGCTTGCCGAAGCCGTGCCTCCGCTTCAATTCCGAATTGGTCCCCTCTATCCCGGCACGGGGCGAATACTGTTTCCCGAATACCGGTTGCGCCCGGCTTTTAAGCCACTCCCCGGCTTCTTTTCTGTTCTCCGGGCATTTTTCGGCGGGCGCCGGGTAATTCACTCCCGGCAGGGGTTTGCCCCTGGCCGGCGCGGGCGCGCATAAATTCACCCCGTGTCCAGTGGCTTCGCTGGCGTTTTCCGCGCCGCTGTAACCCGTGTCTGCGATAATTTCTTCAGGCTTATGCCCGCTTTTCTCAAGCGACTCTATTACCGGCAGCAGCGCCGCGCTGTCGCTTCCACTTGACGGCGTCACCTGCGCTTCCGTTATCAGTTCAACGGGATTGCTTTCCACGCAGCTCTCGGCAATCTGCGCTTCATAGCCTTTGCCCTTGTGTCCGGAATAGGTAACGTCCGGGTCATGCGGCGTCTGCATGGAATCGCTCCTGACCTTTTTGGGGGATTTCAGCTTTATCGGAACCGGCGTATCACCGCGGTCGTCATCGTCTTTCTCCGGCGGCCGGGGCTTGCTTAAAATACTGCACTGCTCCGACAACAGCCGCTTCATCAAACCGTATTCGCCGAGTTTTTCCACCGTTGCGTTGTCTTTGAACCGCTCAGCCAGCCGGTATAAATCCCGCGCCGCCACCGCTAGCCGCCTGCGCCCTTCCTCCCTGCGGGCGTCGTGGTAACGCGAATCGTCACTGTAGCGTTTCAATATCCCGCCGCCCACGCTCTCGTAGAGGCCGCTAGCCGTCTTTTTCAGCGCATGCAGGAAAACGCGCATCGTTTCGCAAAACAGCCCAAGCCGGTTTAAAACCGCGAAATTCGACAGGATATGGGAATCAAGCCTCTGGCGCGTTACGGCGATACCGAGCGCCGCAATAAGCGCGTCGGTCGTTTTCCTGAATATGACAGGTCCCTTCCCGTGCCGCATAACGGCCCCGCGAAAATTGTGAAGCGTCTTCTGGCATAACCTGGCGTCATCCAGCTCAAGGCCAAACGCATACCACCACCGCGTGTCGAATTCCAGTTCGCCAAGCGCTTCCATGTCCGTCAGGTTGTGCATCTCTTTGAGAATGTGCAGGCCGGCCAGTAGGGCAACCGGGCAATTGGGCCTGCCTTTTTTGCTACAATTATAGGGTCGCGTGACTTTCCCGTTGGCTGTTCCGACTTTTTACGGGAAAATCAATTTTGCGAGGCTCAGTAAATAAAAAACCGGAGGGAGGTCTCCGGTTTTTTTATCAGGTAATCGGGTTATTGCCGGTTTTTAAGCTGGTCCAGCGCTTCTGAGCCTGCGTTCTCCAGGGCGGCCGGCTCCCAGGTCAGCTTCATTTCCGTATACTCCCGCTCTGCCGTCATAACGGGTTCGTCAAAGACAGGTTCGGCCGGGAACGAGACGTCCTTGCCGGGGGCCGGGATGGTGACGGACTGGGTCCCGCCGGTGGTCAGGAAAATTTTTGCGCCGACGGCCGTAAGGCGGTCCAGCGCCTCTTTGTGCGGGTGTCCGTAAGTGTTGTTGATTCCTGACTGGATAAAGGCGTATCTCGGCCGCACGCGCTTCAGGAACTGCTCGCCGGAGGAATAGCGCGAGCCGTGATGGCAGACCTTGAGCACGGAGGACCTTAAGCCCGACTTAAAGATGCGCGTCATCGCGTTTTCTATGGTGGCTTCGGCGTCGCCGGTCAGCAGGATGCCGTTGCCGTTGTAGTAAAGTCT
>JACQYT010000102.1 GCA_016208085.1 Elusimicrobiota bacterium | reverse complement strand
TACATCTTGCTGTGCTGGTTATACTGCTTGCGGAGCTTTGCCTGGACGTTTTTATCAAGGCCGGCGCTGATTTTGTTTATGTCGGGCGGTTGACCTTTTGAACATGAATCATCCACCTTTTTCTGAGCGGCCGCTATCAATTCTTTCTTCTTTTTGACCCAATCACATCTGCTTTTACAGTTCTTTACCGCTGCGTCTGCTTTGGCCTCCTCGTCGTCGAGGACAGTGGTAAATGACTTGCATAGCCGGTCCATGATGGATCCTTTACAAATGTGATGAAACGATTTTTGCTTTCGTCTTCCCTGGATACACCGGATTATGGTCCGGTCGTGGATACTCCGGGGCCAATCCCGGATTACAAGGACTACGATTATAGTTTAGCTGACGACTATTAAGTGCGGAAGGGCCTTTCGGCCTATTTCATTTTAGGCCCTTAGTATATAAGGAACTGTAAAATCCGTTCTGGCTCACCGTATGCTGAAGGGGTCGCCATACGGTTATGCAAAGCGTGGCGGGCACGCCGGTGGAATTGCTGCCCGCATGGCGGTGGCTGCTGGAGGCTTGAATATGAGACATTTGCCTTTTTTTATTTTGAGGCCAGGATAAAGGAAAAAAGGAAGGCCAGGCTGACCACGTACATCAGCGGGTGTATCTGGCTGAATTTGCGGCCGGCCAGCTTTATCGCGGTGTAGCTTATGAAACCGAAGCCTATGCCGTAGCTGATATTGTAGGTCAGCGGGATGCCTATCATCGTCAGGAAGGCCGGCAGGGCCTCGTCGAAATTGTCCCAGTCTATCTCGCGCACCGTCTTCATCATCAGCGAACCCACTATCACCAGCGCCCCGGCAGTTATCGGGTAGACGAAATAATCGCCGCAGCCGGGCGGGATGACGTCCGCCGGCGGCGTGAAGCCGCCATTCACTAACAGGCGGTAATGGGAGGCGTTCGGGAGCCTGTAGCCGCCGCCTATCATCTGTATAAGCGGCGCGAAGAAGGCGCACAGGCCGAACAGCAGCCCGGTGACCACCGCCGAAAAGCCGGTCCGGCCGTCCTCGGTCACGCCCGCCGCCGATTCAATATAGGTGGTGATGGAGCTGGCGCCGAACAGCCCGCCGACGGCGGCGGCGGCCGAGTCTACCAGCAGTATTTTCTTGATGTCGCGCACGGCGCCGTCATGGCCGACGAAGCCGGCCTGCTCGCCGACGGCCACCACGGTGTCCATCGTGTCGAAAAAATCCGTCAGCATGATGGCGAAGATGGCGAACAGCAGGCCCGGGGCCAGCGCCTGGACCAGCGCCAGTTGCCCATTGACCTGCTGGAACGGGGCGAAGAAAGTGCCGAAGTTCGGCGCGGCGAAGGCCGATTGCGGCACGGAGGTGACGCCCATCAGCAGCGCGGCGGCAGCGGCGGTGATTATGCCCCAGAGTATGCCGCCTTTAACCTTGGCGGCCATAAAGAAAGCCGTGGAGAAAAAACCTGTCAACGTTACCCAGACGTATTTCTGCGAGAAATCCCCGAGCGAAACCAGCGTGATGGGGGCCGGCCTTATTATGCCGCCCTCGTTAAGACCTATCACGGTTATGAAAAGCCCTATGCCCACGCCTATGGCCCGCTTGAGATTGAGCGGTATGGAATTCATCACGGAGAATATTCCTTGAATAAAACAGCCTGTTTTATATTGTAAAATTATGATTGCGTACCCCCTCTTAGCAAAGAGAATGCAGGGGGATTTGAATCATGATCCAGCTTGCTATTGAACCGCCGCTTTATTTTCAATGGAACCCGCAGCCTCCGCAATGGCAGCTCAGGGGCATTATGACAGGCCGGCGGACTGCACGCGTGTGTAATGTCCCTTTTGTCATAGGACGGGCCCTGGACTGCCAGCTTGTCCTGCCGGATTCCGCCCAACTCAGAAAAACCACCAGCCGCTGGCATTGCTATATTCAGGAAAAAGGCGGCAGGTACTGGATAGCCGACGGCAGTTTTGACGTCATTCCGGAAACCGGCGTTAAAAAACCGAGCGTCAGCGGGACCTTGCGCAACGGGTCTCTGGTTAAAGAGCCCCAGGAGCTCGCGCCCGGAGACACGATCTCGCTCGGCCCCTGGAATTTCAAGGTGGAAGTGGAAGAGGCTAAAAATTTCCGCGTTGATATAGACGACGCTTTAAGGGTTACCCAGGCCGGCAAGCGCGCTACAATAAAGGCGAAAGACCTGGCGTCGGGCGCCGGCTATAAACAACTCCACGAGCTTTTCCTGGAATTGAACAAACTTGAAAATATTGAAGAATGCCTCGCCCGGGCGCTGGCGTTTGCCGCGGAGAAAATTCCGGCGGCCGAAGTTTCCGCCATCCTGCTTAACCGCCGGGGCGAGGCGCCCTCCGCGCGGCTGGCCTGGCGCAAGAATCAGGGGCGCGTGGTTGACTTGAAATTCAGCCCGAGCCTGCTTGAAAAACTGTCCGTTAAAGAGCCTTTTTTTCTCAGCGCCCGCCTCTCCAACCCCTCGTCCGGCCAGAATCTGCAGAACATAACCTCGGCCCTGCTCACGCCCCTTTCGGGCGGCGGCAGCCGGCTGGGCGTTCTTTATATGGACAACCGGGGCGACAAAACGGCCTTCACGGAGGAAGACCTTTACCTGGCCTCGGCGCTGAGCGGCGTCATTTCGCTGCAGTTAATGGCGGAAAGGCAGCTCTTCCTGGGCCGCCTGGAGGATAACCTGCGGCAGTATTTCAGTTCCAACGTGGCCCGCCGGCTTGCCGCGGAGGCCAGGGCGGGAAAACCGCCGCAACTGGAGGCGGCGGAGAAAACGGCCGCGATACTTTTCGTGGATATCCAGGGATTTACAAATTTCTGCCACGCGCACAAACCGCGCGAGATAAGCGGGCTTCTGAACCCGTATTTCAAGCTGATGTCGGAGTGCATCCATAGGCATGGCGGCTATGTGGATAAATTTATCGGCGATGGGGTAATGGGCGTGTTCCAGCAGGCGGAGGCCGGGCAGTCCCCCGGCGATGCGTGCGCTCCCGCGCTTCAGGCGGTCAGGTCGGCGCGCAACATTATACAGGCGTGGCGCGCAAACTCCACTTCCGGCTGGGGCCGGCCTATGCCGCTGAGGATAGGTATAGACGCGGGCCGCGTGGTTATAGGTAATATCGGCTTTCCGGGCCGCCTGGAGTACACAGCCATAGGCGACGCCGTGAATATCGCCGCGCGCCTGCAGAAGCTGGCCCCGCCGGACGGCATAGCCCTGTCGGCCGCCGGCCGCGGGCTCGTGGAAAAAGAATTCCGTTGCGAGCAGCTCGGCGTCAGGGAACTTAAAGGTTTCGGCGATATCGAGGTCTGGCTTGTAAGCGACTGATGGGTATAGTCTGATGAGCATGGCTCCTGCTACAGCTCCGGATAGCCTTGACTAAAAATTTTTGCCGCAAAAATTTTTACTATGCCCCGACCTTTGGTCGGGGTAACCTTGGGGCAAAAATGTAGCGGCGGATGTAAATCCGCTTGAAGGGCGATTCACATCGCCCGCTACAATTACCGGCATAGCCTTGAGAGAGAAAGAAATTTCTCCCTCATCCTGTTGGATACAGTTGAATTGTGTCGCTTCGCTCCACCCCGGCGCGGGACGCAAGAAAACCCCGTGCCGGGTAGGATAAAATGTTGTCGGACAACATTTTATTTTTGGTCGCGCAATTTTAGTAAAATAAGGCTTGGGATACGTGCGGTATAGCTTTATGAAAAAATATATTTCAATCATTATATTACTGTCGCTGGGCGCGGCCTCTCAGGGAGCTTTTGCGCGGGACCTGGCGCGGCCGCTGCCCAACTGGATAGACCCGGCGCGTGAGCGCGCGGACGGCAGGCCGCCTGTCCATTATTCCCGGGCGGCCCCGCCGGCAGACTTCCGCATCCCGGCCGAATACGAGCCGGTGTCGGCCGTAGTGATCGGCTGGGCCGGCTACACGGGTATGCTTACGGCTATAGCCAGAGGCGCGAGCGGACCGGGCCGCGCCGATGTTTGGGCGGCGGATGCCCCTTCCTCCATTTCCGGCGTGCCGGCGGCGCACTATTCGCAGATAAATGCCCCCATAGATACGGTCTGGATGCGCGACTACGGCCCTTTCGGGATCTCAGCCGGCCAGGCCAGGGTCGGGATAGTGGACGCCGTTTACCGGCACTACCAATACCGGCGGGACGACGACGCTTTGCCCGCCAACCTCGGGAAGATAAAAAAAATTGAGGTTTTCGGAATGCAGGCGATCCTGGACGGCGGGAACGTTATGGTGGACTCCAAAGGCAGTCTTTTCATGACCAGGCGGACCTACAGCTGGAATTCTAACCTGTCCCAGAACCAGGTGGATGCCGCGCTGAAGGCCAATTTCAAAGTGAAGAATATATACGTTTTTGAATATGCCGGGTATCCCGGCGAGCCTGCCGACGGGACCGGGCATATAGACATGTTCATGAAGCTTCTGAACGACCACACCGTGCTGGTCTCGCTGGCCGATACCGAGCCTTTCAAATCCAATGCCGAGAAGGCGATAGCCTTTTTCAAAGACAGGACCGCCCCCGACGGGGTTCCATATAAGATAATAACGGTCAAAGGCTGGGACTCCGGCGCCTGGTATACCTATACAAATTCCCTGATAGTAAACAACACGGCGCTGATACCCTCCTATTCCGGCCATGCCCGGGAGAACGCCCAGGCCAGGGCCGCCTACGAGGCCGGGATGCCGGGCGTGACCGTGGTGTCTATCCCGTCGGATGACAGCATAACCTCCGGCGGCGCCATCCACTGCGTGACCCAGACGATCCCGGCTTTTACCGGCCATAATCCTTCCGGAAAAGATCTTCCGTTCCCCGGCGCTCCGGCGGAGGACGGGCGGCCTGTGACGGTCCTGCAGAAGTTTGAAAATGTGGATGAAAACTTACCGGCGCTGAACCAGTTGAAAAATTCCAAATAACCGCCGTCAGGCCGAAAACCCCGTCCGCCTCAGGCGTGCGGGCCGGCGTGGCGCGTCTGACAGAACCCTGCATTTGTAAGATAGAATCCCCTTTCATCATACGGCGCTGGCATAGCTTTGAAGTTCAGGGGCAAAAGTTGTAAACTTTCATCTGGCCGGAAAAAATCTCTGAGAAAAAGGCTTCGGTGCATAATAAAATGAAAAACGCGATTTTAGTCGTCGGTTCGGTGGCGCTGGATTCTGTGCAGACCATTTATGGGCGGACAAGCAGGGCGCTGGGCGGCTCGGCCGTGCATTTTTCAATGTCCGCGTCGCAGTTCGCGCCGGTAAAGATAGTGGGCGTGGTGGGGGAAGACTTCCCCGTCCCTTTCCGTCGGCTTTTGCAGCGCCGCAATATCTGTCTTAAGGGCATGCAGGTGCTGCCCGGCAAGACCTTCCACTGGACGGGCAGATACGACAGGGGCTTAAAAAATGCCGTCACCATCGCCACGCATCTTAACGTTTTTGAATATTTCAAGCCGAAGCTCGCTCCCCCGCACAGCGAATGCGGAGTGCTGTTCCTTGCCAACATAGACCCCGACCTGCAGCGGGACGTGCTCAGCCAGATGAGCGGGCCCAGGCTCACGGCCTGCGACACGATGAACTACTGGATAAGCCTGAAGAAAAAATCCCTCGTGAAATTGTTAGCGAAGGTCAACCTGCTTTTTGTAAACGAGGAAGAAGCCCGCCAACTGACGCAGGAGCATAATCTGCTGAAAGCCGCAAGACGCATAGCCGCAATGGGGCCGCAGATAACAGTGATCAAAAGAGGGGACAGCGGCTCCATGCTGTTCTACGGCGGAGAAGTTATCGCCATGCCGGCCCGGCCCATTGAGAAAGTCGTGGACCCGACCGGCGCCGGGGACACTTTTGCCGGAGGGTTCATAGGCTATCTGGCCGCCTGCCCCGGCTGGCGGAATTTCAGGGTTTTAAAGCGCGCCATGGCCTACGGAACTGTGTTGTCCTCTTTCAGCGTGGAAGATTTCAGCGTCAAAAGAACCGGCGGGCTCTCAAAGGCCGAGATAAACGATCGGTATAAAAAGTACGTGAAGTCTCTTTTGATAGATTAAAATTGCTCCGGCCCGCCTGCCAAGTGTGCAAACCGGCGCAAGTCGGTTAACTCGGCGGGCCGGCAATTTTCGGGAGGCAATCAGGCTGTTAGATTGGGCGGTTAGGAAAAATATGGAATTCCAGGGGATGTTGTGCCGCTATGAAAATAGTTTTTTTATTCAGCAGCGTTCTGTTGTGCAGCGCCGTTCCCGGTTACGCCATGCAGCGGCCGTCGGCGGAGCAGATTCAAGCCTATCGCGCGGACGGGTCGCTTCAGAAAAGGGTTGAGTTTGCCGCAGAGATAGGCAACAATAAATTCCATCCCGGCGCGGCCGCCAGGCTCATGTATAAATTGCGGGTTAACTCTCCCGCCGGCGCCGCTGTTTCGGCCCCGCCCCCGGCATGGCGCGGCATGCCCACCGCCGGTACGCCCAAAATATTCGCCCTGCTGGTGGAATTCAGCGATTATCCGCACGCCGTTGCCAATTCTTCAACTTCCGTGAATACAAAAATTTTCGGCGCGGGCGCTGGAGATTATCCCTACGAGAGCCTTAAAAGCTACTATTCCCGCTCCTCCTACGGCCTGCTTGCCATACAGGGTTCTACGCTGGGCTGGTATACCGCCTTCGCCGCCCGTTCCAGCATCTCTACTACGACCGCAGGGCGCGAGAACCTTATCAAAGAGGCTATAAACTATTTTGAGGCGCAGGGGCATGACTTCGCGCAGTACGATAATGACGGCGACGGAGTTATAGACTACTTCGCGGTTATCTGGGCCGGGCCGGATAACGGTTGGGGTAATTTCTGGTGGGGTTATCAGACCACTTTTACGGACGTTGCCTACACGGTGGACGGGAAGAAACTTGGGGATTACTCCTGGCAGTGGGAATCAAGACCGAATGCCGGCACTTTCTGGCCGCTTGTGCTCATTCACGAAACCGGCCACGCGCTGGGGCTGCCCGACTACTATGATTATGACCCCGCCGTCGGACCCGATGGCGGCGTGGGCGGGCTGGATATGATGGACTCAAATATCGGGGACCATAACGCTTTCAGTAAGTTTATGCTCGGCTGGCTTTCACCGGTGAATGTGCCCGCCGGCTCCATTTCGGCTACGCTTCGCCAGTCGGATTCCTACCCGGACGCTGTAAAGGTAATGCCGAGCTCTACGGCCGGCGGCGTCTTTGAGGAATTTTTTATGCTGCAGAACCGCGTCCAGTCCGCGAACGACCAGAACTTGCCGGGGAGCGGCATAGTTATCTGGCATGTGGACGCGCGTCTGAACGGAACAGGGCAGAATTTTCTTTACGATAATTCCTACACGGCACACAAGCTGCTGCGCCTGATGGAGGCGGACGGGCTGGAGGAAATAGAAAACGGAGATGGTAATGCCGACGCGGGAGATTTTTATGTTCCGCTTAAAGAATTCAATGCCTCTTCCAGTCCAAACAGCAACAAATACGACGGCAGCGTTACGAAGGTCTTCGCGGAGAATATCGGCGGCACAACGGCCTCGCGGACGCTTGACTGCGGAGCAATGGACACGCGGCGCGGGTATGTGACCGTCATGGATAATCTTTTCAAGCCGCTCGTAGGCGGGAAATGCAGGTTGGACGTCACCACTTTGAGCGCCGGCAATATCACCATAAAGGCTTACACCCTGGACGGCGGTCTTGTAAGAACCATTTATAACGGACCGGTAAATGCCGGCGCTCTCCGGCGTTTCTGGGACGGCAAAACTGATAACGGAAACATTGTGGCAAGCGGCCTTTATCTCATTCATGTCAAAGGGCCCAATACGGATGAGATTGAAAAAGTGGTGGTTATAAAATGAGAATTTTCGCCGCCGTTTTTTTGCCGGCGGCCGTTTTTGCGCTTAACGCCGGCCGCGCGCGCGCTGACTCCGGCCTTACGGGCGCGCCTATCCTCACCCGGCCTATAGGCGCGCGGTCTTCCGGCATGGGGCGCTCGTTCACTGCGGTAGCCGGAGGGGCGGAAAGCCTGATGTATAACCCGGCGGGCCCCGGCTTCGCGCCCCGGAGCGAAGCGTACTTGGCGTACATGAACGGTTTGGGAGGCGGGGGGTACGGGCTGGCCGCCGCGCCGCTGAAGCTCGGGACTTTTGTGCTGACACCGGCCTTTCTGTATTATAATTCCGGGGAAATAAACCTGAACCTTTCGGACGGCACGCAGGGCGCGGTAACCGCCGAATTGGATAAGGTCGTCATGCTCTCGGGCGCGTTTCTGAGCGGACCGCGCCTGGCGCTGGGCGGCACGGTTAAATTTACCAGCATCAACCTCGCCGAGACGGCTTCCGCCTCAGCCAGGCATTTTGATCTGGGTCTGCTTTACAGGGTTACGGAGGCCTTGAACTTCGGCGCCGCTTCATTGAATAACGGGGATGCGGTCAAGTTCGAGGAGCAGGGCGCTCCCGCGCCGGCGACGCTGCGCTCCGGCCTGGCGTATAAGGTCGCACTTGACCTGCCGAACCTGCTGGACCGCTCGGCAGATGTCACTTACAGCGATATTTTCCTGACTTCGGACTGGAGCCGGACCGTAAAAGAAAAGGGATATTTCCAGGCCGGGTTTGAAATGAACATGGAACTATCGGGGATGGTAATGCTGAGGCTGCGTGCAGGCTACCTGTTTGACCGGCCCGAAGAAAACCTGACGTTCGGGCTGGGCATTCAGAAAGGACAATGGAATTTCAGCTTCGGTTACGAAGCCTCTAAAGACCTTAACGTCCGCTATCCGGTTTCGCTCACCCGCGGGTTTTAACCCGATTCTTTCAGTTGAAAGATTCACCTCGCAGCGCTTATCCTACTGAATTGGCCCCAGAGGCCCGCGCCCGGCCGCCGCGGCAAAAGTGATCTTAATTGGTGTAATTTCGTAAATATTCAGTAAACCCGTCTCTGCCCTGCTGAAAATTCCCCGCCCCGACTGGACACACACCCCTCCTTATATGTAAGATAAAGGCATGGCCGTCGAAACCCTTGAGCCTGCCGACGAATTGCGCGGACTGCGCTGC
>JACQYT010000009.1 GCA_016208085.1 Elusimicrobiota bacterium | reverse complement strand
GCCGATAGCGATGGACAAGGGTTTGCGGTTTGCCATCCGCGAAGGCGGCCACACGGTGGGCGCGGGCGTGGTAGTGGAGATTATAGAATAACGGAGGAATAGGATTTAGGGGCTAGGGACCAGGGGCTAGGGACCAGGGTTTAGGAAAAAAATTCCTTAATTCTACCCTCTACCCTCTGCCCTCCACCCTCTACCCTGCTGTTGATATGTCTGAAAATACAAAAGGCGAGGAATCAAAACCGGCGGCGCAGCAGAAGATACGGATCAAGCTGCTGGCTTACGACTATCGGCTTATAGATCAGTCCACGGCCAAGATCATAGACACGGCCAGGCGGACGGGCGCGCTTATCGCGGGACCGGTGCTTCTGCCGACCAGGATCAAGAAGTACACGGTGAACCGCTCCCCGCACGTGGACAAGAAGTCGCGCGAGCAGTTCGAGATGCGCATCCACAAGCGGCTTATAGACCTGATAAGCCCGACGCAGAAGACGGTGGACGAGCTGATGAAGCTCGACCTCCCGAGCGGCGTGGACGTGGAGATAAAGCTGTAATCCGAAAATTGCTGCTGCAATTTTCGGATCTTCGTCCGCTTTTTAAAAAAACATCCGCCGGTTGGTTCAACCAATGAACGCCTGTGTGTTTTAGCGACTATGCTTTAACCCCCCGGGTCTTAACCCAACTTCCGCAGTTGGGATAAAAAAATGTTTGTAAAATAAGGATTTGGGGCAAAAAGTTAGCACTACATTCTGTTTTTGGAGAATAGAATCAGCGACGTCCGACGGAGGGTATTTTTGGGGAAGCGTAAAAATAGTTAAAAAACTGAAAATACTGCGGAAGTTGGGTTAAGCGGAAGACTTTGCAACTGAGCTGCTTCGGTTATAAACCTGTCGACGGGGCGCTCATGCGTGCCGCCATGCAGCCGCACATTGGCCTGGGTATCTAACCAGGCTCGGCCATCTTGATTGAGTTGCGACACATTAACCAGCGGTCGTCCTGCCAGAAATGCGGAGCGGACATATTTTATTGCCGATTCGACCTTGCCTTTTTCCCAGGCCGAGCGCACATTGCATGGCACAGGCTCGAACAAATAGTAACCGGCAAAATCCATAAAGCGCGTATGGAAGCGAATGTCTTTACCCACGCGGGAAAGGACGACTGTTTTTAAGTTGTCGTAGTTGATTTTCCTGGGGATGCCGCCGAAAAAGCGGAAAGCGTTGACATGGGCCGCCATGAAGTCTTCCAGGCACTGCGAAATTTTAAATTCAAGGTATCTCATCCGGGAAAAACTGAGCGCCATCACAAAGCAGGACACGTGCCGCTGGGCGTTGCCGATCTGAATGCGGCCCACATTGGCCCAATCCACCTGGGCGAACTCGCCCGGCAAGGTCTCGATGCGCAAGAAAGCCCGGGGTTTTTTAGGCCGCAGGTTCTTAAGATAATCTTTAAGGGCAGTGTAACCGCCGGCATATTCCATCTTTTGGATTTCAATCAACAGCTTGGCGCCCGAAAGTTGGGGATATTGCTTCAAGCGGTTTTGAAGATAGCTCTTATACGGCTCCAATTTGCCGCAACTTGAGCCGTGCCGGCAATCCGGCGGCGGTCCTTCTGGTGATGCCAGTGCCTGGCGCACCGTTTGTCTATGAATTCCAAGTCTTGCCGCAATGGCGCTTTTGGATAGTTTGTCTACTTCAAACATCCTGCGTATCGCTGCCCATAATTCCGAGTTCATAGCAAT
Organism: Elusimicrobiota bacterium; assembly: GCA_016208085.1. Lineage (GTDB taxonomy): Bacteria > Elusimicrobiota > Elusimicrobia > Elusimicrobiales > UBA9959 > JAHJSU01. The sequence goes on along the minus strand of JACQYT010000009.1, from coordinate 1,481 downwards.
AGTTTAACCTGTATTAAATGGAGCAGCAATGTTTTCTTGTATATCGGCGCACACAGGACGGGTCAGAAGCCCTATTATCCCAGCGAGCTTAAGCCTGAACGTGTCTTGTATATCGGCGCTGCGGCGCTTCAAACGTTGACGGCGCAGTCCGCGGTTTTGGTTGTCTTTTGCCACATATTCAGGATGCGCAGCTCTATACTTGGCGAGATACCCCGGATGCGCTTTCAGCCATTGCTTTACGCGCATATAATCATTGCCAAAATAATATGGATTCTTTTTTACCCAGTTCTTTTGCGCCTGCTCTATCCGCTTTTTGCGGCAGGCAGGTTTTGAGCAGGTTTTTTGGTGCGGTGTGCGCGGATCAGGAATAAACCAGTCGCGGCAATAACGGCAGCGTTTCTTGCCAGGCATATATACCCTCCCTATCACAGACCGTGAATTACCCCGGGTTAAAACCCGGGGCGTCCGTTGCTCGCTTCGCTCCGCAGGGTTGCCCGGCAACCCTTCAAGGACGGGGGGAACGCCACGTTCCCCCTCTTACCCCCTCGGAGCGGATGCTTTGTATCCCCGGGTTAAGACCCGAGGGGTTAAAGCATAGTCGCTAAAAAGGACAGGTATATAATCAACCAAAAATTAATGGATTTAATGCAGCAAGAAAAAAATGCGCGGCTTTACCTGTATATCAATTAACGGCGATATCTGTACATTTATAAAACGACGTTCCCATAAAGCCGTATTTAGTTGTTCGATGCCCACATGCCTGCCGCGTTCCGGGCAACAGTCGCCCGCCGCAGTCCGGCGCAGGCCTTGACAATCCGGGTTTTATCGGCCATCCTATATACAGCGTTTAACCGGTTAAGAGTTTTTTCTGCGGGGGATATGCGGAAGAAAACCGTTTCAATGATATTTGCGGGGCTCACCGCGTTCAGCGTTATTCTGCCGCACGCTCCCAAAATAATTCCGGAAGGAGATTCCCTCATAGCCGCAGCGGCCGTTGCGGCAACTTTATCCATCCCGTCAAAATCAATGGCGGCCATTATGCCCGCGCGCATAGCGCAACTCGCCGTCCTCTCCATGCCCCAGACCTGCGACGCCGGCGTCATGGAGCAGCTTTGTTCTTCGGTCACCAGTTTTTTGAATGACGAGGCTGCCAGAGCCGATACCGCGTTAAAAAACTGCACTAAAAACTGCGGCTGGAAAAAACGAAAAGACGACCTGGTAAACGCCGCCCGGAAAAAGGCCAAAGAGTCCTGTTCCAAGGGCGAGGCTCCCGACGTTAATGAATTAAGCAAGGGGCTGGATAGGAACACAAAAGACCGGCTTAAGGATTTGTACAATCGGAACAGCCGGATGTTCGACGGCACCGCCAAACTGGCCGCGAAAGATTTAACACCAGTCCCCTCAAACAGCGCTGCAACGCTCACCGGTAAGGGCGGCCAAGTCACCGATTTGAAATCCTACGAGCCGAACACTCCCAAATT
>JACQYT010000098.1 GCA_016208085.1 Elusimicrobiota bacterium | reverse complement strand
ACCGCTATAACAAATGGTCGCTCCCGGTCAAGGACATATTTCTTTATCCGCTTGTTAAGGATTTCCGCCGGCAGCTATGCGCACCCTGACGGCAAACCATATGGGTTTACTGAATATTTACAATGGGTAAATACGGCAGATACGGAAATTACGTTCCTAACATATCAACTTATCAACGCATTTACATATCTACGCTGTTTCACTTTCTTCCTATCTTCTTCATCGGGTTGATGGACCTGCCGGAAGGCGTTATCATCTCAAAATGGAGATTCGGGCCGGTGGACAGGCCGCTGGAGCCCACGCGGCCCAGCATACTCTTTGATTTTTGCACTTCCGCGCCCGCCGCCACCAGCGCTTTTGAGAGATGTGCGTAGCGCGTCATGGAGCCGTCTTTATGCCTTAATTCAACGGTATAGCCGTAGCCTTCCTTCCAGCCCGAGAAAACCACCGCGCCCGACCGGGAAGGATAGACCGGCGTGCCGCTGGGCATGGGGATGTCGCAGCCTTTGTGAAAGATCCTGCGTTTAAGTATCGGGTGATAACGCATCCCAAAACTGGAACTTATCCGTATCCCGCCGCCGTTGAACGGCAGGCGGTAGGCGTCCAGATTGATATAGACGCCGGGGAGCTGAAGACGATCGCCTTTTTTAAACTTGTGCGGCGCAAGCAGAGCGGAAGGCGGCAGGCCGTTTTCCCTGACTATCTCGATCTTAAAAGCCGCCAGGTCCGCGTCCTTGCTTTTAAAACGCCCGGCTATGCCGTCCAGGGTTTCGCCGTCCACGGTCACCTCGTAGAGCAGCCCGCGGCCGTTATGCACGCGGATGTACCCGCCTTTGGAAAGGAAGATGAATTCGTTGTTGTTCGTGCTCTGCAGCGAGCGGACATCCGTGCCATAACTGACGGCGATGGTCCTGATATCCTCGCCCTTAACTATCCTGTGCCTGGCGTGGATAAGGCGCGGAATCTTGCGGAAAGCTTCGGGCGGCGGCTCAGCCGGGCCGGGGGGCGTCAGAACGGACAGACGCGCATAATCCATCGGCGGCGCGCCGCTCAGGGCCTGGGAAGCGGAAAGCGCCCAGACCGACAGCGCCGCCGCAAGAGCGATAAAATATCCTTTCCTGACCGGCTGCAGAATGACCTCCGGTAAAAACAGGGTAGAGGGTTCAGGGTAGAGGGTTCAGGGTAAGGAGTTCTTTATTTCTGCAACTCTACCCTATACCCACTACCCTATACCCTATCTTTTTTCACATTCCCGCCATTTCCATGGACTTCAGAAAGTCCTTGTTGGACTTGGTGGCCGAAAGCTTGGTGTGCAGCAGCTCCATGGCGTCTACGGACGACAAAGGCGCCAGGACCTTGCGGAGTATCCACACCTTGTTGAGCTCGTCCTCGTTCATAAGCAGCTCTTCTTTGCGGGTGGACGTCCTGTTGATGTCTATGGCCGGGAAGATCCTGCGGTCCGAAAGCTTGCGGTCCAGATATATTTCCGAATTGCCCGTTCCCTTGAATTCCTCAAAAATCACGTCGTCCATGCGGCTGCCGGTCTCCACCAGCGCCGTGGCTATAATGGTCAGCGAACCGCCCTCTTCTATCTTGCGGGCCGCGCCGAAGAAGCGCTTCGGCCGCTGGAGCGAAGTGGATTCCAGGCCTCCGGAGAGCACCCTGCCGCTTGAAGGAGAGATGGTGTTGTAGGCGCGCGCAAGCCGGGTAACGGAGTCCAGCAGGATGACCACGTCTTTGCCGTGCTCGGTCAGGCGTTTGGCCTTTTCAAGCACTATTTCCGCCACCTGCACGTGGCGGTCGGCCGGTTCGTCGAAAGTGGAAGCTATGACTTCGCCTTTGACGGAGCGTTTCATGTCGGTGACTTCTTCGGGACGCTCGTCTATCAAAAGGACAAGCAGCTCTATATCCGGGTGGTTGGTGGTAAGCGAATTGGCTATGCGCTGGAGTATCATGGTCTTCCCGGTCTTCGGCGCGGCGACTATCATCGCCCTCTGCCCTTTGCCTATAGGGGAGATCAGGTCTATTACGCGCGCTGTCATGTCGGTTTTGGTCGTTTCAAGGAAAAACCGCTTATTGGGGTGAAGCGGCGTCAGGTTGTCAAAAAGCGACCGGTGGCCGATCTTTTCTATCTCTATGCCGTTGACGGTTTTAACCTGCAGAAGCGCGAAGAACCTCTCGCCTTCCTTGGGCGGCCGGATGAGGCCTGAGACCGTGTCGCCTTTGCGAAGCCCTAATTTCTTTATCTGGGAAGGGGAAACATAGATGTCTTCATGGCTTGAAAGATAGTCGTATTCCTGCGAGCGCAGGAAACCGAAGCCGTCCGGCAGTATTTCCAGCACCCCGGTGCCTTTGACTATGCCGTTCTGCTTGGCCTGGGCTTCCATAAGCTTGCCTATCAGCTCCTGCTTGCGCATGCCCGATACGCCCTCAAGCTTGAACTGGTCGGCGATCTTAAGCAGCTCGGCCACGGTCATCTTTGAAAGCACTGCCGTATCCATCTTCGGCTGGTTTTGATTGGCGCCTGCGGCCTGATTAGTGTTGGTGTTTTCCATCGTGTTATTTCTCCTTGTTTCCTGGGATACCTGGCCGCTCCGCGACCCGCCCTTTCCCTCATAAGCTAAAGCTGATCTGGTATTTTTGCCGTTATTATCTTCTTTCATTTTTTCTCCGGTTCCGCCGCGTTTAAAAAATCGTAAATCCGCCTTACTTTGTCTCTCAGGTCTTTCAGGGAACCGTCGTTCGCCGCGACCATGTCCGCGCGGGCCGCTTTTGCTTCCGCCGGCAACTGGGCGGCGCAGCGCGCTTTCATTTCCCCCGGACCCCAGCCCCTCCGGGCGGCCCGTTTCATTCTAAAGTTCCCAGGGGCGTCCACGCACATTGTCAGGTCAAAGCACCCCTCAAGGCCTGTCTCAAATAACAGCGGGACTTCTACTGCGATTATCGTTTCATGGGATTTTTTGATTAAAGAGAGTGTTTTTTTAAGTATTTCGGGGTGGAGTATGTTTTCCAGCCGTTTTCTTTTGGCCTTGTCAGAAAAAACTTCTTCAGCAAGTTTATTTCTGGCTATTGATCCGTCTTTAAGGAATACCCTGGAACCGAACTTACCTAAGATTCTATTATAACAGGCTCCGGATGTCAACACTTCTTTTGCCAGCGCGTCGGTGGACACACAGAAAGCGCCGCAGTCCCTGAAGAACTCAAGCGCCGCGCTTTTGCCGGAGCCTGGCGCCCCGGTAAGCCCGATTAGGGTTTTCCCTTTTATATTCCTGAACTTCCGGCAGAAGTCTTTTATCCCTTGCCCCTTTGCCACATTAATCTTCCTGTTCATAAATTCTCTCTAGAATTCCCTATCCTCCACACCCTATACCCTACACCCTAGCCCCTATACCCTATCCTCTACGCCCTCCCCCCTTTCCTTTTCGCGTATTCGTCCAGTTTGCGGCGTTCGGCGTCGGTAAGCGCGCCCTCGCCCTTTCCGGATATTTTATCAAGTATCGCGTCCACTTCGGCATCCGCAGGTCCTTCCGGCAGTTCGCCGGCGACCTGTGACCAGCGACTTGTGACCTGTGACTTGTGACTTGTGACTTTTTCAAGCCACGAAGGGGCTTGAAAATAAAGCCAGCCGGCTATGAGCCCGCTTAAATGCGTGAAGTTGGCCACGCCGGAACCTGCGGCCGCAAAGCTCAGCACAAGGGAGATTCCGGCCAGGAAAAAGACAAGCTGCCTGGCGGTCATCGGGAAGAAGAAATACAGATACACTATCTGGTCCGGATACAGCGCGGCAAAAGCGTATAAAAGCCCGTAGATAGCGCCGGAAGCGCCCACTACAGGCGTCGCCGAAGCCGGGGTCACAAGCGCGGTAAACAGTCCCGACACGGCGCCGCAGAAGATAAAATAAATAAGATACTTCCTTGAACCCATGACCGGTTCAAGCGCCGGGCCCAGGAACCAGAGCATGAAAGCGTTAAAGAAGAAATGCCAGAACCCGGCATGTATCAATATATAGGTAAATATCTGCCAGAGCCAGCCCGACTTGATGACTTTGAGCGGCACAAGCCCCAGGTAATAATTCAGCGTCCAGCTGAACGCCATTTCAAGCGCCCAACCGCCGAAAGCAGTCATCACCAGCGCTTTCGTAACAGGCGGCAAATCGTTCAAAGCCGGAAGCCGCAGAGAAAAACTCATAGTATAACAAAGTGACTGCTATTTGCGATTTAAGACACTAAAACCCACTTTTATCCCCCTTTTCTAAAGGGGGATAGAGGGGGATTTTTTCATAAACAAACAGCTACTGTCTCAAATCACAGAGGCATTTATAAGCGGTAAGCTATTGATGCTCAAACGAAATCGTGTAGTAGAAGTTCCCCGCAGCCTGGAATTGATCCGTGAGGATCTCTTCAGCCTTGCCCTTGAACGGCCTCGTGCGGCCCGGTTCAATGCGTGTTACCCCCTTCACTCCCATAAGGTTCAAGCTCTTGAATTTCTCTTTAAAACTCTCAGCGCTGGCCGTCACCAGCTCAGCCAGCGCGGCAAGAGGCTCGCGCGAAGCCGCTACGTAGACCATCTCCCTGCCCGTGTTCTTATCCAGTTCAAAAAGTTCGTCGTCATTGGGCACCCAATGATCTTCACCGGCCTTAAGGCGGTTTCCACCTGTATGAAAATCCGGATTCGGGAAAAGCCGGGTCACCTCCCCCCTACTGTCCGCCTGAAAAACATACACATAGCAGTCCTGGGTCGGACGCAGATAGAGCCCGTAGTTGTGCAGTGAGGTTAAAGTCATCCCGTCGTGGACCAGACGCAGTTTGCCGTCCGTCCCCTTATAAACCAGCGCGGCCTCCATCGCAAGCTTTTCTGCGGGCATCGGCGGCATATCGGTCCAGGCGCGCTCTATTTTCGCGCGTCCGGCTGAAAGTATCTTCCCGGTTTCGGTCTGGATGATCCGCGCGTTTACCTCAGTTTTATTGTCCGGCAGGTCGTTCAACGTGCCGGTTACTATTGCGCTAACTCCTAGAAGTTTGCCAAGCTCCTTCGTGGTCTTGGAGTCAATTGCTCCGCTCATTTCAAATTTCATTTCATCCATGACCTTTTTCAAAAGATTTCTTTCTATCACCTCAAGTTTGCCGTTCTCTACGAGATACGTGGTAAGACGTTCCTGCACTATGCTGGAGCCGCTGCTTCTCGCTCCGTCGTGGTATACGAATTCAAGGACCGCGATTTTAATCCCCGGCTGTTTTTTCACGCCTTTTTGAAGTCTGGCCGCCAGTTTTTCCAGCGGTTCGGCCCCGGCCGGCGCGGCTATTATGCCTGCAACAAACAGGGCAAGGATGATTTTAACGATAAATTTCATTTTATCCCTCCTCGGGTAAAGAATAGTGTTTTTCATTCACCTGACATTCAATTTCAGCAAGCGCGGCGAGAATATCATAGAGCGTCGGCGGAGCGCTGAAGAACATCTCCCGCATTTTAGCGTAGTCGTCATCCAATTCCTTTCTCCGAAACGGCGGCGGAACGAATCTGAGGCTGCCCGGAATCGCTTCATCGTATTTTGCGGAAGCGGAGCGGAAGAAAATGGCTTTATGTTCCGCCACGCTTTTGAGCAGAGCCGGGTCTCCGATGGCCCTTCTGCCGATGCCTTTCTCGTAAAGCTTTACGACATCATAGTTAAGGAGATATCTATATCTTCCGAAAACCGATCAATGGCCTGGTAAACCTTGGAGAGGCTTGTTCCTCCTTTGAAAACAAGGCCCGCAGGCGGGGTATCCAAAGTGAATATGCGCTTGAGCAACCAGCAGACCCAAAAATCTTTTTCCACCAGGGCGGGCCGCATATCCCCTCGTAAACTGGCTGCGGCGCTAAATAACCCCAAACGATCGGTCCCGGAAAGGCGCGCGATATCATCCATGGCGGACCTTCCCGGAACTTCCGTCGTCCCCGCAGACCTTGCGCATTACCTCAGCAATCCAGCCGGTGACATAGCGTATGTCCTTTAACAGCCGCCTGCGATCCCCGGCTGAAAGCCTCCGGCGAATTATAGTGAACGCCTCTCTTTTGATTGCCTCCTTTCCAAGGTATCGTAGAGCCTGAAAGACCATGGCGCTTGTCGGACTGCCCAATGGAAGATTTTTGGGCGAGACATGTTTCATGAAAAACACGGTATTGCCCGCGCGTACGCTCCTGGTTTTCCCGTCAGTGAGGTAAACCGGCTTTGCGGGAACCTGTGTTGACAGGCCTATCCAGTTTGCGGCCACAGCTCCGGACGGGACGACGCGGCTGCCCGTCTTTCGTCCAATCGCCCGGGCGATCGCATCCATATCCGGGGCCAGTTCAATCCCCAGGGTTGGGCTTACTCCGGGAATATAATAAAGCCCGCGGCCGAGCCGCCGGATTATCTTATCCCGGGCCAGCCTTGACAGCGCCTGGTCAATCGCCAGGGGGAAAGACTCGGACAACCCTGAATTGGCGGAATAAAACAGCTTCTGGCGCCTGACTATCTTGTCCGCGTCGTACCAGGGATTGACCGGCGCGAAATCTTCACGCCGCAGCGCCAGGCCGTATCGCCCCAGGGATTGAGGGCCATCGCAGGAAGCGAGCACCAACCGGCCTTCTCTGCCGGCGGACAGCAAGGCGCGCACCAAGGCCCGGCGCGGACTTTCCCCGAGCTCCACGAAGTCTTCCACAGATTTAAGCCAGAGGACGTCTATCCCAATAACCCTGGCCCCGCTGCGGTCAGCGCATTTACGACTGCGGCGAAGTAGCGGTCCCAAAGAAGGAATGGCTCCTGTAACCCGGCCGTGGATTCGTCGTTAATTTCGACCAGTATGATACGATCCGAAGGCTTTGGGGAATGTTCCAGCCATTCCATAGCCCTGTCCCTGACGTGCAGCCGCCAATCCAGGGTTTTAAGCTCAAAGCCTTCCAGTACTCCGGAAAAATCGAGCGCCGTGCAAAAAACAATGCCGGCAGCCAGCAGGAGCGGAACCTGCCAGAAGGCAGGCTTACGCTTCAATCGGCTTTTGACTGCCCCGGTCATGGACTATTTCCTTGTTTTATGCAGGATAAACTCATTTAATGCTATCCCAAAAGCTTTATTATTCATTTTCAGCCCTAAGGCCGAGCCGCTCCGGGCGGATTTTGCGGGCACGCGATTTGCCGAGTTTAGGCCGTTTAATGGCCATAAGCCCTGATACGGCACTGCCATAGGCTTGCCCCGGTCTAGCGAATTATTTCTTCGGACCATAGCTTTTCCAGGAAAATCTTCCATGGCAAGATTTCTATGCCGTCTACCAGGCGCGGGCTTGTATCAAGCGACACCGCTATCCTCCGCCGGGTAGAATATTCCTCTCCGAAAGCCTTTAGCCCCTTGAGATGTCCGGGGAGGACCTCTTTAACGCCTTTTATTTCAAGGGCGACCTCGCCGCCGCCCAGCACAAAATCCACCTCCAGTTGCGACGCGGTGCGCCAGTAGGCCGTTTCATACTCAAGGCCCGAATAATGGCTGTGCGCTTTTATCTCCTGGAAAATGAAATGCTCGATGGCCTTGCCGAAGACTTCGTTGCCCGGAACCACCTCCGTCCGTTTCAGCAGGAAATTAGGAAGCGAAAGATCGAAAAAATAGAATTTCGGGGCCAGAATAACGCGCCGCTTGGGCTTTTTCCTGAAAGACGGCACAAACCGCCCCAGCAGCGTGTCGGATAGTATCTGAAAATAGTTTTTAATAGTGGGGCCGCTGACCCCGCAATCCGAGGCTATGTTGTTGTAATTGACCATCTCTCCATTACTAAAAGCCGCCGCCTCCAAAAAGCGGGAGAAAACAGGGACGTTCCGGGAAACGGCTTCCGCCGAGATTTCTTCTTTAAGGTAATCCCCTATATAGGCATGGATAAGCTTTCCGGCCCTGGCCGCCGAATAATGTCTCGGGAGCAGGCCGTTGTTTAAAGCCTTATGAAGGTCGAACTCCTGTATCTCGCTTGAAACCAGCGGGAAAAGCTCATAATGAACGGCGCGGCCGCCTAAAAGATTGGCCCCGGCCCGCCTCAATTTCCTGGCGCTTGAGCCGCACAGGATGAACCGGATACTTTTATTTGCGATGAGCCACTGGACTTCGTTAAGCAGGGCCGGCACAAGCTGTATCTCGTCTATCAACACCGGGGCTTTGGGCGGAGCGGCCAACAGCTCTTCGCGCAGGAGGTTCGGCCTTTTGCTGAAACGCTCAAATTCTTCGGAAAGCAGAAGGTCATAATACTTTGACTCAGGGAAAAGCTTCTTTAAAAGAGTGCTTTTACCGGTCTGACGCGGACCGAACAAAAAACAGGTTTCGGTTTTTGATAATTCAAGCTTTTGAGTGCGTTCGTACATAATTATAGAATTGTACTTTACTTTATCATGATAAAACAAACACATTGTTTACTATACCCACAAAGCACACCTTCTGTAATAAAGATGTTCCGGCAATCTTTAATCTTCAGTCTTGAATCTTCAATTCCTGAACAGGCTCCATGTCCTGCCAGTTTTTGCCGGATTTGATGTCGGCTTTAAGCGGAACATCAAGTTTGAATGCCCCTTCCATCCCGCTTTTGATAAGCCGTGCGGCCTCAGTCAGATAGCCGTCATGGACTTCAAAGACCAGTTCGTCATGCACCTGGAGTATCATCGCAATATCCGCCAAGCCTTTTATCCTGGCGTGGATATCTATCATCGCTTTCTTTATTATGTCGGCCGAACCGCCCTGTATCGGCATGTTGACGGCCACCCGCTCGGCGAAGGCCCTCAGACCGGAGTTTGAGCCGGTTATGTCCGGCACGGCACGGCGGCGGCCCGTGAAGGTATATACGGAACCCTTTATCCTGGCTTCCTCCACGGTCCTGTCTATCCAGGCTTTGACGCCGGAATAGACTTCAAAATAATGCTTGATATACTTCGCGGCGTCCGAACGCGGTATGCCCAGAGCGCGGGCTAGCCCCTGTGCCGTCTGGCCGTACACTATGCCGAAATTGATCGCCTTGGCCGTCCTGCGCATCTCCGGGGTCACGAGTTGCGGCGCCGCGTAAAACACTTCGGAGGCCGTGCGCAGGTGTATATCCTCGTCCGCGCGGAAAGCCTCCACGAGGCTCCTGTCGCCCGAGACATGCGCCAGCACCCGCAGGTCTATCTGCGAATAATCGGCGCTTAAAAGCGAGCAGCCGGGCCCGGCGATAAAAGCCCGCCTGACAGATTGACCGCCGGAGGAGCGAACCGGGATATTCTGGAGGTTCGGCTTTGAGCTTGAAAAGCGGCCCGTGGAAGTGCCCGTCTGCTCGAAAGTGCTGTGCACCCGCCCTTGCGCGTCGGCGGCGGCGAGGAGATTGTCCACGAAAGAGGACTTCAGTTTGGAAAGCTCCCTGAACTCAAGCAGCTTTTCTATTACCGGGTGGGCCGGCAGCAGCAGCGTCAGCGCTTCTTCGGCCGTGGAGTAGCCGTCCTTCGTTTTGAACAGCCTTTTCTGCTCGTCGTCCAGTTGGATATTTAGTTTTTCGTACAAAAGCCAGGCCAACTGCTTCGGGGAATTAAGATTTACTTTATGGCCGGTCAGAGTTTCCGCTTCGGTCTCTATTTCGGCCAGGCGGCGCTCAAAATCGGAAGAGAGCCTGTTCAAAAGCCCGGCGTCAACCCCGAAGCCGGCGCGCTCCATGGCGTAAATTACAGTTATAAGCGGCAGTTCCAGTTCCTGATAGACCTTTTCAAGTTCCGCGGCGCGCAGTTCTTTTTTTAAAGCCTCGCAAAGCCCCGGCATGGCTCCCATGGCGGCAAGCAGCCATTCCTTTGAGCCTTCCTTATGGGGAAAGGCCCCCGCGCGCTCAAATATCATTTTGGAAATATCCGCTTTCCTGGCGCTTAAAAGCGACTGGGCTATTTCAAGCTCAAAAAAATTCCGCGGCTCAACCCCCGGATCGAAATCCAGCAGATGCATGGCCTTCTTAAGCCCGGCCGTGGCTTTTAATATCCCGGCGTCCGCTATCACGGCTGAAAGCTTTTTTTTATCCTGTCCGTTCAAACCTCCGGCGGCTATATAAGCGGCCCCCTTATCGGAACCGGCGCATAAAGCGCCTCCGCCCGAAGCGAGGCACAGAAATTTTCCGGTTTCAGCCCGCGCAAGCGCTTCGTCAAGGCTTATTTCGGGAGGCAGCGGGGCGTCAAAGAGCCCGGCCTGGGCTTGCGCCCCGAGGGCGGCCAGGTCTCTGAACTCCAATCTCCGGCCCAGTTCCCCGGCAACCCCCGCGTCCGGCGCCCGCGCGATAAAATCCCTGATTTCAAAAGGCACCGGCGCGTTCCGCTCCAGCGCGCACAGCCGCTTTGAAAGCGCGGCTGCCTCTGCGCCGGCGGCCACCTTGGCGAGCAGTTTGTCCAATGGCGTCGGGGACACACCTTGCTGCAAGGTGTGTCCCTCGGAGGCGGCGGCCAGAATATTTTCAAGCGCGCCGTAAGCGGACAGAAGCTTGGCCGCGCCTTTCGGGCCTATGCCCGCCACGCCCGGCACGTTATCGGAAGAGTCGCCGGTCAAAGCCAGAAAATCGGCTATCTGGGAGGGTTTGACCCCGAACTTGACCAACACCTCCGCTTCTCCTGAAAATGAAGCGGAACCGCCGTCCCAGAGCTTCACACCGTCGCGCACCAGCTGGGCGGCGTCCTTGTCCCCGGTCACTATGACGACTTCAACCCCGCCGGCGGAAAATTTTTCGGCAAGCGTCGCTATTATATCGTCGGCCTCATAACCCGGCAGGACGACGGCTTTGAGTCCCACGGCGCCGGGCAGTTCCGGGGCCTGTTTCAACTGGCTGACAAGCCCATCTTCTGTCTCTTTCCTGTTGGCTTTATACCCGCAATAGAGCTCGTCCCGGAAAGTTTTGCCGGGGGAGTCAAAGCAGACAGCCGCGTAATCCGGCTTGTGCTCCTTAATAATTTTAAGGAGCAGCCGCAAAAAACCGTAGAGGGCGCCGACTTCCTCGCCTTTGGATGTGGAAAGCTTAGGCAGGGCGTGATAACTGCGGTGCAGGAACGCATGCGCGTCTATTATAAAGATGGTTTTTTTAAACATTATGGGGGGATTATGATTGATAGCAACTGAAAGCTACAGAATGCTACAGAAAGTAAGAAATTAATTTTTATTTTCCGTTGCTATTCTTACGCTAGTGTAGTGTCTCATAAATCTCTTGATATTTGATTCTGTTTCGTGTGTAGCGGCAAAGCTTGCTTTGCCGCCAATAGCAGAGCAAGCTCTGCGACTACAGGCCAAAAGTAAAGAAGCGTTAGGGACACTACACTAGCAGCTCGTCCAGGCGGCGCTTAAGCTCTTCTTTGGGCTGAAGGCCGATCATTTCCCGCACCTGTCTTCCGTCTTTGAACAAAAGCAGGCTGGGGATGGCCGAGATCCTGTATTTTGCCGCGCTGTCCGGATTTTCGTCGGTGTTGAGCTTGCAGATCTTCACCCTGCCGGCGTATTCATCAGCCAGCTCCTCAATCATGGGGCCGATCATCTTGCAGGGCCCGCACCACGGCGCCCAGAAATCCACCAGCGCCGGCAGCGCGCTTTTGAGCACTTCCTGTTCAAAACTGGCGTCCGTTAACTGTATTTCGTTTGACATGATAATCTCCAGGTATCAGGTATAAGGAATTGCGTGTTGCAAGAAGCAGAGCTTCGCTCCGCGGCTATATCTATTTTTTTAGGCAGAGCAAGCTCTGCGGCTACACTAATTTTTCTTGTCAAGCAGATACCTGATCTCTTTCCACAGTTCGTCTATATCCACCGGCTTGGAGAAAAAAGACCTCCCCCCGGCCAGTATGGCCTCTGAGCGGTCCGCCGGCTCGGTATATTTGGCGGAGATGAATACGACCGGCACTTTTTTCAGGCGCGCCGACTCCTTGATGGTGCGCAGAAGTTCCACCCCGTGCATGTCGGGAAGCTGTACGTCCAGTATGATAAGTGAAGGCACGATTTTGGAAAGCGCCTCCAAAGCCGCATGCGCGGATTCAGCCACTGTTACATAGACTTCCGGTTCTTTGAGCTTCAGGCCGTCTTTAAGCGTTTCGATAAAATTTTTGTCGTCGTCAACTATAAGGATGTGCGTTTTCATCAGTTTAAATCCACTCCATATATATTAACGTGAATACTATCATCTGCCATAGGCCGTAAGCTTTAAGCCATATGCTCTAAAGGACCTCCTTAAAAAGCGTATGGCATACGGCTTATGGCGAATCATAGCGTTTTACGCTATGATTCCTTACAATCCGTACGCCAGCCGGTCCACGAGCACCTGCGGGAGGCCGGTTTTCTTCATCAGCTCCTGGGTTTTTGTGACATTATAATCCACGCGGAATATTTCAAAGCTCTTTTTCTGGGAATCGTATAAGCCGAGCGAAGCCCTCGGGTTGCCGTCCCTGGGCTGGCCCACCGACCCCGGGTTCAGCACATAGCGGAGTCCGCCGAGGAGCATTCTTGACATGGGCCTTAAAAAATCGGTCTCGGGCGGAGCGTCGTCGGTTTGCCGGAAATAGACCGGCATATGGCTGTGCCCTATAAAGCAGGGCGAAATATCCCAGTACGGCAGGTTTTCGAGGAATTGGGATTCGCTTAAAACATATTCCGTCAGGGGTTTCCTGGGCGAGCCGTGCACCAGGGTGAACTCCGGAGTTTTGACGGTTTCCGGCAGGCCGGTCAGCCAGGCCAGCTCGGCTCCCGAAAGGTTGCACCTGGCGTATAATATGGCCGCGATGGCGTTGCCGTTAAACCACTTCATGTCCATCCTGCCGGTCGCGGCCGCGTCGTGGTTGCCCAGGACTATGGCCAGGTTTTCCAGGCCCATTACGGCCTTGACGCATTCGGCCGGCTGGGGCCCGTAGCCTACCAGGTCCCCGCAGCAGATGAAGCTCGCCGCCTTGTTTTTTTTGAAAAAAGCAAGCGCCGATTTCAACGCTTCATAATTGCCATGGACATCAGAAAAAACACCGTAGATCATAAGTAGGGTAGAGGGTAGAGGGTAGAGGGTAGAGAGTGGAGGGTAGAGGGTGCAGAAATGAGGAACTCCTTACCCTATACCCTAAACCCTCTACCCTATACCCTGCTCTTACGCATTCAGCTCCGCTTTCACTTTGCCGGCGACGGCGGCCAGCTCTGAGGCTTTCCTCAAGTCCACCGAGATGAGTTTTGAAACGCCCGGCTCCTCCATGGTCACGCCGTAGAGCACGTCAGCGGCTTCCATGGTGCGCTTGTTGTGGGTGATGACTATGAACTGGGTGGTGCCGGAAAATTCCCTGAGCAGCCTCACGAAGCGCTCAATATTGGCCTCGTCCAGCGCCGTGTCTGCCTCGTCCATCACGCAGAAAGGCGAAGGATTGACGCAGAAGAAGCTGAACAGCAGCGCCAGCGCGGTCAGCGCCTTTTCGCCGCCGGAGAGCTGGGAAATGCTCATCAGTTTCTTGCCGGGCGGATGGGCCAGGATCTCAACGCCGGTCTCAAGTATGTTTTCCGGCACGGTCAGGATCAGGTCCGCCTCGCCCCCGTTGAACAGCAGGCCGTAGATCTGCTTAAAGTGCACCTTGACCTTGTCGTAGGTGAGCCTGAAGTTCTCCCTGGTGGCGTCGTTTATTTTCGCGATGGCCGACCTTAAGTCGCTCTTGGCCTTGTTCAGGTCCTCCACCTGGGAATTCATGAAATTATACTTGTTGACCAGCGCGTCGTGTTCCTCCGGCGCCGTCATGTTCACCGCTCCCAGGTTCTCAAGGCGCTTCCTCAAGAATTTCA
The DNA here is from genome assembly GCA_016208085.1 of Elusimicrobiota bacterium. Taxonomy (GTDB): domain Bacteria; phylum Elusimicrobiota; class Elusimicrobia; order Elusimicrobiales; family UBA9959; genus JAHJSU01. The sequence continues at coordinate 12,870 of JACQYT010000098.1, read as the reverse complement.
CCCTTTCGGCGTCCACTTCCGCCGCCCCATACTTCGCGGCGGCTTCCTCAACTGTGAGGTTCCACTCTTCGGTCAGGCGGCGGGTCAGGTCGTCAATGCGGGTTTTCAGTGTGTTTATCTGAAGCTCTATCTCATGTTTTTTCTTCTCGCACTCGCCCTGTATCTCTTTTGAATCCTTGAGGTTCGTGTTAAGGCGGTCAAAGTCGGTTTTTAAAGCGTTTATTTCTTCGGCCAGCTGCTTTTCTATTATTTCTTTTTCGGCCAGTTCGTTCATCACTTCCAGCAGGCGTTTTTTGGCGTTTTCGGTCTCCGCGGCGCATCGGGCCGCGCGCTCGGCCAGTTCGGTTTTTGCGGCCGCGGCGCGTTCGCGCCCGGCGGTCAGGGCGGAAAGCTGGCGCTCAAGGCGGTTTATCTCCAGCCTGAGGAGCTCCAGATTTTTCCGGTGGTTCTCAAGGTTCGCTTTCCGGGCGCCGATCTCTTCCTTGTTCTTTGAGTAGGCGGCGTGAAGCGCGTCTTTTCTGCCGCTCAGGGCGGACAGTTCGGCCCTTTTGTCTTCGCATACCTTCCTGGCTTCGCAATACCGCAAGTTCAGGGCGGCCAGCAGCTCAACGGCTGCGGCGAGCATGGCCTCCGACTTGGCCGTTTCCGAAGCCGTGAAATAAATGTTGCCGGCATTGACCCCGGCTTCGTCTTCGGCGTTCTTGTTCTCCACCTCGGCGCGGTGGAACTCTATGTTAAGGGCGTTTATTTTTTCCTGGGCGGCCGCAGCCTCGGCGGTTGAGTTCTCGAACCCGGCGGTGTTTTCGGCCTTCTCCACCCCAAGCCCGGCTTCTTCAGTCTCCAGCAGCCGGATCTTTTCTTTAAGCTCGCTTTCCTCTTCCCAGTACGGTTCGTTGGAGGTCACTTCTTCAACGCCGCCGGACAGCCAGAAGGGCCCCGTGACGGAGCCGCCGACGGAGTAAATTCCGGCCAGCAGATTGGCCACGAGAGCCTCGTATTCCGGAGGGCAGGTTATTTTTTCAAGTATTTTAACGGCGTTCGGGATCTCCCAGGAGCCGGACGGGGCAGCGCCCACGCGGTCAAGTATTATGAACCGGCAGCGGCCTTTGCCCAGGTGCTTCAAATAGGCTATGGCCTCCTGCGCGCGTTCAAACGTGTCGCAGACCACGGCGTCAAGGAACCGGCCGAAAGCCTCTTCCACGGCCAGCCGGTCCTCTTTTTTTACCGTCACCAGGTGCCGCAGCGTGCCCCTTATGCCGGCGATGCCGGAGTTCAGCACGTTATTGATGCCCACCCAGTAGGAATCTTTCTCACCCTGCGAGAGTATCGCGTCAAGGCGGGAACGGACGCCGGTCTTGTCGGCGTTGAGATCGAAAAGCCTTTTTTCTATTTCGGAGAGTTTCGCGGCGAAGCCGTTCCCGGCGGCCTGAACTTTGCCGAGGTCCGCTTTCCCGGTTTCTATGGCGTTCTTGCCCGCGCCAAGCCCTGCCCGGAGCCCGGCGAGCCTGGCCTGGAGCCCGGTCCTCTTCAGCTCAAGCCCTTCCGACTCTTTTTTCAGGCCCAGTATATTGTCCTTGTAATGGCCTGTGTCGGAGCCGGTCTTGGCTATGTCGCCGGAGATATCCACTTCGGACTGGTAGGCGGCGGTAATGTCGCGCTCAAGGGCGTCGGCGGAGGCGTCTACGGCGTTGGTCTCTTCCTCTATTTTTTTCAGCTCGGCCAGTCCCTTTTCGTAATCGTTCGCGAGGCTGCTTAAGGAAGCTTCGCTGTTCGCCAGCGTATTTGTGACCTCTTCCAGGCGGGGGGTGACGCCTGCAATGGTCTCTTCGTTGAGCTTTTCGGAGGATTCAAGGGTACTGGTTTGTTTGAAGATCTCCTCGGAAAGCCTGCCGTTATTTACCACTGCGCCTTCCAGCCGGGCCTTCTCGAATTTGACGGCGGAGACGGCTTCGCCCAGAACCCGCGCCTCTTCCTGCTTCTGGGTGAGGTTCAGATTAAAAGCCGCTATTTCCCCGTTCAAAGCGGCGACGGCGGACGCGGTCTCGGAAAGTTCCCTGTTCACCGGCGCAAGCGTTGCCTCGCAGACGCAGGCCCGGGCGGCGAACCCGGCCAGATCCCCGGCCAGCATGGCGATCTCGGCTTCGGTCAGCTCTTCCTTGTATTTCTGCCGGGTGCGCGCGCGTTTGGCCTCCGTATCAAGCTTCTTTATCTGCTCGTCTATCAAGACCATTGAGTCGGCAAGCCGGGCCAGATCCGCGTCCACTTTTTCAAGGCGTCTCAGGGCTTCTTCCCTCTTGGCCTTGTATTTGGACACGCCGGCCGCTTCCTCAAAAAGCTCCCGCCTTTCCTCCGGGGTCGCGTTAAGAACGTATTCCACCTCGCCCTGGTCTATGATGGCGTAGCCGTCGGTCCCTACGCCGGTATCCAGGAACAGCTCGCGGATGTCCCTTAAGCGGCACTGCACTTTGTTTATGAAATATTCGGATTCCTCGGAGCGGTAGATCTTCCTGGTCACCGTGACCTCGCTGAAATCCAGCGCCAGCTTGCGGGATTCGTTGTCGAAGGTCAGGGACACTTCGGCCATGTTAAGCGACTGCCTGCGCGTGGTGCCCGCGAAGATCACGTCCATCATTGACGGCGTCCTGAGCGATTTCCACGACATCTCGCCTATGCACCATTTGAGCGAATCCGCCACGTTGGACTTGCCGCAGCCGTTGGGGCCCACTATGCAGGTGATGCCGGGTTTAAGCGGCAGCTTGACTTTATTGGCGAACGATTTAAAGCCGTAGATATCAATGGTTTTCAAGTACATGAATGAACCCCTGGAAAACCCGGCAAAAACCCGCGCTTCCGGAAACGGTTCCCGGTTTCCGCTACAGGTGTTTTATTATATCATTTTTACAAATACCGGTAAGCGCGCCCTGATGTCCTAAGCCATAGGCCGTAAGCCATATGCAGAAAAAAGAAGACCCGGGAGTTTATTCCGGGCCTCTGCCTATGGCTTATGGCTTTCCGCCGGAGGCGGACCCGCCGGACTGTTTGGCGGGAAAGCATATGGCACTAAAAAGCCTGCGGCTTTTTAATAAGACAGCTGATAGGCCACGCCTATGGAGTTACCGGTGTAATTATACGGCATATATTGCTCAAACTTGTTATTTGAAGAAGCCACCGTCAGCGAGTAGAACAGCCGCACCATGGCCGCCTCGTTCATGCGCTTGCGGATGCTGCCGGTCAGGGTGGTCATCAGGTTCTTCTGCTTCTTGGAAAAATTATAGTCGTTCTTCGCGTCCCTGGCGCCCCTTTTATAAGTCCGGCTGGTCACGTTTATGGAGCCGCCTACGGCCCATTTGCCGGTGATATTCAGGTCCAGCGGCACGCTGAACGACAAATCGTTATAATCGTAATTCTTCGGTACGAAAGTGACGTCCGCGGTCCCCAAAGACGGGTCCGCGGCGGTGGCGCCCAGATATTTGTAGCGCATGAAATTCTGGTTTGAGACGTGCATGGTGTAAGACAGCGCAGGGAACAGCTCAAATATCCACAGGGTGTGGTGGAAGCCCAGGTTCAGCGCCATGGTCCTATCCTTCTGTTTGGTATCCACGTCGTAAACTCCGGTATTCTTAACCACTTGCTGGTTCTTATAGTCCTGGAGGGTGTAGGTGAAGCCGCCGAAGAATTTATTCCAGTTGGGCCTTAAGGAGAATTGTGTGAGGCTTTGGTCCTGGAGGCCGCCCGAAGTCTCGGAGGTGTTGCCGGCCTGCTGGAATTCCCTCAGCAGATCGGTATAATTCGGGAATTCAACTTTCTTTAAAATGAAAACGGCGGTGACGAAGCCGTTCTTATCGGGATCAAAGTTGTAATCCACGGCCAGCTGGCCGCCTACCGAGTTCATGTTATAAAGCCCGTTTTTCCAGGCTTCGTTGGCGCCGGTGCGCGCGTAATCGGTCATCAATGAAACGCTGGGCCGGACTTTGAATTTTTCGCCAAGGCCCCTGCGGTATTCAAAGTTGAAGCCGTGCGACATGGAACGGTCCGTGAACTGTTTTGAATCCTGCGGCTGGAAGGCCGGGCCGTAGTAATTGAACGTATAAAGCCCAAACAACTGGTTGTCGGGCGTTATCTTGGTCAGCAGGCCCACCTGGGTGTTTATGTTGCCGCCGCTGAAAATATTCCCCACGGACGGCATATAAGCCGCTTCCAGAAGAGTCATATCAAAATACGGCGTGAAGATCTTTGAATCTTCGGCCACGGCCGCGCAGGCATCGGTTCCCGCCGCCAGCATCAGCAGTCCTAAAATTATTTTTTTCATTTCTCGATCCTTGTTATGAATTCCCCTGAATTTTCGGTTTCCGGCCTTTAGCCTTTATCCTTCAGCCTTTAGCCTTAAAAGTTAAGGTGAAGGTTCCACACCGGGTGGATGACCAGAACGCCTTCGGGATAGATATTAAGGCCCAGTTCAAAAACCTTGCCGTACCAGCTTAGCTTGGTGGAGAAGGTCTGGGTCTTTATGCCGTAGTTCAGCTGCATGCTCCAGAACTTATCTATGCTTCTTGGCGATTCTATGCCGGCTATAAAGAAGTCGTCCTTGAACCCGGAATCAAAGCTGTTGACCCTGGTGCCCATGAAATCCGGCTCTTTGCCCTGCTTGAAGCCGAGTCTGGCCGCCAGCGCGGAGCGCTTGTAGCCCCAGAAAGTGCGTATCCTGGGGCTGACGGAGGAACTGACGACGGCGCCCAGATAATAGCCGTTGAACCTGGCGTCGTCTATCGTGTCGGACTGGTTGGCCGCCAGCTTGGCCCAGACCATGTTCCAGTAGCCGCCGATGAAATCCACCTGCGGCACGCCGGGGGCCAGGCGCCCTTCGCCGTGCAGGCGGTATTTCGCGGAGACGTTGGCATAGCCCAGCGGGAGCAGCGTCGGGAACAGGCCGGTCTGAAAGCCGAGCGACTTTCCCGGCGGCAGCGGCACGGTGCCCTCAAGATCCTGCTGGAAATCATAGAAGAAAGCGGCGGGGTTGGCCACTATTTCGCCCACCATCTGCATCCCCTTGGACTCCCAGTCTATGGCGGCAAAAGTTACGCCGTTGAGGCACATAACAGCCGTTAAGGTTAATATCAGTCTCTTCATTTTAATTAACGCCCTCCGGGCGGACTTTTACAGACTATCTCTATGGATTCCCGCCTACAAATTGCGGGAATGACAGCATAGGGAACTGTCATTCCTGCGATCTGTTGGCAGGAATCCATGCAAAAAAAGGAAATTCCTGGAATATTGAGTATCATTCGTTGAGTTTCGTCAGGGCGGGAAGCATTCTCTGCACAGCCGCCACGGCCAGGTCCGGTATGATCACCAGGTCAATGTTGGTGCCGGAGGCATAGCGCGTGCCGGTGAAATAATCCGCGTCCTTGATATCGGCTTTGGCTTGCGCGTTATTAGTCAGCAAAGCGGGATTGCCGCTGTTGGAGCCTTTGACATATATTATGGTCTCGCCGGCGGTATTCTTCAGGATGGTGAACGGATCCAGATTGGACCTGGTAAAATCTCCCGCCTTCTGTATCGCGCCTGAGTTGTCAATGGCGTAATTTTCCCTGGCGTACCAGATGTAATCGCCGGTATTTCCGACCCGGTACAGGTCGGCCCTGTATTGCGAGAGGACAGGGTCGCCGGTCACTTCGTAATGGTTATAACCGTCACTCCTGGGCGCCTGTATGGCCCACTTGGCGTTGGACATGGGGGTCCATACAGGCGAAGCCGCTGAGCCGGTATTATAGGCGAGAACGCCGCCCGCGCCGGTGTCTTTTATATCCAGCCGGCTGACGGCGTTGAACTGGGCGACGGCGTCGCTGCCGGTCAGGATGCCGGCCAGCAGGACGGCTCTGTCGTCAGGGGAGGTATCAGGGGTGGCAAGGCCTACCACCCAGGGATTGCTGACAAGCTCGTCCCTGACCGGGTCGTACTTGTAACCCTCGCCAGTGAAGAATATTTCGTCGCGGTAAGTCCTGTTGGCCATCAGGAAGGTGGAGTACACGGGGTCCACGGAACTGCCACTGAAGAACCCGGCCCATTCCTCTATGCGCTGGGGCAGGTCCTGGTTGAATTTCATAGTCATCTGCATCAGGTCCAGCCTGTCGGCCATGCTGAGGCTGCCGTTATATTTAAAGCCGCCGGAAGCCGACATGTTGCGGGTGTAGTTGTACACCGGCCTTTTGACTATATTGTAAAACTGCAAAGTGCTGTTATCCGGGCGCACAAGCCGCTGGTCCACGCGCACCAGGTTGCCGTGCACGTCCCTGAGCGTCCTGCCGGCTTCAAGGTCGGCTTCCTTGACATTATTAAGGAAGTTCTTGACGGAATTTTCGCTGTTAGCGGTTGCGTCGGCGAATTCTTTCAGTTGGGCGCGGTCGTTTTCTTTGGCCTGGAGTTCTTTCTGCCTTTCTTCCGGCTTAAGGCCCGGATTCCAGTTTTCAAGGGAGCTGCGCTCCGAAGCCGCGGTCATAAGGCCCACTTTGCCCGCCTGGCCTTTTTCCTCAAGGCGGAGCGTTCTGCCCTGGGGTATATAAAGTTCGGCGAGGCCCTTTTCAGGCGGCACGACGAAATTCAGCTTCACCTCGCCGTAGAGGACATTGATATTCATCCTGCCGATTTCGTCCGTGTCCACGGTGAATTCCGTGCCCCTGACCGCGCAGACGGCGGACGGAGTGCGGACTTCAAATTTTTCTTTGCGCAGCAGGTGGGGCACCCGCAGCTTTATCCTGCCGAACATCAGCGCCAGGCGCGAAGCCAGCGTCTGGCGCTGCTCCAGCTCCAGATTGGACGATTCTTTCATCCACACCTTGGTCTTGTTGGGCAGCAATACCACGGCTGAGGCGCCGGCGGCAGTGCGGACGGCTGATCCTTCGGTTATGTCCATGTTCCGCCTGGCGGCGGCCCATTTGCCTTCACGGCCCGGTCTTACTTCAACGTTGCCGCTGAAAGCGATCAATTCGGCATCTTCGGCCAGGGCGAGTCCGGGAAGCACTAATAAAAGGAATAAGAACATTATTTTTCTTTTCATGGGTAAAGTCTAATAGATAATTGAACTTGTGTCAACATTAAAATTTTGGGATAATAGAAACCGGCTGAGGATTTTTTGCCTATGAAAAAACCGCGATGTATTGTAAGTTAAATTTGACTTTGCATACATCCGCCGGGCTTCCGGAAAACCCTTAAAAACACCCGAACACAGGGTAAATGAAGCCACAGGACACGGGTCACAAGCCGCAAGCAGCGGGGAAAAAATATGAAAAAGCCGGTTTTACTCGCTTTAACCCTGTTTTTAGCGGGCTGCGCCACTATAGACATGGAGAAACAGGGAACCGCAGGGACCGGGGACTGCCCCCCCTGCCCGCAGGTCTGTGTCGCGACCGCTCCGGCCGCGGCCATACCCGTAATACCGGTAGAAACGGATAAAACACCCTCTTTTTTGGATCAGGACGACAAAAAAGCCCTGATGAAAGCGGCCGAACTTAACCTGAAGTATTTTCAATCAGGCGGCGGCAGCGCCATCTCGTACACCTTCGGCTCGCGGAAAATAACCGCCGGGACCCTGGCCGCCTCCACCAGCGAGTTCATAAAGATCCTGGCCTTAAGCCCGGACCAGGCGGAACTGGACCGCAAAATAAAGGAAACCTTTGATATATACCGGCTGGCCGGCCGCGATTCTACCGGCACGGTCATCTTCAGCTCCTATTACGAGCCCACCCTCCCCGCAAGCCTGACAAAGACCGGGGACTACAAATACCCCATCTACGCCAGGCCCGACGACCTCATCAGCGTCAACCTTGAAGACTTCAACGATAAATTCAAGGGCGAAAAATTGACCGGCAGGTTGAATAGGAACGCGCTGGTGCCGTATATGGCTAGGGAAGAGATAGATTTTGAAGAAGCGCTGAATGGCAAGGGGCTGGAACTGGCCTGGTTCAAGGACAGGGCCGATATCATGGACCTCCACATAGAGGGTTCCGGCAGACTCAAGCTTGAGGATGGCCGGCAGATAAAGGCCAAGTTCGCCGCCACCAACAGCCTTAAATTCAAAGGCTGGCTGGCCGCGCTGGTGGAATCCGGCGCCCTTCCCAGAGAGGGCCTGACCCACGAAAAAGGCAAGCAGTACCTGCTGGAACATCCGGATAAAGAACGCTCCATAATGAGCCAGAACAGACGCTACACTTTTTTTAAGCTTGAGCAGCCGGCCGACCCCCAGGAGGGCCCGACCGGCACTTACGGCCTGCCGTTGGTCGGCTGGCGGTCGGTAGCCGTGGATAACGCGCTGGTCCCGCTGGGCGCGCTGGCTTTCATGAGCGTGAATACCCCGGACGTTAACGAACAAGGCGTTCTGCTGGGCAGAAAGCAGGATTCACGCTTTGTCTTCTGCCAGGATACTGGCGGCGCCATAAAAGGCCCCGGCAGGGTGGATTTCTTCGCCGGGAACGGCGCGAAAGCCCGGACTTTCGCCTTCAAGCTGTGGGACCAGGGCGCGCTGTATCTGCTGGCGCTGAAGGAAAAGCCGGTTACTTTGGCCCGCGCGGCGCAGTTCACCCTGACCGGCCTGGACATGCTTGAGCGGGATGATTTCGCGCCGCTGAAAGGCAAACGGGTGGGGCTCATAACCAACCATTCAGCGGTGGATAAAGACGGCAAAAACGCCATTGACGCACTGCACGGCTCCGGGAAAGTGGAACTGGCCGCGATCTTCTCCCCCGAGCACGGGTTCAGGGGGGCCGAAGAAGGCGGCGCGCTGATAGATAATTCCACCGATCCGGCGACCGGGATTTCCGTGTACAGCCTGTACGGCAAAAACCAGCGTCCCACAGCGGACATGCTCAAAGGCCTGGACGTGCTGGTCTTTGATATACAGGACATAGGCGCCCGGTTCTACACCTATCTTACCACGATGGGCTATGCCATGGAGGAAGCCGCCAAAAACAATCTTGAGTTCATGGTCCTGGACAGGCCCAACCCGATCGGCGGCGACATTATAGAGGGGCCGGCGCTGGCTCCCGATGTCAGCGCCTTCACCGCCTATTTAAGCGTACCTGTGCGCCACGCCTTCACCGCCGGCGAGATGGCGCTGTTTCACAAGGACTTCAAAAAGCTGGACTTGAAGCTTACCGTCGTCAAAATGGAAAACTGGCGCCGGGAGATGTTCTTTGACGAAACCGCGGTCGTCTGGACCAATCCTTCGCCTAATATAAGGAATGTCGCAGCCGAGATACTCTACCCGGGCCTGGGCTGTTTTGAAGCGACGAACGTTTCGGTGGGACGCGGCACGGACGCGCCTTTTCTGTGGTTCGGCGCGCCCTGGATGAAAGCGGAGAAGATAGCCAAAAAACTTTCAAAGGCGCGGCTTTTGGGCGTCAAATTCAGCTATGCCGAGCGGACGCCCTCAAAGGACGCGTATGAAGGGAAACTCTCTAAAGGCGTGGCAATAGAAATTACCCGGGCCGCGCTGGTGCGCCCGCTTGAGATATTCGTCCATGCCGCGTACTACTTAAGAGAGTATAACAGCAAAGACTTTATCGTTAAAGCCGCTGAAATAAAAAAGGCAATTTTTCGGTCTTGACCTGCAAACGCGATATGTGTTAAATTTAAGGTATGGGGAATAAAGTACTTGTAGTGGATGACGATCCCGAGATCTCAAGCCTCGTGCAGTACACGCTTGAATCCATGGGCCACCAGGTCCAGGTCTGCGACAACGGCAGGGAAGTGATGGATAACCTGCACCAGTATAAGCCGGACCTGATGCTTCTGGACGTGATGCTGCCCGGCATAGACGGCTATTCGCTCGCCAACCAGATAACCGAGGATGCGGACTCCAAGAACATGCCTATAATCGTTTTGTCCGCCCTTGAACCCTCAAGAACCATGTTCCAGCGGTTCTCGCAGGTTACAGCTTTCCTTACCAAGCCCTTCAACACCGACGACCTGATGGAAGCCGTAAAAACCGCGCTGACCAAACCCAAAGCGTAAATAAAATGTTGCCCGGCAACATTTTATGTACCCGGCGCGGGGTTTTCTCGCGTCCCGCGCCGCCTGCCTGCCGGCAGGCAGGGAGATGAGGGAGAAATTCCTTTCTCCCTCAAGGCTATGCCAGCGCCGTTAATTGTAGCGGGCGATGTAAATCGCCCCTCAGCGGACGCGGATTTACGTCCGCCGCTACAACGGGGTATGGTAAAAATTTTTGCCGTAAAAATTTTTAAGATTTGGATTGCGAGGAATATTCCCAGGCGGAATATATCTGCCAGAAATTATAAAAAAAAGCTTTAAGGAATTCTTCCCTTGAGACTTCTTTTTTAAGGATCTCGGAGACGCTTACGGCGGTATCAAGCGAAACGGAATTATTGAGATTTATCCCGATACCGAGAAGTATCCAGTTCGGGGTCTTATTGATGGAGGCGGATTCGGTGAGTATGCCGGCTATTTTAAGATATTTTTTCTTTTGGGGGTGCAGGGCGTATATGTCGTTCGGGCGCTTTACGCGGGCGTTAAGCCCATAAAGCTGTTTCAGCGTGTCGGCGGCGACCCGGCCGGTCAGGACGCTTAAATCCCTCAAAAACCTCAGGCCGACAATGGGTTTCAGGATCAAAGTCATATAAATGCCGCCGCCGCCCGATTCCCAGCTCCGGCCCATGCGGCCAATGCCTGCGGTCTGGCTTAAAGCCAGCACCAAGGTCTTCTCGGCATTGCCCTCCAGCGCCAGGCTCCGCGCCGTTTCCTGGGTGGACTGCGTAGTTTCCATAAGAACAATCTTCGCTATGCCCGGCAAAGTATCCAGGTCAAGGATATCCATGTCTTTAAAAACAGTCATAGTAATCTCCCTAAAATCCCTACCGCTTTACTTCTCTGCCTCCTTACTTCCTTGCTTTTCACAGGCCAGACATCAAACGCTATGTCCAGCGCGGCAACCGAGTTGGTGATGGAGCCTGCAGAAATCCTGTCGGCGCCCAGCTTTGAAAGCCCGGTCAGATCTTCAAGCTTTACTCCGCCCGATATCTCTATTTCGGTTTTCCGGCTGCTGGCGCGAATGAGAGCTATAGCCTTCTTCATGTCGGCTCGGCTCATATTGTCCAGCAGTATTATATCGAAGCCGAGCGGCAGGAAAGCCCTGACCTGAGGCAGGTTCTGCGCCTCTATCTCTATTTTCAGGCGCCGATATTTTTTGCGCGCGAAGGCCAGCTTTTGTTTCAGCTTTTCGATATCCCCGCCGAGCGCGGCGACATGGTTATCCTTTATCAAGAACGCGTCGTACAGACCCCGGCGGTGGTTGGCCCCGCCGCCGCATTTGACGGCACGCTTCTCAAGCTCCCTCAGGGCTGGCATGGTCTTGCGGGTGTCGTATATTCTGGTCTGGAAGCCTTTGAGCTTCCCGGCGAATAATGCGGCGCGGGCGGCTATGCCGGACAGATGCTGGACAAAATTCAGCGCTGTGCGCTCGGCAGTGAGGATTTTGGCGGAGCCGCGCACTTTAAGGATAGCGGCGCCTTTTTTAAACCGCGCCCCGTCTTTCATCAGGAGTCTGACCCTGGCGCCGGGAGCGGCCAGTTCAAAGACCCTTTTGGCCACGACGCTGCCTGAAAGCACCCCGGGCGCTTTGGCGAACATCTTCCCTTCGAACCTGCGGCCCCTGGGGATGAAAACCTCGGTGGTCACGTCTCCCGGCCCCACGTCCTCTTTAAGCGCGACCTTGATAAGCGCGTCGAATTCCTTCATGGAATAATTTTAACATTTAATTGGCGGGGGTTGCGCGGGTCAACCCATTGACCAGCAATTCCGCAAACCGTCGCGGAATTGCTGCCTATCGGATAGTAAATAAGCATGATAAACGAGAACAAAATCAGGCCTGTTATCATATATCCGATAGAGTTCATAATAAAGTACAGTTCAACCCCTCATGGCCTTTAAAATCCCCGGGGACAAGCCCGAACTTTCCCAGATAGGTGCCCAGTGCCCCGTCAAAGATCAGGATGCGCTCTTTTATTATTTTTTCCAGTTCTTTGTCCTAGAAACAAAAAAATACAATTTTCGGGTCATCGTTCGCTTTGCCCCAGGGTTGCTCCGCCCTGTAGCGGGCGATGTGAATCGCCCTTTAAGCGGATTTACATCCGCCGCTACAGCGGGTGCAGGCCGAAGGCGCAGAACACTGTCCCTCCGCGCGCAGCCGCCAGTTTTTCCCCGGCGGCCCATTCCCCAGCGAGGCAGGCTATCTCGATTATCCTGTTCACGCCGTTGGCGCGGCATTTATCCAGCACCGCGTCCCGGTCGGCGTCAAAAGCCTTATCGTTCAGGTGCGCGTGCGTTTCAATGAACATTATCAATATTAAATCATTTCCCGGCCCCCCTGAAAGTCCAACAGGCCTGTACCCCTCTTTTGCAAAGAGGGGCAGGGGAGATTTTTAAAAAGGGTTGACTAAAATAGTCAACCCTGCTATAATAAAATCCATGAGCACTTTTGGCAAACAATTGAGAAAACTAAGAATTGAGAGGGGAATTGGCATAAAGCCATTGGCGAAAAAATTAAAAGTTTCGCATACCTATATCAGTCACATTGAGAATGGTCGAGCGACTGTTTCCAATGAATTTGCAAGCAAGATAGCCAGCCTTTTCAATGTCGACAAGGAGGAACTAAACCTACTTTCAGGTCGTGTTCCCAAAGATGTATTGATGGCTTTTTATAAGCATCCAAAAGAAGCGTTGTCGTAAATATTCAGTAAACCCGTCTCTGCCCTGCTGAAAATTCCCCGCCCCGACTGGACACACACCCCTCCTTATATGTAAGATAAAGGCATGGCCGTCGAAACCCTTGAGCCTGCCGACGAATTGCGCGGACTGCGCTGC
>JACQYT010000025.1 GCA_016208085.1 Elusimicrobiota bacterium | reverse complement strand
GGAGGGACAATGACGGACAAGAATAAGGCCAAAGAGATACTGAGTATAGTGCAGAAGAAAGACATCAGGTTCATAAAGCTGTGCTTCGTGGATATCCTGGGCCAGCTTAAATCCATTTCCATCAGCCGCAGGGAGCTTGAACACGCGCTGAGAGACGGCATGGGCCTTGACGGGTCGTCCATTGAAGGTTTCGCGCGCATCTACGAGTCCGACCTGCTGTTCATGCCGGACCCCGAAACTTTCAAACTGATGCCGGCCGCTTTTGACGGCTCCCAGAGCGCCGTCATGTTCGGCGATATCGTGACGCCGCAGGGCGGGCATTACCCGGGCGACACCCGCTATGTTTTAAAGCAAAACCTTAAAAAGGCCGCCGGGCTGGGGTTTGACGCTTTCATGGTGGGGCCTGAACTTGAATACTTCTATTTTTCCAATTCCTCCAGGCCGGAGGCCCTGGACAACGGCGGTTATTTCGACACGGTGCCGCTGGATGAATCCACCGACTTGAGAAAAGAGACCATCCTGCTCCTAGAAGACCTGGGCATACCGGTTGAATACTCCCACCACGAGGTCGCGCCAAGCCAGCACGAGATAGACCTGCGGTACTGCGATGCGCTCAGCATGGCCGACAAGGTCATAATTTACAAGGTCGTGGTCAAACAGGTCGCCGCAAAGCACAACTGCTACGCCTCTTTCATGCCGAAGCCCCTGAACGGCGTCAACGGCAGCGGCATGCACGTGCACCAGTCGCTTTTCAGGGGGGAGAGAAACACTTTCTTTGACAAGGGCGACCCGGTCTATCTTTCCCAGACCGCAAAACATTATACGGCGGGCGTACTCAAGCATGTCAGGGAGCTCTGCGCTGTCACCAACCAGTGGGTCAATTCCTATAAACGCCTTGTGCCCGGTTTTGAAGCGCCGGTTTACATAGCCTGGGCGCGGAGCAACCGCTCCGCGCTGGTAAGAGTGCCGCAGCTGCGCATCGGCGCGGAAAAATCCAGCCGCATAGAGTGCCGCTTCCCGGACCCGGCCTGTAATCCGTATCTGGCGTTCTCCGTGATGCTTGCCGCGGGCCTTGCCGGCATAAAGAACAAACTGCCTTTGGCCAAGCCCGTGGAAGCCGATATTTACGAGATGGACCACCTTGAGCGGAAGGCCAATAAAATAGAAACCCTGCCCGGCTCGCTCCTTGAAGCCCTGGAAGAGGCCCAAAAATCCAAACTGCTCAGGGAGGCGCTGGGAGAGCACGTGTTCGGGAAATTCATAGAGAACAAGCGCATAGAATGGGATAATTACCGCACCCAGGTCACCGATTACGAGGTGACCAGGTATCTGCCGGTGCTTTAGGCGGAGGGGATGGGGATGAAAAGAATACTTGCAGCGGACGACGACGCCGACGCCAGGGAATTTTACAGGCTGTGTCTTGAAGACGCCGGCTTTACGGTTGAAACGGTGGAAGACGCCACGGCCGCGATAATCAAATGCCTGGACTTCATGCCGGACTTACTGCTGCTTGATGCCGAGATGGGCGGGGGCGGCGGAGAAAAAGTGTTTGAGAAAATAAGGGGATTACTTGGGAAGGATATTCCTATAATTTTCGTGACCGGGTTTCCCGAGCGGGGTAAACCTTTCGCGTCGCAAAAGAACGTGCTGGTCCTTCAGAAACCGGTGCTGGCGGACGTCCTTGTTGCCTAGAAAGCTGAAGTTACCGCTCAGGTGGATAGGTTCATGCTCAGGAATTTCAATGTTTGCTGTAGCGGTCGCATTTATGCGACGAATTTGTGCGATAAATCGCACCGCTACAAAAGTTGCCCTCGTTTAAGGTAAGTATTGGTAACTGCACAAAGAACAGCTTTCAACCTACCCCTCACCCCTTCCAGTACGATACCAAATACCCCTTGCGGTTAATAAATCCGTAACTTATACTATATATGATATGCCAATCATGGCTTTCCACGGATGAATCAATTATGGCTCAAAAACCCTTTAATAACCGCGTCTGCGCCTTAAAAAGGTACCTGCTGCCTTTTGCGTTACTGTGTTCCGGAACTGTTCCCGCCTTTGCCCAGCTCGCGGCCCCCGCGCTGGTGTATCCAGCCGACGGCGCCGTCGGCGTTTCCCAGGCCCCGGGCCTTAAATTCTACTCCGTTACGGGCAGCACGGTCCAATACCAGGTCCAGGTGGCGTTAGACAGCCTCTTCAGTTCGCTGGTTTATGACTTCAACCAGGTAACCGCGCAGACTTTCACCCAGGGCGTTTTTGCCGGCCGGGACGGAACCATTTCCGTTTCATCCGACGCATATCAGGGCGCAAGCACGGCCACCTTCACTTTCTACAGCAGCGTCACCTACACGGTCCCGTTAAACCCTGATACCGTGTACTGGTATCAGGCGTGCGTAAGCTCCGATTCCGGCGGCGCTTACAGCGGCTGGTCCGCGCCCTGGAGTTTCACCACCGGGGAATTCGCGTCGCAATTTCCGATAAACAGCGCTTCCATCTCAAGCGTCGTGCTTTCAAGCCCCACCGGCTCCGGGACCATCAGCGTTACTTTCCATATCCGTTCAAATAACGTCATTTCCGGCGTCACGGCCAACGGCGGGGCCTATAACACCGCGGACTGGGTATTTGTCAAGTTTTCCACGGAGGCGGGGGCGAGCGGGAGCTGGAACCACGCGGTCCTGGCCTCGGGCGGCAGCGTGGACGCCGGGGCGACATTGACGCTTGCCTCGGACAAGATGGGCGTTTTCATTGACCATACCGCGACCAGCAGTCTGTGGAGTTCCACTGTTACGCTGATCTGGGATTACCTGGCCGGCGGCGCGCTTGTTAAAGATTCCGCCATAGTCAAAGTTTACACGATACCGATGGTAAAGATACCTCAGGGAAGTTATCTCTATTGCGCCGACGGCTGCACGAGCGGATTAAACAACTATAACGGGGGTAACGCGGTGACCATTGGTTCCGTCAATGATATTCCGACCGGGGCGGCGGCGGGATGGCCGAACGGCTTCGGTTCTTCTTATATTATGCGCTATGAGCTCTCGCAGGGGCTTTACGCGGATTTTCTTAATAACGTTTCGGCGGAATGGGCAGGGGTTTTGTACGAAGGCACAGTCTCGTACGGCCATAATATGACTTATACCGCGGCAAACCCGTACGGTTCAAGGTACGCGGCCGTAGATCCGAACGCGGCGAAGAACTTTCTTTCCGCCTGGGACCTGTGGCGGTTCCTGTCCTGGTCGGCGCTGCGCCCGATGACGGAGATGGAATACCAGAAAGCGGCAAGGGATCTAAACCCCGACGCGCGGAAATATCTCTGGGGGGACGAAGAGCCGCTGTCTAATGGGACAACCTACTTTTATTCGCCGCCCAATGAGGGAGGAACGCACGCGAAGAATTACCTGAATTTCGGGAATATCGTCGGAGGGGACAAGGTGCTGGATATCGGAAGATACATGAGCGGGGATATATATAGGACAGCGGCGCAGACCGGCGCCTCGCCGTACGGGGCGGCGGACCTGAGCGGTAATACGTGGGAAGTGGCGTTGAACTGCTCATACTCAACCGCGCCGGCGAACGGGAACGGCGCTGTTGACTATCCCGCCGGCTGGCCGACGCCGGGTTCCGCCTATATCAGCATTCGCGGAGGCAGTTGGTTTCAGGACAGTTACTGGGCCGGTGTTTCACGCCGTCCCACCAACGACACTTGGCCTATCTCCAGCCGTTATGCCGATGTCGGCGGGCGTGGAGTGAGGGGGCCGTAACGGGGAAGGCGATTAGGCGAAAGGAAGCAGGGAAAAACAGAATGAAGATCAGCGGGGTTAAAAGGCGGGTTATAAGCCTCTTTTCGGGAGAGGGTGTAAAGGGGCTTTTTGCCTTGGGGGTTATTGCCGGTTCTCTGTGCCGCGTTCCCGCGCCTGCGTTTGCCGGGGACCTGTATCCGGGCAACGGGTCGGCCTACGGCGGTATTTCCACGCCGGTGGACCTGTGCCCCGTGCACCTGGCCGTTTCAACCCCTTCTTCCCCGGCCGACGGGGGTTTTGCGATAGCCCAGCCCAATTACGCCTGGACCGGGCCGAGCACGGGCGTGGCCGTCGGACTGGCCAATTTCCAGGTCCAGGTTTCAAGCAACGACCCTGATTTCGCCGGCACGGTGATGGATATCCTTACGCCGGTGGGAACGGTGAACACAAGCCTGCCGACCGCCGACGGAACATACAAGGGCGTCGGTTATACCCTGGCGACGGCTACCACTTATTACTGGCGCATAAGGGGGGTGAGCTACGCGGGGAACTACGGCCCCTGGTCTTCTACCTCCAGTTTCTTAACTGATTTTTCAAGCCCCTCGGTCTCGGGCTTTGCGACTTTCAGTTCCACCGGCGGGTGGCTCGGCGAGAGCCAGTGGACAAAGCTTGCAACCGGAGTTACGGCGCAGATGCTGGCGCAGGACCTGATAAGCGGGCTGAGCATAACGACCGGGACTTTCAGCGTTCAGTATTCCACCAACGCGGGCGCCGCGTGGACTACGGTCGTTTCCACGCTCACCGGGGCTGCGCCTTACCTGGCCTTGTCCGGCGCTCATGGTTCCACGGACGCCCAGACCCTGACCGCCTATAATCTGGATCTGGTCCAATCCACCAACACGCAGACCTGCGGCGGCGCGCCCTGCGGCGCCACAAACCAGGTCAGGTTCAGCCTGGCCGACAGGGGCGGTAATGTGGAAACGGCCGGTCCGTACGCCGTGCTCTCCGATACAACGCTTCCTGCAGGGGTCACGGCGGCTCCGACTGGCATCGGGGATTACACGGTCTCGGTCCTGGCTTGGGCCGGCGACGCCCTTTCCGGCGTCATGGATTATAACCATGAGCTGGCGCTTTCGATCGACTTCGACACCGGCTACTCAAGCAGCAATTTTACCGGCACCGCATATTCTTTTACAGGCCTTTATGACGGCGCCACCTATTATTTACGGTCCTATGCCCGTGACAACGCCTATAACCTGAGCGCCCCTTCAACGGCGGTTTCCACAATGACCTCGGGCATCGTGTATTTCACGGCCCAGGATGCGGCGCCGGTCTCGCTTTTGCAGGGGACCTCAGCGGCGTTCCTGATCTTTGACCTGAACGCCAATCCAGGCCGTTCAACGTATCTCCAGCAGGTGAAAGCGGTCAGGCTCGGCAATATCCCGGATGCCGACATAGCCGCTGTTTATATCTATCTGGATAACGGCGACGGGACTTTCGGCGCAGGGGATTCCCAACTGGGCGACGCGGTGGTAACGGCCGGCACCGCCACCATTAATATCACGCCCCAGTTCATAGACGGCACGAGCAGGCGGTTCTTTGTCGTTTATAAACTTTCCGCTTCCGCCGGGGTGGGGAGGACCGCCGGGGCAAGGCTTGCCGCCGCCGATAGTCTGACCTTCGTGTATCCTTTCAGAGCGGCGGGGACGTTCCCGGCGGACTCTACGACGGCCGCAGTGGCCGACGGGCCCAACATTCTTGCCATAACGCCGGAGAGCCTGGCCCCGGATATGACCAAAATAGGAGTGTCGAACCTGCCGGTCATAAGACTGCTCACCCAGACCGACACCGGCACCACCCGCCTTGACAAGGTGGTTTTGCGCCTTGGTGGAACGACGCCGGTCAATTACATAAGCGCTGTCAAGATATACCGGGATTCCAACTCCGACGGCTCGTTTGACGGCGGCGATACCCTTATAACTTCCGGCGGCGACGTCTTCTCCGCGGGCGAACGCTCCTCCACCGTCACTATCACCGCTCTCAGCGCTTTCGACGCGTTAAAGACCGTTGGTTCCGCCCCGTCATATTTTTTTATAACGGTGGATATTTCGGCCGGGGCCCAGGAGGGATATGATTTTAATGTCAGGATCTCCACCGCTTCCGACTTCACCCCCGGCAATCCGTCGGATACGGTCAGCCTGTCCAGCTCGCCGTTCAGCGCGGGTTCCGCGTTCGACTCCGCGAACCCGGCCGCATCCGGCTTTGCGACAAGTAGTTCCACCGGCGGCTGGCTCGGCGCAAGCCAGTGGACAAAACTCGCAACCGGCGTTACGGCCCGGATCCTGGCGCAGGACCTGGTAAGCGGCCTGAGCATGACCACCGGCGCCTTCAGCGTGCAGTATTCCACCAACGCGGGCGCCGCGTGGACTACGATCGTTTCCACGCTCGCGGGGGCCGGGCCTTACCTGGCCTGGACCGGAACTCACGGCTCTACGGCCGCCCAGACCCTGACCGCCTACAACCTGGCCGTCATCCAATCCACCAACGCGCAGACCTGCAGCGGCGCGCCATGCGGCGCCACGGACCAGCTCAGGTTCAACCTAGCCGACCGGGTGGGTAACGCGATAACGGCGGGCCCTTATTCCGTGCTGACGGATACTACGTTGCCGACCGGGGTGACGGCGGCTGCGACCGGCATCGGGGATTATACGGTCTCGGTCCTGGCTTGGGCCAGCGACGCCCTTTCCGGCGTCAAGGATTACAACCATGAGCTTGCGCTTTCGATCGACTTCGACACCGGCTACTCAAGCAGCAATTTTACCGGCACCGCATATTCTTTTACAGGCCTTTCCGACGGCGCCACCTATTATTTAAGGTCTTATGCCCGGGATAACGCCTATAACCTAAGCGCCCCTTCCACGGCGGTTTCCACGATGACCTCGGGCATCGTGTATTTCACGGCCCAGGACGCGGCGCCGGCGCAGCTTGCGCAGGGGACTTCCGCCGCGTTCCTGATCTTCGACCTGAACGCCAATCCCGGTCGTTCAACGTATCTACAGCAGGTGAAAGTGGCCAGGCTCGGCAATATCCCGGACGCCGACATATCAGCGGCATATATCTACCAGGACGACGGCGACGGCAGTTTCGGCGCCGGGGATTCCCAGATAGGCAGCGCGCTGGTAACGGCCGGCACCGCCACGATCAATGTCACGCCGCAATTCATCGCCGGCGCGGTGAGGCGGTTCTTCGTCGTTTATAAGCTTTCCTCCTCCGTCGGCGTGGGGAAAACCGTCGGGGCCCGGCTTGACGCAGCGCCCGGCCTGACTTTCACGTACCCGTTCAGGGCGGTGGGGACGTTCCCCGCGGACTCCGCGATTTCCACGGTGACGGACGGGCCCAACATACTTAACATAACGCCCTCCAGCCTCGCCTCGGGCGTAGTCCAGCCCGGGGTGACCGATCTGGCGGTCGTAAAACTGCTCACCCAAACGGACACCGGCACCACCCGCCTTGACAAGGTGGTTTTGCGCCTTGGGGGAAACGCTCCGGCGAATTACATAAACGCGGTCAAAGTTTACCGGGACTCCAACTCCAACGGCGTGTTCGACCTTGGCGGCGATGCGCTTATAACTTCCGGCGGCGACGTCTTCTCCTCCGGCGAACGTTCCTCCACCGTCACTTTCACCGCTTCCGCCGCTTTAAAGACCGTCGGCGCCGCCCCGACGGCTTTCTTTATAGCGGTGGATATCGCGGCCGGGGCCCAGGAGGGGTACGATTTTAATATCAGGATCTCCGCCGCTTCCGATTTCACTTCCGGCAGCCCGTCGGACACGATCCTCCTGTCCGTCTCGCCCTTCACCAGCAACACGCTGGTCATACAGACGAACAATACCGCCACCATAGACCTGGCCGGCGCCATGCCGGCGACGGTGGACCAGGGCGGCTTGTACCAGGCGGCCGTCGCCACGCTGAACGTCAGCGTCGGCGTGACCCAGCTCAGCCGGGTGAAGGTCAACCGCCTCGGCCTGGGTTCTGACTCGGATGCCTCCGTAAGCATTTATCAGGACCTGACGCTGGACGGGGGCTCGCTTAACCCCAATGTGGACCTGCTGCTGGGTTCCGCCGCTTTCTCCGGCGGGGTGGCGACGGTAAACCTGGCCACGGTCACGGTCTCGGCGGGGATCAATACCGCGCTGTTTTACGCGCTTAACATTTCGTCGCTGGCCAATCCGGGCGGCACCATAGGCATAGGCGTCACAAACGCGGACTACTTCACGCTGCCGGCCTATACCCTGTCAAAGACGGTCACCCCGCTGCCTTTCACCACGGGGACGGCGGAGATAAAGGCCGTTATAAACAGGCTTATGCTGACCGGCAAGGCGGATTTGACGACAGGCGTTATATATGAGGGCGCCGCCGATTATCCCATGCTGAAGCTCCAGTTCGCGGCGGACAGGAACCAGGCTTTTCTGACCGCCGTCCGCGTTGAAAAAACCGGGACGCTCTCCGACAGCCTGGTGACGGCGCTGAAGATCTTCCGGGATGACGACGCAAACGGGGAATTCGGCGCGGGCGACGCGCTTGTCACCCAGGGCGGAGACCTGTTCTCCGGCGGCAGTTCCAACCTGTCCTTTACCGCCCCCCAGGCGATAAACACCTCCGCCAGGAACTATTTCGTGACCATAAACATCAGCCAGAACGTCGAGGCCGGCTATACCGTCGGCCTCTCGGTTCCGGCCACCTCCTATTTCACGGTCAGCGCCCCGAATATCGCCTCCACGGGCCCCGTCGCCTACCCGGTGAGCGCGGGACCCGTGGACGTGCAGCTCTACCCGAACACGGTTACTATAAGCACGGCCGGTGTCTATCCCGCGGGAGTATATCCCGGGGGGGTCAATGTGCAGTTATTGAAGTTGACCGCCAGGGCCGACGTGTCAAAGGCGAAGCTTCTTTCAATGAGGTTTGAACGGAGCGGCACTTCGTTCGACTCCGATATCGCAAAGGTAAAGCTCTACTATGACCTGAACAACTACGGTTACTTCGACCCCGACGCG
Organism: Elusimicrobiota bacterium; assembly: GCA_016208085.1. Classification (GTDB taxonomy): domain Bacteria; phylum Elusimicrobiota; class Elusimicrobia; order Elusimicrobiales; family UBA9959; genus JAHJSU01. Next base: position 12,518 of record JACQYT010000025.1, on the reverse strand, counting down.
CTGAGCAACTACCTGCTGGTCACTCCGTCCACCGTCACGTTCGGTTCGGACGGGACCGCCGGGACCGCTTTCCTGAACATCTCTTCCGCGGCCCAGACCGTTACCACGCTGCCCTCCAACTATTTCCTCGTCATGGACATAGCCCCGGGCGCCGAAGTAGGCAGGACGATCGTAGTAAGGGCGCTGAATAACTCGTATTTCACGGTCAACGCGGGAAACAGCGTGGCCGCCATAAGCCCGTTCGGCACCGCCGCCATAACCATACAGGCGCCCAAGCAGACGCTTTACGCTTCTTTTCAGAACCAGCTCAGCACCTGGGTCGTGCAGGGGCAGAACACCATACTGGTCTCAAGCTTCACGCTCTACGCTTCCTCTTATACCATAGACCTGTCCGAGATGGACATAATGAGGGCCGGCACCGGCTACGATTCCGACATCTCCGAACTCAGGCTCTATAGGGATGACGGCAACGGCTCCTGGGGAGGCACAGGCGAGGAGCCGCTGCTTTCCAGCGCCGCGTTCTCCGGCGGCATAGCCGCGTTTAACGCGGCGCAAACCCTGGGAAAGACCCCAAGGACATATTATCTGGTCGCCAATATTTCCGCCAGCGCCGCCTACGGCCGGACTTTCGGCATCACCGTGCCGGCCGTCAGCTATCTGAAAGTCAATTTCCCGCACGTGGTTTCCCCGGCTTCTTTCCCTTTCAACGGGCAGCTTGCGCTTATCCAACCCACTGTGGACATCCTTATGATAACGCCCCAGGATTCGGCGCCGTCGCTGAAGCAGGGGGATGCGAACAAGGTGATGGGCAGACTTGTGATGGCCGCCGACCAGAATTCGGTGACCCTGGCCAGCGTGCGTTTTGACAAGACCGGCAACCTGCTGGACGCGGATATAACGGCGGTAAGGGCGTGGGCGGACGACGGCAATGGGAGCTTCAGCAGCCTGAACGATTCCCTGGTAGCCCAGGCCGGCGGTTTTTCCAACGGTTACGCGGTACTGAGCTTCGCGCCGGCCCAGGCGCTGGATACCTCCAACAGGACTTATTTCGTCACCGTCAGCGTCTCCTCGCTGGCCACCGTGGGGGCGACCTTCGGCATGCGGGCTTCGGCCCAGAATTTCAGCGTGCTCGCGCCGGATAGCCTTTCGGTAGCGGGCAGCGCTGCGGTCTTCAGCATGGTAGGCACGCTGGCCGACGACCCGGATCTCCTCAGTATGCGGTTCTCCAACCGGGCGCCGGCCAGCCTTTACCAGGGAACTTTAAACAATTATATGGCCAAACTTGAGTTATGGACCAACCGGGACCGGGCCGTTATCACCGCTCTGCGCGTGGACCTCGCGGGCAACATTCTGCCCTCCGATATAATGGTGAAACTTTATAAAGACACGGACGGCAGCGGCGCCTTTAATTCTACCTACGACGTGCTGGCCGCGTCCGCGCAGGTTTCCGGGACCGCCGCGGCGCTTAATTTCAGCGAAGGGCTCAACGTAACGGCTTCCACGGCTACTTTCTTTCTGATGATGGATATAGCGGGTTCCGCTTCGCTTGGAAGCACCGCCGGCCTCGGCTTTGTCAACGAAGCCAACTTTACGCTTGCGGGGGAGGACGCCGTCGCTCCGTTCTCGGATTTCGTAACCACGGTCGGCGCCATAAAGGATTCAAAGGTTCCGACCCCGCCGCTTCTGTTCGTTTACAAGGCTAACGGCGAGCTGTTCGGCGATGAGGCCGCGCGTTATAACGCGTACAGGACCAGAGTGCGCTTCACGTGGGAATCTTCGGTCATTATGGGCGCTATAGAGCAGGTCTATTACTACGTGGGTTCCGCCCAGGCGGATGAGAGCGCTCCCGCCGCCTCCTGGACCGGCGGCGGGCTTAACCGCGAGATCTGGGCCACGGGCCTGGACCTCGACCAGGCCGGGAGCTACTACCTGTGCGTCAGGACCAGGAACTCGCTGGACGGTTCTTACAGCGACATAGTATGCCGGCAATTCTCGGTGGACGCGATCGTTCCCGAGCTGGCTTCCGGAGCCTTGAGCGCCATACAAGAGCAGAATTCCATGCTGATAACCTGGTACCCCGCCACCTTCGGCCCTTCGGGATTAGCTTATTACAAGGTGGAGGAGAGAAAAGCCGATAGCCCGCTCTGGGTGCATTTCAGCACCACCGCGTTGCGGACCGTCATAATAGGGACCGGCGCCATCGGCGTGAGCGGGTCCGTCCGGCCTTCCCAGGCCCCGGGGGGGGAAGCGGCGTCGCGTTCCTTTAAGGCGGCGGCCGTGATCAACCGTTCTCCCGGCACCTATTTCTACCGGGTGACCCCGGTCAACGGCGCGGGCCTTGCCGGCGCGCCCGCCGCTCCGCTGAGGGTGGACCTTTCCCTTGCTTCGCTTAATACGATCACCGGCGTTTCCGCCTATCCGAATCCTTTTGATTCGAGAACGGCGCAGGCCACCATACATTTCCAGCTTAACGCGAGCGGCCGCGCGGCGGTGAAAATATACGATATCTACGGCAAAAAAGTTAAATCCCTGGATTCGGCGCCGGACACCGTCCATGACCTGAACTGGGACGGCACGGATTCCTCCGGGAAGAAAGTTTCAAAAGGCATATATATAGGGATTATAGAGGCGGTGGGCGACAGCGCCAGAGTGAAGATAGGGGTGATACACTAGCGGAAGGATTAAGGATTAAGGATTAAGGATTAAGGATTAAGGAAGAGCAGGTATTATGAAGAGCGGAAAAACGGCGAAGATGGTCGGAAAACAGCCGGTTGCCTTTTTTAAAGGACGTCCGGCGTCTTTTGCTTTTCTGTTTTACTTTACCTTTACCTCTGCCTCTCTTTTATCCGCCGACGGCGGGCGGGTCGGGGAGCTCTTTAATTACGGCGCGGGAGCGCGGCCGATCTCGATGGGCGGCGCTTTCACGGCCGTTTCCAGGGACGCCGCTTCCGTCTATTATAACCCCTCGGGGCTGGGTATGCTGGCGCGTCCCAACGTCCAGCTTATGCACAGCGCGCTGTTTGAAGGCGCATATTATGATTTCATCGGCTATGCCGGGAATTTCAACAGGCTCCCCGGCGGCTGGGGACTGGAACTTATAAGGCTCGCCGGCGCCGGCGCGGAAGGCAGGGACGCCTATAACAACAGGACTTCCGGCTTCAATTATTCCGAAACCGCGCTCGCCGCCGCGGGCGGGCTGAAAGGGATCTATTTTTCAAAACTCTCCGTGGGTGTTTCCTTTAAATTCCTTAACAGGGCGCTGGCGGATTCCGCAGACAGGCATTTTGCCTGCGACCTGGGCCTGCAGTACGGCCCGCTGCTGCGCGGCAGGCTGGACCTCGGGCTGGTCGCGGCCAATACAATAAGCTTTGCCGGCGGCGACACTTCCGACAAGCTGCCGGTCCTTGTGAAGGCGGGCGCGGCCTACCGGATCGCGGGCGAGATCCTGCTCGCGGCCGAAATTGACGGCGACGGAAAATTCAGGATAGGCAGCGAATACGCCATGGCGATAGGCTCCCTGCGCGCCGGCCTGGACGATAATATGGTTTCCTTCGGGCTTGGAACGGTGCTGCTGAGCGCTTACAGCCTGGATCTCGCCATTACCAGGCATCCGGTACTTGGCCTGTCAAATAATATCTCGCTGGGCTACCAGTTCGGCAGCGGCGGCAAGAACAGGCGCGAGGATAAACCGGCCGCGCTGGCGAAGGATTATCTTGAGAAGGCCCAGAAGGCGCTGAACGAAAGACAGTATCCGGCCTTCCTTGAAAATATTGGCAACGCCATGGCCATGGACCACTCCCTGGCCGAGGGAAAATGGGGGGAGCGGAATAGGCGCATGTCGGCCGTGGTAGAGAAGCTGAATCTTAAATATAATATCGAAAAACAGAAAGCGTTCTCCCGCGCAGGCGAACAGGCCGCGATGGCCCAGACCGCGTTGACGGCGTACATGGACGCCCAGGAGCTCAAAAGCATGCTTTACGCCCACGCGGCCGCCGGCGCCGATATCAGGGAAGCGGCGTTTGAGGAATTCCTGAAACTGCTGAGCGGCCTTACCGGGCTGCCGGTAAGACAGGATGAGATCCTGCCCAGGCTCACGCTTATAAACGAAAAGATGCGCAAGGCCGACCTGAACTTCCAGGTGATGAAGTTTGATCTGGCGGCCAAGGAATGCGAGGAAGTGCTGCTGCTGGACGAGCATAACCTGCTTACCCGCATAAGGCTCGGCTCCGCTTATTTCGCCATAGGCGACCTGAAGCGCGCGCGGGAAGCCTACGAAACCGCGCTGGAACTTGACCCCGGTAACACGGCGGTCCTTGAATTCATGAAGCTGAAAGGCTGGGAGAAGGGGAAGTAAGGATATGGAGCTTTTGCTGCTGCTGGTTCCCGCCGTCCTGCTGGTGCTGATGCTTTCCCTTATGGTCTTTTATCAGGTCTCCGGCATTGGGCAGCAGAATTCAGCCGGCGCGCGCGAGCAGATGAACGCCCGGCTCATAGACAATTTCGTGCGCAGCCTCGCGGTGGCCGAAAATACCATCTACAGCAAGAACGCCGCCCTCAACGACATGGCCGCCAGGCTTACGCTTTCCAACGAGCAGCTTGTCCAGCTTAACAGCATGAAGTCCAAATTCCTCTCCATGGTGGTCCACGACGTGCGCACGCCGCTGGCCTCCATCAGGGGCTTCAGCGAGCTTTTTGCCGTTCAGCCCTCGGCCACCGAGCGGCAGAAGAACATGTCAAAACAGATGAACATTGCCGTGGACCGGCTTAACCGCCTGGTTTCCGACCTGACCGACCTGGCCATGATAGAGGCGGGCAAGCTTAAGATCTCCCCGGCGGTCTTCAATTTCTATATGATAATAGAGGAGCTGCTGCCCCAGATGGAAACACTGGCGCACAACCAGGGCGTGGAGCTGAAATACGACCAGGTCAACCGCAACGCGCTGGTAAACGGGGACAAGTTCCGCCTCTCCCAGGTGCTCCAGAACCTGCTCGGCAACGCGATAAAATTCACCCCGAAAGAAGGACTGGTGGAACTGAAGACCCGCGCGGAGGGGCGCTGGCTCTATGCGTACGTCAAAGACTCGGGCGCGGGCATCCACCCGAGCGAGACCAGGAAGATCTTTGAAAAATTCTACCAGGCTAAACACCAGAAAAACGAACAACTGCGCAAAATGGGGTGGGGGCTCGGCCTGGCCATAGCCCAGGAGATAGTGGTCCAGCATAAAGGCGTGATAGCCGCCGAGAGCAAAGGCCTGGGCCACGGCTCCACCTTCTGGTTTAAAATACCGGTGGAATCAATACTGCGGGATGAGGAATTTTTTGAAAAACCAGAAAAACCAAAAAACCATTGACACCGCCAGGTCTACGTGCCATAATATGCGTAACCGCTAAATTATTTAAGGCCTCAAAGCCTGTAAATAATTGGGGTTTTCCGGCGGAGGATACGGGGATGAGAGCCAGTTTGAAAATATCGGTCCTATTTCCAATCTTTCTCTTCTCTTCTCTTGCGTTATATTCCGTTCCTCCAGGGTGCGAGGCGGCTCTTACGCCCGTGCGCATAGTGCAGATTGCCGTCATCTCCATGCCCCAAACCTGCGACGCCGGCGTCATGGAGCAGCTCTGCTCCTCGGTTACAAGCTTCCTAAATGACGAGGCCGCCAAGGCCGATACCGCGTTAAAAAACTGCAAGAAAAACTGCGGCTGGAAAAAGAGGAAAGACGACCTGATAGACGCCGCCAAGAAAAAAGCCAAGGGGTACTGTTCCAAAGGCGAGGCTCCCGACGTTAATGAATTAAGCAAGGGGCTGGATAGGAACACAAAAGACCGGCTTAAGGATTTGTACAATCGGAACAGCCGGATGTTCGATGGAACAGCCAAGCTTCCCGACAAGGATTTCAAACCAATCCCCTCCAAACAAGCCGCCTTATTAACCGGCAAAGGCGGCAACGGCCGCTGCTGCATCCGATAAAGCCACGGTTTCGGCAGCCGAGCCTCAAACCTGTGCTGAATGTAAGCAGGTTGAACCCAATTCAAGAAGATGCCTGGGAATATGCTGCGCGGAAGCGGTAAAAAAGTATTCAAAGGACGCAGCGAAACAATCAGACTGCTACACGCTATGCACCGGTATTACCGCCGGGGCGGCGGCACAATGTAAGTGTTGCCAGGATTACAACAGTCTTTGCACCACTTTTGTTTCCGGCTGCACATCAGGCTGCGGGCCGGAGTCCGGTATTTTTGATTGGTGGCACAAACTTTGGGGGAAGCAGAAATGCTGCGGGACCTGGTTCAATCCGAACAAAGACTGCTGCGCGGACGGAAAAATTAAGGTCGGCGCGAAGAAGTGCGATGGGGCTTGTTATGACCCCAAGAAAGAATGCTGTGTGGACGAAAAGAAGATACCAGAAAGTTGTACGTGTTATTATGTCAGAAAACGTATTGACGCAGTGAATAAACGCATCGTTGACTGCAACCAACATCTGCCCCTCTCACAGACAGAACCGACTGCCACCAAAATTGCCGAGGTGTTTTGTTTGCCGGGGATTGGACCAGTTCCAATATATTACAGTAAATTCAAGACTCTTGATCCTGTAATTCAGGCCGGGGTAAGAATTCATGAAGATGAGCATGTAATGCAATGTAAAAATCTCGGTTGGAAACGCTTTGGGGACCTACATAAGAAGAAGGAATATGTACTTGAAGTCCCCGCTTATCAGAAAGAACGGGATTTTTTAGATAAAAAATTTAAGGAAACATGTAATAAAAGATAAGGCGATTATGGTGAAACAAATATGGAACCAAGTCCTTTAACGTTTGTTTTATTTTCATTAACAATGAGTATTGCCATAATGATTCTTCCACACATTATTGCTTTGTATAATTTTAACAAAGAGAAACTTTTAATCTGGCGTAAAATATTAATTATCGTTTATGTTTGCTATATACCGGTTATTGCTCTTCTTTACGGTGTCTATTTTGCCTCGCATAGTTATTGTAGTTTTGGCATTGGCCCGGAACTTTTGCTGCCGTGGTGGATAGGCTGCTATTTCGGTTATATTGCATTAACAATTCTTGTCAAGAACCGCACGAATCTTCAATTAGGAAAGGTTCGGTTTATTATATTCGTGACTGCGGGCTATTTGGCAACCACAACCTTGCTTGTCTTTATATCTGGTTTGCTTGGCGATCCATTAACCAGTCTATTTATAATGTCGCCTGGCACTAGCATTCCACTAAATTTCTCTAATTAATAGGCCTGAATTCGGGGCGATTTTTATACACTAGGATTTGAGGAGCTTCTTATAGGTCTTGTGCCATTCTTTTTAATAGGCTTACTGTCAGGCGGTAATGCTGATTCTATCGTTTGGATAATCATGGCGTTTGGACAGATCTTTTCGCACCGCCCCCAGCAGTGTCCACAAATGTTCCGACTCGTTTTGAAACACCATATGATCTTCAAGCCTGCGCCTCCCCAGTGACACGGCGCCGGGAGAAGTACCCAAAACGCTCCCCGAGCAGCCCTATAATAGGGCACGATCCGGCCTCTTTTTCTGAGTCAAAAAACACCCACTGAAACAGGCTAATAGCCCGTATCAGCAAAAAAATGTTGTTTAACGGCCATATCCGGCCATCAGATGGCCCCAGGCCATGATACGGCGCCGGCGCAGGGTAATAATTATTTAATTTTTACGCAATACCCCCAGGCTCTTGAAATAGTATATTTATAATAGGAGCCTCCGCTGAAGACCGGGCGCTTTTACCGCGCCGCGGATAGCGCATATATAGGAACATCTATGGACACTTCAAGCGTTATTGGTTTGATAAGTCTTGCGGCTCTTGTCATTCTGGGAATCTCTACCGGACAGATCCCGGCTATCGTGCTTAATTTTCACAGCGTTTTCGTGGTTGTGGGCGGGGTGGCGGTAACCATGCTTATCAACACTCCGATAGGACTTCTTACGCGATCGCTGGGATCAATCAGTGACCTTTTCACCCGGACCGGGGAACTGGAGAATCCGGAGCGGACGGTTCAGGCGGTGGTGCAGCTCGCGGAACAGGCCAGGTCCCGCGGCATGATGACGATGAAGGACGCCGACCCCGGCATCGCGGGGGGGTTCCTGAAAAGGGTGGCCAGCGCCGCCGTGGAATATAACGATTCCAAATTCGTCAGGGAAGTCATCGAGGACGAAATAAACAAGGAAGTAGACGCCAGGAACGAGATAGTCAATTTTTACCGGACCATGGGGCTGCTGTCCCCGATGTTCGGCCTTATCGGGACTTTGCTCGGAATAATCAGCGTCTTGAAAGAACTCTCCAACCCCGAGAACATCGGCCCCTCCATGGCCCTGGCAATAAGTTCTGCGCTTTACGGCATTGGGTTCGCCAACATCATCTGCATCCCTATCGCCGGCAAACTCCGGGCCAAGGCCTGGCTGGAAACAAATATCAAGGGACTGATCCTGACCGGCGTGCTTGAAATAATGAAAGGCAGTGTGCCTTTAATAGTGGAGCGCAGGCTCCAGGTCTACCTGTCGGAAAAGAAGTAGATAAGAGGTAAGAAATGGAGTTTAACGGAAATTTAAAAATCTCCCCCGGCCCCTCTTTGCAAAAGAGGGGGAAAAATCCCCCTTTTAGAAAGGGGGAACAAGGGGAATTTTGTAAAAAAAGACGCCCCGCTTTTCTGCCCCTCGCCTCTATCCTGCTTCTTGCTTCCTGCCTCTGTCCTCTTTCTTTCGCCCAGACGCATATTTCCGTGGAGGAGAAGATACAGTATGAGGACGCTCTCGCGCGCAAGGTCCAGGAGGTGCTGGCGAATATCCTGGGCCCCAACCAGGCCCGGGTTTCCGTGGAAGCCGTGGTTGAAAAGCCGAAAGAGCAGGAAGCGCCCCCTTTCAAATGGGCCGGCATCTCGCAGGACCCCGCCAAAAGCGCCCAGCAGCTTTTGCCGGGTTATTATTCCATGTTCCAGGAAGCCCAGGGAGCGAAGTCTTCCGGCGCCACCACCTTCCTGCCGTTCCTGATAAAAAATATAAATGTGAATATTGTGCTGGACAGGAATATCGGCGCGGCCCAGGCCGGTAATATAGGCGACGTGGTTACCGGGCTGCTGAACCTTGACGTTAAACGGGGCGATACCGTTAATATCGTGCGCGCGTCGTTTATACCCGCGTGGAAAGCGATAATCAATAATCCGGAGTCCGCCAATATGCTCATGCGTTACGGGCTTATCTCCGTGATAGTGGTGCTCTCCATGGTGATTCTCGCCGCGGCGGTGATCAAGCTGGCGGGCGCCATGAGCTCAATGGCACAGGTCCAGCAGGCGCACCAGATAGAAATGAGCTTCAGCGGAAAGGGCTCCCCCGGCGGCGCCGGCGAAGCCGTCGCGGGCCCGGCAGGCGCGAAAAAAGAGGGCGGCGGGGGGACGCCGTCCCCGGAGGAGAGCGCGGAGGAAGAGGTAGTCTTCAACGTGAGGATGAAGCAGATCCCGCTTTTAAAATTCATGCTTGAGCGCGAAGACCCCGCCAATATCGCGCTTATAGTCAGCCATCTGCCTCCGGAGGCCAGGAAGGCGCTGATGGCTTCCTTTGACAGGCAGCTTTCTTCCCGGATAATGCTGAATATGGCCACGGTGCGGTTCGTGGAGGCGGATATTGTGGCTGAGATCAAGGAGGAGCTTGAGCGCAAGCTGAGCAGCGCCATGGGCGGGGTGCCTAAAGTGATAGAGTTCATGGAAGAGCTGGGATTTGCGGCGAAAAAAGATCTGATAAAGATACTTGAGACGCAGGAGCCGGCGCTGGCGGCCGAGATACGCTCGCGGGTCCTGCTGGACGACGACCTCGCCAAGCTCTCCGAAAAGGACCTGTCGGCGCTGGTCTCGGCGTTTACGCCGACCGAGTGGAGCGAGATAATCCCGGCGCTCTCCGGGGATTTTAAGGGCAAAATAAAGGCGCAGCTGCCGGAGCGCTCCTGGCAGATCATAGAGCAGAATATCAAGTTCAGCGCCCTTTCGGCGGAGAAGAGGGATGCGGGACTGGAAAAACTGATAGCCTCCGCCGAAAACCTTATTAAGGAGGGCAGAATATCAAGGCCGCCGGCGCCCTCAAAAATGCTGGGGTCGGAACAGAAAAGCGCCAAACAGGGCGGATAAAATTCGCGTAATTTGCAATTTATGAAAGAAGAGGAAATAAAAAAGGAAGGCGGCTCTTTCCTGTCGAGTCTCGGCAGGATGCAGCCTGTAAAGCCCGCCGCGCCTTCCGCGCAGCAGTCGAAGCCTCTTCCTCCTTCGGCGTCCGCCCCGCCCCCCCCGGCCGATGGGGGGGCCGGCCAGGCCAGGATTGCGGAGCTTGAAAGGACCGTAAAGGCCGTGCAGGCGGAGCTGCAGGCTGTTAAAACCGGCGCTCCCGCTCAGGACGCGAAAACGGAAAAAGAACTGGAGCGGATAAATAAAAAACTGGAAACTCTGGGCGTCGCGGTGAAGGAACTGGATAATTCGGAAATGCAGGAAAGAATCTCCGCGTCTTCCCTGAGGATAGCCGGGCTTGAAGCGGCGTTCTCGGACATGAGCAAAGCTCTTTTCACGTTTAAAAAAGAAGTGAAAGAAATCTCGGCGCAATACCTGGAGAATTGCCTGGCGCTGAAGAACGGGCTGAAGGCCCTGAAAACAGATTCGGAGTACCTGGACTCCGCCCTGGAAAAGCTGAAGGAAAAAGCCTCCGGACTGGAAAAGTCTTTCGGCCCGGGGCTGGAAGAGCTCCGGGAAAAGCTGGCATCGCGCGAAAAACTGGAGAAAAGGATGTTCCTGGAGCTTGAAACGGGGCTTGAAAAAGCTTTCCAGGAAAAGTTCAAAGATCTGCTTGCCCAGCTGAAGGCGGTCAGGGAAAAGCTGGATACCGTCTCGCAGGATTACAGGCTGGTGATAGATAAGAGGCTGCTTACGCTGGAATCAAAATACTCCGCCTTCGAAACTCTGAGCAGGCGGCTGGATTCCATAGCGAAGGATTTGAAAAAGTAACATGGCTATCCACAGATGCCGGAAAGAGGAGCTGGAACACGAGCTGAACAGGGGGGCTTTGTGGGCCGTGACCTACGGCGATCTGATGAGCTACCTGATGATCTTCTTCCTGATCCTTTTCTCTTTCGCCATAGCGAAAGGCGATAAAACAAAGGCCAAAAAATACGAGGAATCCCTGAGCCAGATACAGAAGGCTTTCGGAGGCAAGGCGGACGCGAAACGCCTTGAAAAGGCCCGGCTGCAGGCCGAAGAACAGGACATGGAAAGCCGCTTGCGGGAAAAAATGGACAACCAGCAGCTTTCCAAATTCGTCCAGATAGAGTCCAACGCCAAAAAAATAAAACTGGTGCTCACCGACGCCATACTTTTTGACTCCGGCCGCGCCGAAGTGAAAGAGAACGCAAAAAAAGTGCTTGCGGATATAGCCGGCGAACTGAAGAACATGCCCAATGAAGTGGTTATAGAGGGGCATACGGATAATGTGCCTATCAAGAGCGGCCGGTACACCTCCAACTGGGAGCTTTCCATGTCCCGGGCATACAATGTGGTGGCCTATATGCAGCAACTGGGCATCGCCCCCCAGAGGCTTGCCGGGCTGGGCTACGGCGAGTACCGCCCGCTGACCGCCAATACCACCCTCGAAGAAAGGGCCAAGAACCGCCGCATAGAGATCTCGCTGACCAAAACGGAATAATCCGCCGCAAAAAATAGCTTTTACAACCTCTGGTTTTCGCGGTATACAATAAACTTATCGGAACAGCGAGTCTCCGGCTCATCAAGTGTCGGGCGGCATAGCGCCCGACCGGCATCAGTAAGTCATTTTATCATGTTATACGGCTATGTAGTTGCTTTTTATCAGAAAACATGGTATACTTAATGTTATGAAAATCTACACAAGATTCATAAATCTTAAAAAGGATGCAGAGAAGAAAAACCTATTTTTGTTCGGCCCCCGCCAGACAGGAAAAACATTCTTATTGAAACGCCTTTTTCCTCATTCTCCCTTTTATGATTTGCTGCAGGCAGATGTATTTTTAAAGGTAAGTCAGCGTCCGCAAATTATACGGGAGGAGTTGACATCTTCTGGTTCTCGGATTGTCCAACCCATCATTATTGACGAAATACAAAAGATGCCCATCTTGCTGGACGAGGTTCATTATATGATAGAAAAAGAAAGGTTCAAATTCATACTTACCGGAAGCAGTCCGAGAAAGTTGAAAAGAGGCGGAGCCAATCTTCTTGGCGGCAGAGCCTGGACCAGACATATGTTCCCTCTGACATCTCATGAAATTGGCAAATATAACCTGCTTCGTATTCTTAATTACGGCTCTATACCATCCATATATGACTCTATGGAGCCGGAACAGGATTTGTCAGCATATGTTGGGAATTATCTTAAAGAAGAAATCCAGGCCGAAGGACTTGCGCGAAAAATAGAAAATTTCTCTAGATTTTTGCAGACAGCATCTCTAACAAATACGGAATTGCTAAATTTTGCCAACATCGCAAA
>JACQYT010000090.1 GCA_016208085.1 Elusimicrobiota bacterium | reverse complement strand
CAAGCACGGTTCTGTGAGGGGACGCAGAAGCGTGAGTTAAGCAGACGGCTACTGAGGCACCGCCGACCGAAAGGGGCGGAAACCGCTATGCCGTCCTAAGATTCAGGCTTGAGGCGTTCTACTCGACTAACTCAATAACTAAAAATTTTTGCCGCAAAAATTTTTACTATGCCCCGACCTTTGGTCGGGGTAACCTTGGGGAAAGAGGGAGTTTGAGGGAGAAAGAAATTTCTCCCTCATTTCCGGCACGGGGATGAAGAAAGCCCCGTGCCGGGTAGGATAAAATGTTGTCGGACAACATTTTATTTTAGGAGGGCGCCGTTCAAAGTCTTTATAATTGAAAATCAGGTATTCGCCCTATAATAGGGCGCTTTAAGGCCTCTTTTCCCGACCCCAAAGAACACCCCCCTGCCGCCTAACCTGAAAGTTTTAGTTGGACCCGAAAATTGCAGCAATTTTCGGGCTAATAGCCGGTTTCAGCCTGACAAAGGCTTTCTCACAGCCGTATTTAGATATCCGCCCGAGGCGACGGGCCGATGGGCTTTTTAGTAGAATAATCCTGTATGAAGAAAAAGTTAGGCCTTGCCTGCCGGTTCCTGGCGGTTTTTTGGATTTGTTCCGGTTTTACGGCCGCCCGGGCGGACGAGCTGCCGGACACGGAAGAGGCCGGCCTCCAGGAGGAACCCGCCGCCGGGAGCCTCCAGGACGCGGCCGCCGGCGCCACTTCCGTCTCCGCGGCGGCTCTGCCGCCGTTTTCGCTGGGGGCTGCCGTGGATGAAAGGTATGACAGGGGCATAGCTTGCATGTACCGGCTGGAATTCGACAAGGCTGAATTGGAATTTCGCGGCATTATAGAACTGGATACCGCCAGTCCCGCCGGCTACTTCGCGCTCGCGGCGCTTTCGTGGTGGAGATATTCCCAGAATTTCGACGTTAAGGCCGATTTTAAGGGGCTTGAAGACGAATTTATGCGCAACGCCGAGAACACGATAAAGGTTTCCAAAGAAGGCCTGAAGCGCGGGCTTGCTCCGGACCACGCCTATTTCTTCATGGGCAGCGCCTACGGCATCCAGGGCAGGTGGCACGCCGTGCAGAAGCGCTGGTTCAGAGCTTATATCCGCGGCAACAAGGGAAGGAAGCTGCTCAGAAAAAGCGTCAAGCTGAACCCCGGACTTTACGACGCATATCTGGGGCTGGGCATATTTGATTATTTCGCCGACGCCCTGCCGGGAATATTGAAAATACCCGCGCTCCTCTTTGTCAGGGGCGACAGGGCCAGAGGGCTGTCGGAAGTAAGGCTGGCCCTGGAAAAAGGGCGGTTCTTTTCGCTTGAAGCCAGGCTTTTCCTGATAGAGATACTTACCCGGCACGAGAAAAATCTGGAGGGCGCGCTTGACGAAGTCCAAAAGCTGAAAGCCACGGACCCGTCCAATATGTTCTTCAGGCTGGGCGAGATACTGACCCTCGTCCACGGCGAGGCCTGGCAAAAGGTCATAGAGGAATGCGGCAGATTCCTCCAGGATTATAAAAGACTGTCGCCGCCGGGCCTGGCCCAGCAGCTTTCGCTCATTTATCTGTCGGCCGGAGACGCCTGGCTGGCCCTTAACGGACCGGAAGAGGCGGCCGGGTGGTTTACCGACGGGATAACGCTGACGGCTTTTCCCAACAAGGGCTGGATCACCTATTGCCACCTGAGGCGTGGCCATGCCCTGGACCTGCTTGGGAAAAGAGAGGACGCGGTGAGGGACTATCGGACGGTCATGCAGCGCGACAATTTCTGGGATTCGCAGAAATACGGCAAACGCGCCTTGAAGAAGGCCCCCGATTTTAAAGAGATCTACCGCCAGCTCATGGAAACGGATTAGCCGAAAAACAGTTGATAGAGTGGGAACGGCAGTTTCCCCTACTTTAATTCCTGTATAAATTTCACCGCGTCGCTTATGACGGCCGGGTATCTTGAGCGGATTATATAGCCGTAATCGCCCATCGCCCTGGCCAGGACCGGGGGAAGCTCCTCGTGATGCGCGAGGAGGCTGCCCAGGCGGGTGAGTATTTCTTCATGGGAGCGGCGGTATTTAAACCTGTTTTTTCTGCTGATATAGGCGCAGTGGTATTTTCTGCCGTATTGGAGCCGGTCCGTCCCGTGCGCCATCATTTTAGCCCAGATCCCGTACATGTTTATATCGCAGGCGAAGTTGAACATGTCCACCGTCATGCCGCCCGGCGGCCGGATATTCACTTCCAGCGCGCAGAGCGTTCCGTCCTGCCGCCGGAAGAATTCAAAATGGAAGAACCTTTCTTTGACGCGGAAGTTTTTCAGGAGCTTTCTGCCCGCGTCCTCCAGATCGCCGGGGATCTCCCTCAGGGAGTAATAGGAGATGTGCGAATCCGCGAGGACGGACTCCATCACGCCTTCTCCGTACACATGGGAAGCGCAGAAAATTATCTCCCCGGCCGGGCCGGCCAGCCCGTCAAAGGTGACTATATCCCCCCGGATAAATTCTTCAAGGATAAAATTCCTGTCCGGTTTGTTCGCGAAAAACCGGTCCACATCCGACGGGGAATCAAGCCTGTAGGTGAGTTCCGCGCCCATGCCGTCGTCCGGTTTTACGATCACCGGGAAGTTCCAGGCCGCGGCGAGTTCCCGGGCCTGGCCGGCGTCGGAAACCACTATTCCCCGCGCGTGGGGTATGCCGGTCTGCGCGAAGATCTTTTTCATCAGCGATTTATGGCGTATCTCCGCCACGTCGGAGGCCTGAACTCCGGCAACGGCGAACTCGGTCCGAAGCCTGGCCTCCGTTTTAAGCCAATATTCGTTCAAAGAATCCAGCCTGTCTATTTTTCCGAAGCGCGCGGTGAAAAAGCGCATGGCTTCCGCCAGTTGCCCGTAATCGTGCATGTCGGAGACCTGGTAATACCAGGCCAGGGATTCTCTCAGCTCCGGTCGCAGCTCCTGGAACGGCGCTTCCCCGATACCCAGCACGTTGGCTCCTTCTCCTTTGAGGTTCGCGCAGAAACGATAATAGTTAGGAGGGAATGACGGCGAAAGGAATATGAAGTTCATTAAAAATTTTTGCCGCAAAAATTTTTACCACATTCCGTTCTGAAGGACGGGATAACCTTAGAGTAAGAGAGAGGTAAAATGTCGTAAAACGGCATTGTACTTATTATAGAATATATATCATCCGGCTTTCACCAACGCTCCAGAGTGAGGTTGTTTTTCGGTTTCTTCACCTGGCCGGCGTGATGTGATTTTACAGGCGTTCATTGGTAAAACACATGGCCATAGCTGTTTGACGGGCGAGTGAACACCTGAAAATTGCATGGATGTTTTTATTCGTCAAGTTGTTAAGAAAGTTCGATTTCAGTAATTTTCGGGTTATGGAAATCAAATATTATAAATTTTTCAGCGCGCGGCTGGGCCAGGATTTTGAACTGAAATCCTACGGTTCGCTCGGGAAGCCGGTCATGGTCTTCCCCACTTCCAGCGGAAGGTTTTACGATTATGAAGACAGGGGAATGATAGCCGCGGCCGCCGAATTCATAGAGCGCGGCGACATCGCGGTCTTCGCGGTTGACGGCAGGGACTGGGAATCGTGGAACAAGCCGGTCAAGGACGAATGGATGGGTTTAAGGCACGCCCAGTACGAGGCCTGCATCACGGAAGAGGCGATCCCCTTTATCTCAAAGATTTACGGCGTGTCCGAAAAATTCATGGCCACAGGCAACAGCCTGGGGGCGTTTCACGCCGCCAATTTTTTTCTCAAATTTCCGGAGCGGTTCGACTCCGCCGTAGCCTTGAGCGGCGTCTACAGCCTGAGGACCGAACTCCACGGCTACTCGGACGCGGGGGTTTATTTGAACGAGCCCCTGAGTTATCTTCCCGGGCTTACGGACGAAAAGATCCTCGCCCGGCTCCGGGACGGCTACGCGGTCATAGCTCACGGGCGGGGGGCCTGGGAAATCTTCAACGATCAGTCCTTTGAACTGGCGGAAATCCTGAAAAGCAAAGCCATAACCTGCTGGTACGATCCCTGGGGCGAAAACTGGCCGCACGACTGGAACACCTGGCACGCGCAGATACGAAAATATCTGGCCGCCTTTAAGGAAGGCGTGCTGTTCAGGGGCGGCACGCTGAAACTAACAGGCCCGGAAAGAAGGCGGAATAATTTTTAAAATAAAATGTTGAAGCAACATTTTATCGTACCCGGCACGGGGTTTTCTTCATCCCCGTGCCGGAGATGAGGGAGAAATTTCTTTCTCCCTCAAACTCCCTCTTGCCCCAAGGTTACCCCGACCAAAGGCCGGGGCATGGTAAAAATTTTTGCCGCAAAAATTTTTAGTCAAAATAGGAAATTCGGAAAAGGAGGGGCATATGAAAATAGGAATAGTGTTATCAGGCTGCGGAGTAAAGGACGGGACTGAAATTCATGAATCCGTGCTGACGCTGCTTGCAGTCGGAAGAATTCCGGCGGAGCCCGTGTTTATGGCGCCGGACATTGACCAGCTGGACGTCGTAAATCACCTGACGGACAAAACACCCGCGGAAAAAAGGAACGTGCTGGCGGAATCCGGCCGCATAGCCAGGGGGAGCATAAAGGACATAAAAGAAGTTAAAGAAAAAGAACTGGACGCTCTGATCTTCCCCGGCGGATACGGCGCGGCCAAAAACCTCTGCGATTTTGCGGTCAAGGGCGAAAACTGCGCGGTCAATCCCGAAGTCGCAAGACTTATCAGGGAAATGCACAAAGCGGGAAAACCCGTCGGATTCATGTGCATCGCGCCTGTCGTGTGCGCGGCTGTTTTCAAAGGAGACCCCGATGTAAAACCGACGCTTACGATAGGGACCGATCCAGGCACGGCCGAAAAACTTGAAAAAATGGGGGCAAAACACGTTTCCTGCCGCGCGACGGAAATCTGCGTGGATGAAAAAAATCTATTCGTGTCCACTCCGGCTTATATGCTGGCGGATTGCATCACTCAGGCTGACAAGGGGATCAACAGGCTGGTTGACGAAGTGTTCAAAATCGCCTCAAAATCTTCAAAAATGTGACAAAACCCGCGTACGCGCGAGCAAAATTCAGACAGGTTTGAAAATCCTGAGTTTCACAAACAACCGGACGGTTTCAGCCAGCAGCAAAACCGTCAGGCCGAAAAGCGCCGTGGCGCCGGCGCCTGAGATCAGAATGTTGGCCCCCATCTCTCCCCCGCCCGATACACTATGCAAAAAAGGAATTATCAGGCCGACCAGCGACCAGCCGGACATCAGCAGCATAAAGAGCATGGGAACCGCGGTAAAAACCGCGTTTTTCCCCTTGCGCATAAGCCAGACTGAAACGGCAAGAAGCGTAAGACTTGCAAGCAATTGATTGCTTGTTCCGAACAAAGTCCAGGCCAGCATATAGCCTTTTTCTTTTGCCAGCATCAGAAAAGCAAATGGAACGATAAGCGCCACAAAAGCCGCAAGCACAGCTCCCGCTCTTGAGGTCCAGCCGAATAATTCCTGCAGTATATATCTTGCAAGTCTGGTGCAAACATCAAGCGTGTCGTACACAAAAGTTGAAAACGCCAGAAGGGCGAAAGAAAGCGCGGCATTAAAATCCAGGCCGACAAGCTCCAGGTAACGGGCTATGCCGTTGGCATAAATCAGATTCGGGTCGGTTTTTAAAAGCTCGGGAGATTTCGGAAGCATCATTAAGGTGGCAAGAGCCAGCACCGCCACGAGCCCCTCAAGCAGCATTGAGCCGTAGCCGACCGGCAGAGCGTCTTTCTCAAACATAAGCTGCTTTGAAGTCGTGCCTGAACCTACCAGGCCGTGAAAGCCCGAGCAGGCTCCGCAGGCGACAGTAATAAACAGGATGGGAAACAAAGCTTTGGCATTATCCATTCCCGCCAGACCCGCAAGGTTTAAAGCCGGATATTCAATTTTAAATCCGCCGAAAATTCCTCCTGCCAGACAGACCAACAGGACCGAATAAAGCAGCCAGCCGCCCAGATACCCTCTTGGCTGAAGCAGAAGCCAGACGGGAATTATTGAAGCGATAAAACAATAAAAGAGTATGACCGCGTCCCATTGTTTTACCGTAATGCCGCCCAGAAAATCCAGCGCCGGCGCGGGCAGGCGCGGTCCGGACCATATTGCAAAAAAAACCAGCGGCAGAGCTATTGCGGTAACCGTTGAAAGTTTGACTCTGGAGTTTTTCAAAAGAATCCCCATAAAAACCGCTATAAAAAGATAGATCAAAGAAGAAGCGCTTATGCCCGGGCCTATGTTTGCGCCGTTTACAACCGCCTTGAAGGTGCCTGCCGTAATGTCGGTAAAAGCGATTATCACATAAGTAAGCGCAAACCAGATAAACACCAGGAAAAGCCGGTAAGAGGTCACGGACATGTGCTCTTTCACTATCTCGCCGATTGACGCGGCTTTGTGCCTGACAGAAGCCACAAGGCTGGTAAAATCATGAACGCCGCCCACAAAAATTGAGCCGAGTATTATCCAGATAATCACGGGCAGCCAGCCGAAATAAAGACCGGCAAGTATCGGCCCTACTATCGGCCCTGCCGCTGAAATCGCGGAAAAATGCTGGCCGAGCAGGAACCGCGCTTTTGCGGGCACGAAATCCACTCCGTCGTTGACGGCGCAGGCCGGAGTTTTATTCGCGTCGGACAGCTCCATTTTGGAAGCCAGAAATCTGCCGTAAAAACGGTAGCCTATAAATAACGCAAGAATGGAAACCAGCACCAGCGCTGATATCATTAAGCTCTCTCCTTAACTGCCGCTGACAATTATATGATACCAAAAAGGCAGCCGGGAAAATGCTGTCTCCTGCCGGGGGAGCCTCACTGCGAGTTAAAGGCGGAAAACTTTGACCAGGGGGCCTGCGCGCTTTCAGGCGGCGTTGTCCGGCCGGCGCCAACTTTGTGACCGCGCAAAATGTTTCCCGTAGTTTCACCAAAATTTTCGGAAGCCTGAAGTAACCTTTATTCTGCTGGCCAATTTACCTGCCGAGCGGATTACAACAAAATTGTGGTTTTTATTTCCGGCGCAGGTGTTTGGCGGCGGATTTGACCACTTCAAGGATGCCGGCGGTTTCATTGGCGGTTTTGTCGCGGATAAGCTGGGCGAATTTCTGGGTGGCCGCGTAAACGGTGTCTTTGCCGGGCCCGGGGACGGTCTCGAACAGTTATGCCACGGGGATACTCAGGGCTTGCGCCAGTTTTTCTATGGTCGCAAGGCTCGCCTTCCTGCCCTTCGTTTCGATGTAAGCCGGAAAACTTGAGCTTATCTGCGCCAGCCCGGCCAGCTCTTCAATGGTAAGCCCCGCCTTTTTCCGCTCTTCCCTCACGCGATCCCCCAATATATCGTAAATGCTCTTGAACATATTTTCTCCTGACAGCCGGTAATCCGGCGAGACGCCGTTTCTTATGTAGCGGGCGAATTGCCATTCGCCTTTTGTAGTGGCAAAGCTCGCTTTGCCCTTAACATGTCATGGGACCCTGATAATTCTAAAGCGCCCTTGACATATACCATTTAATGGTATATACTATTTAATAGCATGCGTCGTACTTTTATAGAAACGTCAGCTTTTCAAAAACGGATTGATAGAGCAGGAGCGGCCGTCCTGGATAATATCCAGACAGAACTGCTTAAAAATCCCGCCGCCGGGCGGGTTGTTCC
This sequence comes from Elusimicrobiota bacterium, assembly GCA_016208085.1. Lineage (GTDB taxonomy): Bacteria > Elusimicrobiota > Elusimicrobia > Elusimicrobiales > UBA9959 > JAHJSU01. The sequence goes on along the minus strand of JACQYT010000090.1, from coordinate 19,558 downwards.
GGGAACGGGAGGGCTCAGAAAACTCAGGATTGCGGATCCGGGCCGCGGCAAGGGCAAGCGCGGCGGCTACCGGGCAATCTATCTGGATATCGCCGCCGTGGAACAAATCTATCTTCTTGCCCTTTATGACAAGAACGAAAAAGACGATATTTCCCAGGATGAAAAACGGATTTTAAAAACCCTAGTGCGGGAATTAAAAGAGGAGGCGCAATAATATGCGCAAGACAAAACTGGGACAAGAACTTATCTTTGGACTCAAAGAAGCCACCGCATATGCATGCGGCACAAAAAAACTTCGTAAAACGACACTGGAGATTCCAGCGCCGGCCAGGTTATGGCGTAAGGAGCAGATTGCCGGTCTTCGGCGCTGTTTCGGCGTAAGCCAGCCGGTTTTCGCCTCACTGTTAAACGTAACAGCGTCAACCGTGCGGGCGTGGGAACAAGGGTGGAACTCCCCTTCCGGTCCAGCAAGGCGGCTTCTTGAAGTAGCTTATATTGAGCCGGAAATATTCCGGCGCCTCGCGCATAAACATCCTGGAACAACATATCATCATTAATTCCCAGCGGCCCCCAGTGTCGGGAAAGTTCGCTTTTACGGACCGAAGGCGAACGGTTAAACGAGCGGTCTACAAGCGGGTTATGAGTGGGTTTGCAAGCGTGCTACAAGTGGTTGTACAAGCGGCTAATAAGCGGTTAAACCGAGGGGAGAGCTGAAAAATGCCGCTATGTTTCGCGGATTTAAGTAGAAGGCGAACGAAGCGCCGGCGAAGCAATGAGTCTCGCAAAACTTCAATAACACCTACTGGTGCGCGTAGCCGGTGCCGCGGACCTCGTGGCGCAGTCCATCGTCAACCCAGGCCTGGATAACTCTCTGATACGGGCGCTTGTCGCGTTTAGCAATCTTCTTTGCTGTGGCCACCTGCCACACCGGCAGCCTAAGTGTGATCAACCGCTTCTTGGAACGTTCCCTGATCTTCTGCGCGAGCTTGGGATTGTTTCACAACGCGTACAAAATCGAGTTGAAGGGCAGTGCCATCCGGGATGACAATCAGCGGGAAGACAGTTCCGGGAAAAACGATGCCGGGGATTTGGAATCAGGAGTGAAAAAAAGATAAACTAAAACCATCCGGTGTTACAGAGGTGGTCAGGCACTGACTGGCATCAGCAAGAACGCTGACCGGCATAAACGAGAAGCCTGACCAGATTGCCGAGAATACGCAAAGTAAGAAAAATTGGGGTGAAAAAATAGCGGGCGGATTGCCATCCGCCAATTGTAGCGGCGGGATTACTATCCCGCATAAGTTGCATAGCGATGCGACCGCTACGAGGTTGGTTCAGCTTAATGGTTTTGGCTTATGCGCCATTGGTTGCGACGATTTTTGAAGTTTGATTTTAAAACAGGCTGAAGATTTTCTATTTCTATCTGGGGTTTTTTGTGCTTAAAAAGATATTTACCCGCATCAAGAATTTCTATGCCGACAATTCTGCCGTCAGGCGCATAATTAATCGTTATGTCTTCGGTAAGTTGGTGAGTGGTAACCTCAAATTTACCTTCTTTAAAGCGTATATACGCGGCGTCAACTTTCGGGTCATATGTGATTTTCATGAAACCTCCGGCTTAAAAATAAAAAGTGTACACGGTAACGACAATAATTTCTTTTGCTTCTTCTTTGGTGACAGGCATCACCTGTTTAATGCGATAGAAATTTTTACCCCAGCGGGAGTTATATTGAAAATTGTGCCGATAAGCAATGCGGCTGTGCTTTGCCAAAAACCTGTCTCCTTTATGTATGCTTTCTATCACCTCTTGCGCAGAAGCCCCGCGTTCAACCATTTGGTCTTTAGCATGATTGGAAAAAGCGATATTCTTCATAATCGGGAGCGCGGCTTGTTATATTGTAGCAATTATAGTCAATTGAAATTTCAGTTTTACAGCGCGGTTTGTTGAAACAAAAAGTTATGGAAATATCCAATCACTCAAAGGTGGGCCTATTTATCTATTCTACATGCAAAACTTAAGATTGAATTTGCCTCTAAAAAAATGTAACACTATACCAAGAACTCGGCACTCTCAAGTTATGAGGATTGAAAAGGATTTTGAGGACCTGAATAAAGCGCCTCAAACAGCCGCGTAAAAGTAAGAAAGTAAGAAACGTCCCGCCCCCCGCGTCCCGCCCCCCGTCCCGCCCCCACGTCCCGCCCTCAGGCAGCGTTGTCCGGCCGGCGCCAACTTTGTGACCGCGCAAAATGTTTCCCGCAGTTATGTACCTACCGAGCGGATTACAACAAAATTGTGGTTTTTATTTCCGGCGCAGGTGTTTGGCGGCGGATTTGGCCGCACAGGGTTTCCCGCGCGGAGCGCATCCGCTGGCTGTGTAAGTTGCCTAAAAACAATACTATTCGGCATAAGTGTTGCTGATCGGCATAATTGTTATGTACACTAGGCTATATGGTTTTCAACAGACTTGTTGAATTGAACAGTCTTTTAAAACTGAACAGCTTTTTTCTGTTTGGGCCGCGCGGCACGGGAAAAACTTTTTGGATCCGGCATTCACTCCCCGGGGTTAAGCTGTTCGACCTTTTGGACGCCGATGTGTTTGGTCGCCTGCTGCGGCGGCCCCGCCAATTGGGCGAAGAAATTCCAATGCGGGAGCGCATTGTTGTGATCGATGAAATACAGAAGCTCCCCTCGCTGCTGGATGAGGTTCACAGGCTTATAGAAGCAAGGGAAATTAAATTCCTGCTTACGGGCAGTTCCGCGCGCAAACTTCGGCATTCGGGGGTAAACCTGCTGGCCGGGCGCGCCTGGGAAGCGGGGTTTTACCCGCTGTGCTCCCGCGAAATCCCGAATTTCGATCTGCCGCGCTATCTCAACCGCGGCGGGCTGCCCCGCGCCTGGCTTTCGCCGTCGCCGGCGGAGGAACTTAAAAACTATACCAGGCTTTATCTGAGCGAGGAAATAAAAGCCGAGGCCCTTACGCGCAGAATAGATAATTTCGTCCGTTTCCTGGATGTGATGGCGCTGCAAAACGGGAAGGAAATGCATTATGCCAATGTTTCCAGCGATGCGGGGGTTCCCACGCGTACGGTTGAAAACTATCTTCAGATACTTAAAGACACCCTTATAGGTTTTGACATTCTGCCTTTCCTTTCGGCCCGCAGGCGCAAGGCCATAACCCGCTCAAAGTTTTATTTTTTCGACGTGGGCGTAGCAAATGAGCTGGCCCGGCGCGGAGAGGTTCTGCCCGGCAGCGCGGCTTTCGGGGAATGCTTTGAGCACTGGCTGATGACGGAAATACGGGCCTTCCTTGGAATCAACCGGCGCGGCGAGCCCATGCAGTATTGGCGCACCAAGACCGGCCTTGAAGTGGATCTGATAGTCGGGGACAAGCTGGCGCTTGAGTTTAAGGCGGTTCCTCAGATCCTTGACCGGCATCTGAAGGGGCTGAAGGCTTTGCGGGAGGAGGGCCTGGTCAGGGATTTCGCCGTGGTCTCGCTGGACCCGGTCCCGCGCGAAGTGGACGGCATAAAAATCTATCCCTGGCCCGAGTTCACAAAGGCGCTTTGGAAAGGCAAACTGATTTAAACAGGCCAGTCCCCGGGCTTAGTAATTCCCGCCCCTTTTTTATTTCCGGCGCAGGTGTTTGGCGGCGGATTTGGCCACTTCAAGGATGCCGGCGGTTTCATTGGCGGTTTTGTCGCGGATAAGCTGGGCGAATTTCTGGGTGGCCGCGTAAACGGTGTCTTTGCCGGGCCCGGGGACGGTCTCGAACAGTTTTGCCACGGGTATCCTCAGGGCTTGCGCCAGTTTTTCTATGGTCGCAAGGCTCGCCTTCCTGCCCTTCGTTTCGATGTAAGCCAGAAAACTTGAGCTTATCTGCGCCAGCCCGGCCAGCTCTTCAATGGTAAGCCCCGCCTTTTTCCGCTCTTCCCTCACGCGATCCCCCAATATATCGTAAATGCTCTTGAACATATTTTCTCCCGACTATGCGACCCCGTCATGTAGCGCGCGGATTTCTCCGCCGATGTAGCGGCAAAGCTTGCTTTGCCCTTAACATGTCATGGGACCCTGATAATTCTAAAGCTTCCATAGGTGTAAAACCATAATATACTAGTGGATTATATTCTTGACTTGTAGTGGTTATTTTGATTGAATGGAAGCGGTCTTAATAAGCGCCACTCTGGCATCGTACTTGTCATAATAGAGGGAGGGCGGGGACGTTCAGACAATTTTTTGAATGTAGCAGGCAAATTGCCATTTGCCCAGGCAGGCGGCGTGGGAAATCCGCACCCCAATTTTTGGAGGAAATATAATGAGCAGCTTCGGTTTTGATAAATATCGGGGGATATTTGCCGAATATATCGGGAAAGTCGTCCGCGCGCCGGCAAGCCTGCGATATAAAGCGGCAGCTTATAGTCTGCTGGCTGTTGTTTGCCTGATGACTCAACAGCAGGCCAATGCCTCTTCTAAAAAAAATGGATTTTCACGGATTGCCAATGGTTTGTACCACACAGTGGCGATAAAATCAGACGGGACGCTGTGGGCCTGGGGATATAATGGTTATGGCCAGTTAGGCGATGGAACAACGGTTGATAAACTCTCGCCTGTTCAGATTGGCACGAATAATAAGTGGATTTCCATCGCGGCGGGATACTCCCACACAACAGCGTTAAAATCAGACGGGACATTGTGGGCTTGGGGATTTAATGCTGATGGTCAGTTAGGCGATGGAACAATAGTTAATAAATCCTCGCCGGTTCAGGTCAGCACTAACCATAAATGGTTTTCTATTTCAGCAGGATGCCAGCACACAATAGCGTTAAAATCAGACGGGACCCTGTGGGCATGGGGGCGTAATGACCTCGGTCAATTGGGCGATGGAACAACCGCTAATAAATCCTCGCCTGTTCAAATTGGAATGGACAATAAATGGGTTTCCATTGCCGCAGGAAGGGACCATGCAATAGCCTTAAAATCAGATGGAACCCTGTGGGCATGGGGACTTAATGAGTATGGTCAATTAGGCGATGGAACAACTGTTGGTAAATCCTCGCCTGTGCAAATACCATTCGGTTCTACCGCACAGGGAATTATCTCCGGCAAAGTGACAAAATCCGATGGGACAACGGCAATTTTAGGGGCAACAATTGAAGCGCTGCAAAGTGGGAGTTTGATAAATCAAACCGCGACAGATTCGTCCGGGAATTATTCAATAACTGCCGCAGCGGGGATCTATGATATTCGTGTTTCTTCAACCGGTTATCAGACTTTGCTAAAAATAGGGATTTCGGTTAAGGCTTAGGAATTTCAATGTTTGCTGTAGCGGTCGCATTCATGCGACGAATTTGTGCGATAAATCGCACCGCTACAAAAGTTGCCCCCGAAGGGGCGTTAATTTATACTTATTCCCGACAGTTAGCTGCCGGCAATAACTACTCTTATTATTTTGAGGCCAAAGATTCCCGAGGCGCCTCCGCTTCTGGAGCGCCTACAACCCCATTGTCCGGGCCTATGGTATCTAAAGTTGAGGCCGTAAAAATATCAGGCGGGACCAATGTGGCCGTGGCCGAATTTATCGGCAAGAACGTGTCTCAGGCGGACGCTTCAATAGTTGCGGACTTTTTAAGAACCGAACTGGTAAACACCGGGCGGTTCAATGTGATGGACAGGAACAACATGGACGCCGTGCTGGCCGAGCAGAAGTTCCAGAGCAGCGGCTGCACCGAGCAGCAATGCGCCGTTGAGATAGGGAAACTGCTTAATGTCAAACAAAGTGCTTGTGGGCTCGCTTTCAAAGCTCCTGGACAGCTATTATATCACGGTCAACGTAGTGGACGTGGAGACCGGCAAAATAATAGCGTCTTATGACAGCGACCCCGTGTCTTCCAGGGAATTAAAGGACGCATGCAAAAAAATCGTGGCGAAATTATCCAGGAAGTGATCTTTGCGGGATTGCTGCTCCTGCTGCCGGTAAATTGCCTGAAGGCCGGTTTTGCCGCCGGTGACAGGGCGCCCGACTTTGAATTGACGGACCTGAACGATAAAACAGTTTCTCTCTCCGATATCCTCCGGGAGGATAAGCCGGCGTTCATTTCTTTTTTCGGCACCTGGTGCGACAGTTGTCTTAAGGAAATAACCGACCTGGCTGAAATGGCCCCGAAATATAACGCCGCCGTCTATCTTGTGGGGGTTGACGCGGACAAAGACAAGCTGGTCAGATTCGTGGAAAAGCATAAAATCCCGTTCCCGGTCCTTTGGGACCCCAAAGCTAAAACAATGGGCAAAAAATACGACTTGCTCCGCGGCGCGTTTCTTGTGGTCCCAAAAATTTTCCTTATATCGCCGACCGGAACCACTGAATATGTTTCGGAGTCGTATGATGAGGAAAGAAAAGCCGCCATGATTGGCAAACTGGCCGGGGTGCGTGCGAAAAAGTGGAACAAGCCCTCCGAAATCGCGGTTTTTTTCACCGGTTCGGCTAACGGTTGCCTGGAGCCGTCCTATTCCCATAAACAGGCCTACGACGGTTTTGTAAAACTCGTTTCTTTCCTTAAACAACAGCTACCGAAATATCCATGCCATATCCTGGTGGATTCCGGCGATTTTCTGCCTTATGCCGCTTCCGCGTCCCAGGGCGGGCTGGCGCTTAAGGCCATGGAGCTTGCCGGTTATGACGCAATAGGCGTGGGAGACCAGGATATTTATTTCGGCGGTTTTACGGCTGCGCTCAAAGGCGGGAAACTCCCGTTTCTCGCCTCAAATATCGGCTGGAAGACTGATGAAAGCGGCTCCGCCTCCGGCGCCGCCGCGCTCCCCGCCGGCCTGGCGGACAAGACCATAGTTGCCGGCGGCATTAAGATCCGGATAGTATCTTTTATAAACCCGAAAACATTTTCCCTTTACCCGGAGGAATTCACGGGTAAAATTGAGTTCAAGGACTTGAAAGAAGTCCTGGAAGGCGGAAAAAACTCCGATTTTTTGATACTTCTTTCCCACGCGGACGTCGAGGAGAATAAAAAAATAGCCGGAGAATTCAAAGAATTTGATTTGATAATAGGCGGTCATTCCCAAACGCTTTTGAACAGGCCTATAAAGGCCGGGGGCGCTTTAATAGCCCAGGCCGGAGGCAATCTTCAGCAGGCGGGGAAAATCGTCTTAAGATTTGACGGCAATAGAGAACTCTCGAGTTACACTTATGAGATTGTTCCGTTGATAAATGAAATCCCCGACGATCCGCAGGTGAAAGCTTTAATCGGAGAATACAAAACCGCGGCAAAACAAAAATAACGAAGGACCGGACAAATGAAAAAAACACATATCGGCGTTATGCTTATCGCGCTTTTTGCGTGCGCGTGCAGAACCGCGCCGGATAAGGCCGTTATATAAGGAGGGCGAGATAGACAGGGAATGGGTTGAAGAGGGCATCACGTCAGAATATATCTTCGCCAGGGGAATAGGCGCGGCGGATCAAACGCTTGAAAACAAAACCCAGCGCATGGCCACTTCCAGAAACGCGGCGGTGGTTAGCGCGCAGTATAACACGCTGTCTTTGCTTAAAGGCGTGAAGCTTGAAGGCGGCCGGCCTGCGAATCGCGGAGTAGCCGGGCAGAAAAGAGGGCGGGGTTGTCCGCCTCAGGCGGACAGCCTGTTCCCTTTGTTATGCCGCAGTAAAACACCAGCCTCCCGGTTGGGAGTAAAATGAGTAAAAAGGTACCTGCTACCTTTTTTCCAGGCCGCACGTGGGTGCGAGGCTGGGGTATGGGGGACGTTTTTCATACTTGAATAATAATGGGTTTAATAAGTATAATATTATTGGATAATACTATGCTTACGAGGTAAATTAAAATCCGAATATGCTATACAACAGGGATATTATTTCAAAAATAGATAAGGTCCTTCTGAAAGAAGAGATTATTATCCTTACGGGTGCCCGGCAGACCGGGAAGACTTCTATAATGTTTATACTCAAGCGCCGGCTTGAAGAACTGGGGCGCAGTTGCAGCTATTTCAATCTGGAAAACCCCGATTATCTCAGGCTTTTTAACGCGCAGCCGCTTAATGTTCTTGAGCTTCTTCCGGATTCAAAAGAAAAACAATTCGTTTTTATTGATGAAGTGCAGTACCTGGACGACCCGACCAGGTTTTTAAAGCTGCTTTATGACGAGAAAAGGGGAAAAATAAAACTTGTGGCGTCCGGATCTTCGGCTTTTTATATGGACAGGAAATTCAAGGACAGCCTTGCCGGAAGAAAATTTATTTTTGAAGTCCGGCCGCTTGATTTTGATGAGTTCCTTGTCTTCAGCGGGCGCCTTGAACTTGCGGGCCATGCGCGGGGGAATCTGACGGCGTATTACAAGGAAAAACTGCTTGCCTCGTGGAGGAAATATATAACTTACGGGGGATATCCAAAGGTGGCTCTTGCGGAAAGCGACGACCAGCGCATTGCCGCTGTTTCAGAAATAGGCGGTTCATATATCAAAAAGGATATTGCGGAGGCGGGAATAAGGAATTCTGAAAAGTACCTCGCGCTGCTTAAAATCCTGGCTTCGCAGACGGGGCAGCTGGTAAATTCCATGGAGCTTTGCGGCACGCTGGGTATGACGCATAAAACCATGGAAGAGTATCTCTATGTGATCGCCAAGTCATACCAGGCGGCGTTTATAAAGCCGTTTCATGGCAATATAAGAAAAGAACTGACTAAAATGCCCAAGGTTTATTTTTATGACCCCGGGTTAAGGAATTTTTTTCTTAATAATTTTGATGATATAGGCAAAAGACCGGACAAGGGCGGCTATCTGGAAAACCTTTGCTTTGCGGAACTGCTCAGGCGGGCGGGAGCAGCGGATAAGGTGCGTTTCTGGCGCACGCAGGATAAAAAAGAAGTGGATTTTGTGGTTGAGAAAGAGGCGTTTGAGGTAAAATTTGACGCCGCCGGAGTTAAGCGGAGGGAATATAAAATATTTCAAGAGACTTACCCTGGGATAAAGCTGCGGTTTCTGGGCAATGCCGATATTCTGCCGGAGTTCTACGGCTGGAAACTGTAGTTGCGTTGAAAACAGGACCCGGCGGCTGGCGAATTCCAGGAACGCGGCGGTGGTCAACGCGCAGTATAACATGCTGTCTTTAGTTAATATGCCGCTGTAAATCCGTCGACTCCCGTCGGGGGAGTCTCACTTTCCGCAAATAATATTAAGTATAATAGAAAGCAGGGAAAACATTCCCCGCGTTTCGTTGCGGAAATTCTATTTTGCACGGAGAATCCCATGAAAGCTTTGGTCAAAAAACACCGGGAAAAGGGGCTGTGGCTGGAGGACGTTCCGAAGCCGGAAACAGGCGACCACGAAGTGCTGATAAAAATAAAGCAGACCGCCATCTGCGGCACTGACGTCCATATCTACGAATGGAACGACTGGGCGCAGAAAACGATACCGGTGCCCATGCATGTGGGCCACGAATTTGCCGGCGAGATAGCGGAAATGGGCAAACATGTAGAGGGGCTCACGATTGGCGAAAGGGTTTCCGGAGAAGGCCACATAGTCTGCGGGCATTGCCGGAATTGCCGCGCGGGGCACAGGCATCTTTGCATAAACACCAAAGGCGTCGGCGTGAACCGGCCGGGCGCCTTTGCCGAGTACCTGGCGATACCGGCGAACAATGTTTTTCCGATACCGGACGGGGTCAGCGACGACGAAGCCTCTATCCTGGACCCGCTCGGCAACGCGGTGCACACGGCGCTTTCGTTTGACCTGGTAGGGGAGGACGTGCTTATCACCGGCGCGGGTCCCATCGGCATCATGGCCGCCGTCATAGCCCGGCACGTGGGCGCCCGGCACGTGGTCATAACCGATGTCAACGAGTACCGCATGGAACTCGCGCGCAAACTCAGGCTAGTGAACGTGGTGGATGCGAGAAAGGAGAAAATAAGCGATGTCATACATCGCCTCAAGATGACCGAAGGTTTTGACGTGGGATTAGAGATGAGCGGCAACGCCCAGGCCTTTAACGATATGATAGCCTCCGTCAAGATGGGCGCCAAGATTGCGCTGCTGGGCATCCTGCCGGCCAACACCATCATCCCCTGGAACCAGGTGATCTTCAAAGCCCTGTTCCTGAAAGGCATCTACGGGCGCGAGATGTTTGAGACCTGGTATAAGATGTGCGCGATGCTGACCAGCGGCCTGGATATAAAACCCATAATCACGCATAAATTCCCAGTGGAGCGGTTCAAAGAAGGCTTTGAGATAATGGCTTCCGGTAATTCCGGCAAGATCATACTGGACTGGACCGATTAAGCCGGACGGCGACCATCACGCGGTCTATTTCGGGGAAATATTAAATGTTCATAAAGGATAGCCTCGGCCTGCGCCGAGGTTTATAAATGATAAATGAAAAACATTTCCATAATGCTGATAACTATCGTCTTTCTGGCGGGCTGCGGCCGAGTCAAGGAGAAAATGTCGGATCATTATCTTTCAAAGGCGCGCAAGACGATCTCGAAAGACGCCGCTGCCCCGGCGGAGATAGAGAAGGCTTACTCGGATCTGGCAAAAAGCCTGGACTATAACCCCGCGTCCGCCGAAGCTGTGGCCGCGCTTGAAGAGCTGACCGAGACCGCCTCCAGGGGCGGGTTCATGAACGCCTTTGAGCTTGAGATAAACGTTTTAAAAGGGGCGCTGGATAAAACCCGATACAACTGGCCGGCTTACCTGGCCGCCATAAATTCTTTGTCGGTCAGGGGCGATATTTATTCCCTGAACGAGCTGACCGCCAAACTTGAAGCGGCGGCCTCCTCAAAAGAAAACAAGCAGTCTTATGAAACGGCGCTGGCGCTGGTTTTATGCTACGCGTCCGCCGCGCCCTGGGTGGAATCGGAGGGCCAGCTGAACCTTAATAAAGATTCCGATATCGTTGTTAAAAACGCCGGGGAATATATCCGCCTGCTCGGGAAAGCCGAAGACCTGAAAAAAACGCTTGAAAAGCTGGACGCGGCCGATCCCGGCTTGAAGAAAAAAGCGCCGCAAGAGCTTGTTTCCTCCGCCGAAGTGGCTTTGAGCGATATTTTTAAGAATGTCCGAGAAACGGCAAGGCTCAGGCTTACGGCGGGAAAAATAGCAGGGGAGCCGGCTTTCGCCAAAGCCGTGGAACTGACCATACAGGGCAACGCCAGCCTCATCAAAAAGGAATATTCCCGGGCCCGGGCCCTGTACGGGAGCGCCCTCCAGCATTATCCCGGCTTTATAGACGCCAGAAAACAGACGGTGGAAGTGGATTTCCAGCAAGGCGCCGGCCTGGCGCTGACTGGGGAGAATATAAAAGCCGCCAGGCAGTTGCTTTATAACGCCTATGACGGCTCGGACGAGGTGATAGAAGCGGCTTTGGAAAGCGCCAACTGGCTGCCTTTTATGACCCAGGATAAATTTCTTGCCGACACCTACGCCGTAAGAGCCGCGGTGATCTCGGCGATAAAAGCCGTTGAGAAAAAGAAATTTAAACATAAAGCCGAACTTGAGAAAGAGTTCAAAGCCGCGCTTGACGAGGCGGTAAAGCTCAATCCCCAGGGCAAACTGGCTCGCGACCTGCTTGAGCGATACGCGAAAGAAGGGTTTTAGGGCCGAAGGGTTTCAGAGTTTGAGTGAGAAGGCTCCCGGGCGGCCCTGGCCGGGTAAATTGAAATTGATATGTCAAAACGCTGGTTCGCCGTATTGTTTGCCTTCCTCCTTTTGCCTGTCCGCTGCGTTTTTTCGCAGGACGGAATAAAGGTTTCTACAGTTTCGGCCAGGCAGCACAGCGAGGAAAGCCCGCTGACGCTTAATATAGAGAAAGACCGTTACGGTTCCCGCGTCGGGCTGGATTATTCTCTGCGCTGGGATTTTTCCGATCTTAAAAATATCCGGCCGAACGTAAAGACCCTGGCCGGCGGCCTCGCCGCGGCGGGGAAATGGGATATAACCGAAAACACAAAGGTGAAGTATTATGGTTTTTCCGTCAACCCGTGGCGGCTTCTCCTCGCCAAAGAAAAAGCCGGCAGCCACGGGCTTTCCAGATCGTCAATAGCGGGCGAAAGCGGGACGCCCGAATATAAAAAGCGCCTGCGCCTTTCTTTTTCCCCGCTGGTGGATGACCTTAAAAGGGACCTGGACGAAAACCTGCGCAATCTCCTGCTTGAAAGCTCGTTCAGCGGCCTGTCCCCTCAGTGGCGGAAAGTCGGCCGGCAGGAAAAGAAAATGTTCTTTAAAGACGTCCTGTCGCTGGATATCTGGGACGCCCCCGGCCTTGGCGAGGCCAAAAAAGGGATAGAATACATCGCAAAATAGCGGCGCCTCGCGCCGCTATTTTTGAAGGGAGCCCGCGCAGCGGCAAAAAATATTTGCTAAAATATTGCAACAGGGCCTGCAAAGTTCAAGGTTTAAAGATTGGCCGGAAAATCTAAATTGTTTCAATAGTTTCAAGAAGACAATTTTAACTTTCCAATTATCCGCGCAAGCGCCGCATCAAGCCGGCAAGGGCAATCTTTCTGAACCTGTGAAACAATTCTTGCTCGCCTAAAAAACGCGCCTGACCACGCGCGTTTTTTAAGGAAGGCGCTATATATGGCAACCATATTGAGAGGAAAAAAAGAAAGAGCCGCTTCAAAAAGCGGAGTAACGGGATTTATCGCGCGCAATTACAGGCATTTTAATTCTCTGGCGCTTAAAAACGCCGCCGCAGCTTATAAAGCCCACATTGAGAATCGCGGAAAGATGTTCCTGGCCATGGGCGGAGCGATGAGCACGGCGGAAATAGGCCTGACCCTGGCCGAGATGATCCGCAAAGGGAAGATCCACGCGATTTCCTGCACCGGAGCGAATCTTGAAGAAGACCTCTTCAACCTTGTGGCCAACCGCGACTACGTGATGGTGCCGAATTACCGCGATCTGACCCCGCTTGAAGAGCTTGGGCTCCTGAAGCGAAAACTTAACAGGGTGACCGACACCTGCATTCCCGAAGCCGTCATGGGCAAGGTGGAGGGCGTGATAGCGGCGCGCTGGGAAAAAGCCCAAAGAAACGGAGAGCGTAAATTCCCGCACGAGTTTTTCTGCGAAGCCCTGCTGGAGGGGGATTTTAAATGCGCTTACCAGATAGATCCCGCCGATAGCTGGCTGCTGGCCGCGGCGGAGAAAAAAATCCCTCTCTTCGTGCCGGGCTGGGAAGATTCCACCGTCGGCAACATTTTTGCCGCAAAATGCGCTGAAAAGAAGCTTTTGCCTTCCACGATAAAAAACGGCATAGAATACATGGTCGAATTGGCCGGCTGGTACGAAAAAACAGCCGCTTCCCCCGGGGCCGGCGTGGGCTTTTTTCAGATCGGAGGCGGCATCTCCGGGGATTTCGCAATCTGCGCGGTGCCGCTTCTTTTTTATGATCTAAAGAAAGATGTGAAGCTGTGGAGCTACTTCTGTCAGATTTCGGACAGCGTAACCAGTTACGGCTCCTACAGCGGCGCCATCCCCAACGAAAAGATCACCTGGAGAAAGCTCGGCGTGGATTCGCCCAAGTTCGTAATAGAAAGCGACGCCACCATAGTCGCTCCGCTTATTTTCTCGTACGTGCTGGGCAGGTAAAAGAAGAGTAGGGGGTGTAGGGTAGAGTTGCGGAAATAAGGAACTCCTTAACCCTATACCCTAATCCCCTCTACCCTATACCCTCTACCCTCTACCCTGCAGTGAGGAGAGCCTATAAATGCAAAAACCCGCGATAAAAACAAAATGCCCCAATTTCTCTTCGGGTCCCTGCGCCAAAAGGCCCGGCTGGAGCGTTGACGCTTTAAAGGGCGCCCTTGTCGGCAGATCTCACCGCTCCAGGGAAGGCAAAGCCAGGTTGAACGAAGTTTCCGAACGGATGAAGAAAGTCCTCGGTCTGCCCCGGGATTACCGCATCGGCGTCGTGGCCGGTTCCGATACCGGCGCTGTAGAACTGGCCATGTGGACGCTGCTCGGCCCCAGAGTGGTGGACGTGTTCGGCTGGGAATCTTTCGGCAAGGGCTGGATCACCGACGCGGTCAAGTACCTTAAGCTGCCGGACGTGAAAGAATATAAGGCCGATTACGGCAAGCTGCCGGATCTGAGCAAGGCCGATCCCTCCCACGACATTGTTTTCACCTTCAACGGCACGACCTCGGGCGTCAAGGTCCCCAACCTGGACTGGATACGCTCCGACCGGGAAGGCCTTACGATCTGCGACGCCACCTCCGGCATCTTCGCGATGGAAATGGATTACTCAAAGCTCGACGTGATAACCTTCTCCTGGCAGAAAGTGCTGGGCGGCGAGGCCGCGCACGGCGTCCTCGTCCTTTCCCCGAGGGCTGTAAAGCGGCTGGAAGAGAACGAGCCGAAAGTCTCCTGGCCGCTGCCCAAGCTTTTCAGGCTGGCTGCCGAGGGAAAGCTTAAGCCGGGCGAGCTTGAATACAACACGGTCAACACCCCGTCAATGCTGTGCGTGGAAGACGCGATAGACGCCCTTAAATGGGCCCAATCCATCGGCGGCTGCAAAGGCCTGATCGCCCGCTCGAGCGCGAACCTGAACATCCTGGAAAAATGGGTGGAAAAATCCGACTGGATAGCTTTCCTGGCGGAAACAAAAGAGATCCGGTCCAACACCTCCGTCTGCTTCAAGATCACGGCGCCGTGGTTCGTCAAATTGTCCGAAGAGGAAAGAGCGAAAGCCGCCAAAAAGATAACTTCCCTGCTGGACAAAGAAGGCGTTGCCTGCGACATAAATTCCTACAGCAAAGCCCCCGCCGGCATCCGTATCTGGTGCGGCGCGACCGTTGAAACTTCCGACGTGGAGATCCTGACCCAATGGCTGGACTGGGCTTACGGCGAGGTAGCCGCAACATATTCAAAGGAGTTTTCCGCTTCGGGGGGTTCAGCGTAGCGACCAAGCGAAGCGCAGGAAGCAAGCGCCGATGAATGGGGGGCAGCGCCTCCCTTGGAGAGCACCGGGCCGGGTTCCTCTAGAGGCCCGGCGGTAATCCGCCCCGCGCATGAGTATGGCGCGGGGTGCGACAAAGAAGGAGGCAGTGAAATGAAAAAAGTCCTTATAGCCGATAAAGCCGATTCCATCTGCGAGAAAGTGCTCAGGGAAAAAGGCCTTGAGCCCGTGGTCAGGACGGGTATGAAGCCCGAAGAGCTCAAAGCCTGCATAGGCGAGTTCGACGCGATAATAGTACGTTCCGCCACCACCTTGACCCGCGACCTGATAAACGCCGCCGCCAGGCTTAAAGCGGTGGCCAGGGCCGGCAGCGGCGTGGACAACATAGACGTGCCTTCCTGCGTCTCCAAAAAAGTGCTGGTTATGAACACGCCGTTCGGCAATACCGTTTCCACCGCCGAGCACGCCATAGCCATGATGATGGCGCTTGCCCGCCATATTCCGCAGGCCAGCGCCTCCACGCACGCCGGCAAGTGGGAGAAAAAGAAATTTGAGGGCGTGGAACTGACCGGCAAAACCCTCGGCGTCATCGGCTGCGGCAATATAGGCGCCGTGGTCGCCGACAGAGCCATGGGCCTTAAGATGAAAGTTCTGGCCTACGACCCGGCCCTGACCGCCGAGAGAGCCGGGGAACTGGGCGTAAAAATGGTGGACCTTGACGAGCTTTACCGGAAGTCGGATTTCATAACCTACCATGTGGTCATCACGCCCGCGACCAAGGGTATGATAAACAAGGAAGCCATCGCGAAGATGAAAAAAGGCGTGCGCATAATAAACTGCGCCCGGGGCGGCATCATGGCGGAGGCCGATATCAAGGAAGCGCTGCAAAGCGGCCGGATAGCGGGGCTGGCCTGCGACGTGTTCGCTAAAGAGCCGGCCACCGAGCATATTTTCTTCGGCATGGAGAACGTGATAGTCACGCCCCACATCGCGGCTTCTACCAAGGACGCGCAGGTCACGGTGGCGCGCCAGGCCGCCGAGCAGATAGCGGACTACCTGCTGAACGGCAAAAAGACTCACGCCATAAACGGCGACAAGATATAATACGGCAGGAGAGCAAGAAAGCCGGAAAGCAAGAGAGTAAAAAAATAATTCTTACTTTCTTGCTTTCTGGCTATGATCGGCTTTCTTGCTATCAATCTATGAAAAAACTACCCTTATTCAACCCGATTTACGGCATAAGGCCCGCCAGGGGCAGGGCGCAGGAGATAATAGCCCCACCCTACGACGTGGTGAACTGCGCCGAAGCCCGCGAGCTCGCCAGGGGCAAACCGCTCAGTTTCCTGCACGTTTCCAAGGCCGAGATAGACCTGCCGGAAGGCACAGACGTGTATTCCGAAGCCGTCTATAAAAAAGCCGCCGAAAATTTCCGGAAAATGCTGGACCAGGGCGCGCTGATAAGGGAAAAGAGACCGAGCTTCTACATTTACCGCCTGCAGATGGGCGGCCACGTGCAAACCGGCCTCGTCGTCGGCGCCTGCGTGGACGACTACGACGCCAACCGCATCAGGAAGCACGAATTCACCCGCCCCGTCAAAGAGGACGACCGCGTAAACCAGATAAAATACGTAAAAGCCCAGACCGGCCCCGGCCTGATAGCCTACAAGCAGATCCCGGAAGCGGACGCCGTAATAAAAAAGACGGTAAAGAACCGGCCTGAGTTCTCCGCCGCCGGCCAGGGCGGCGTGATCCACACCCTGTGGCTGCTTGACGACGACGCCGACATAAAAACCATCGTGGACGCCTTTGAAAAGCAGAAAGCCGTTTACATAGCCGACGGCCACCATCGCTCCGCCGCCGCCAGCCGCATAAAAAAAATGATGGTCGCCGAGCGCGGCGCGGCGCACACCGGCGCCGAACCCTATAACACCTATCTCGCCGTGGCCTACCCGGTCAACGAAATGAAAATCTGGGACTATAACCGCGTGGTCAAGGACCTGAACGGCTTTATGCCGGACAAATTCCTGGCGGAACTGGGGAAAAGCTTTGAAGTGGCGGAAGTAAAAGGCCAGGCCAAACCGGCCGCCCGGCGCGAGTTCGGTCTGTACCTGGGCGGCAAATGGTATCTGATGAAACCCACGGTAAAAATCCCCGCCAAAGAAAACGACCCGGTTAAAGCGCTGGATGTCAGTGTGCTCTCCGATCTGGCGCTGAACAAGATACTGAACATCAAAGACCTGCGCAAATCCGATCGCGTAGATTTCGTAGGCGGCATCAGGGGCCTCGGCGAGCTGGAAAAGCGCGTAAATTCCGGCGAAGTGAAAGCCGCGTTCGCGCTTTACCCGCCGTCCCTCGATGAGCTTATAGCCGTGGCCGACGACAACCAGGTGATGCCGCCCAAATCCACCTGGTTTGAGCCCAAGCTCGCCGACGGCGTGGTCTCCAACCCGCTATTGTAGAATAGGGACAGACACCTATTCCCGAAAGCGGTGTCGAAATGTTGGTTGGTTTTCTATTTTCCATGCAGAAACTGATATGAGCAAACCTTACTGTCCGGTGTAACCCCTTCCCGCCGGCATTATAGACATGCATTGTCATGCGGCGGAGCTCGGCGGCGGAAGCGGTTGTTTTGTTTCGCCTAAACTGCGCGACAACTGGCGTTTCGGGATTTATCTGAAGAGTTTCGGAGTCTCGCGGCGGGAACTGCTGGAAAAAGGCGATCAGCTGCTGGTGGACCGCGTTTCAGAATCCCTCGCCGGAAGCAAATTGGTCGGCAAGGCTGTTTTGCTTGCGCTGGACGGAGCGATCGGCGGGAACGGCGGGATAGACTTTGAGCGGACCGAAATATATGTCCCGGACGAATTTGTCGCCGAAGCCGCTGCGCGCCATACAAACCTGCTGTTCGGCGCTTCGGTAAATCCCTGCCGGAAGGACGCGCTGGAGCGGCTGGAATGGGCGAAAAAACACGACGCGGTCCTTGTAAAATGGATCCCTTCCATTATGGACATTGACCCGGAGAATCCGAAGATTATCCCTTTTTACCGGAAACTGGTTGAGCTGAAGCTTCCGCTGCTGACCCATGCGGGTAAAGAACGTTCTTTTTCCTCTTCCAACGACGCGCTTTGCGACCCGGACAGGTTAAGACTGCCGCTGAACCTGGGCGTCACAGTTATTGCGGCGCATATCGCTTCCACCGGGAAATATCACGGCGAACGGAGCGAGGACCGGCTGGCGCGGCTGATGCGCGAATATCCGAACCTTTATTCCGACATCTCCTCGTTGACCCAGTTAAACAGGCTTCTGTACCTGAAAAAGGCGCTGACCCGCCCGGAATTTTCCGGCCGGCTGCTTTACGGTTCGGATTTCCCCCTGATCAATACGGCGCTTGTCTCGCCCTGGTATTACTGCGCAAGGCTGACGCCAAAGCGGATAATTTCAATCTCCGGGACAAAAAACCCGTGGGACCGGGACGTCCTGCTTAAACAGGCCTTAGGCACGCCGGCGGAGATCTTTGACCGCCCGCGACAGTTGCTCGGACAGTAGCCGAAGCCCGGGGAGGGCGCCCGGCGGCAAAGAGACTGCGCGCAGGCTGCCGTACCGGAAAGCGGAAAGAGGTTTTCAAGTTCCAGCTTATTTAGGGCCAGGGAGGGAATAGCCGACGGAAGAGAGCAGTGTTTTAATCTTCTGGTTGAAGTCCGAACGTTCAACCGGTTTGATAATATAATCCGCCGCGCCCAGTTTGAAAGCTGTTTCAAGATCGGTGACCCTCTGTTCGCCTGTTATCATCAGCACGGGGATATTTTTTGTGGACGGTTTCAGCTTGAGAATTTCAAGAATCTGCAAACCCGTAATCTCCGGCATCATGATATCCAGCAGAATAAGCTGCGGCTTATGTTCCTCCGCAGCCGCCAGCGCCGTTTTACCGTCAAATACTTTAATAGACCTGCAGTTCAAAATTTCTAAAAATGACGCATACATTTCAAGCAGCACAGGGTCATCATCCACCAGCATAACCAGCGGTTCCCGAGGTTTTAAAATATACTGCTGCCCATGATGGGCGCAAGCATAGAGCCGATAACCGCTTACAAGCGCATAAAAGAGATACTGGCCGCGCAGCCTTATGTGCGGCGGTTCCTGCCGGTGGGCAAAAACCTGGCCATGGTCCTCAATGAAAGCTCCGCCGCGCCGGGTTATGCCTACCTGCTGGGAGTGGATTTCGCCGGATACCGGAAAATGTTCCCGGATAATTTCAGGGTTATAGAGGGAACCTACCCGGCGCCCAACGAGCGGGCGCTGCTCGTTCCGACTTTCGCGCGCGACGGATTTTACGACTTTTACAATATCTGGTTCCTGCCGGAGGGGGGGACCGTGGTAAAGGAGAACCTCAAGAAAGAGGCGCTGGCCGATATAAAGAGCCTGGTGATAAGCACCAGCGCGGTGATGATGGGCATGACCAGCGGCATAAACACCACCAACGACATCCGCTTCCCGGTAAAGGGCATAATTAAATACTATAGGAATTTCCTTTTTTGACAGTCGTAAGCCGTAATCCGGTATTGAGTCTATAAGAATAGTATCAAAATATGGTATTGATTTGTTATAGCAACTAAAGACACCTGGCGGCAGATTTTTCTGGAGAACTGGGAT
>JACQYT010000099.1 GCA_016208085.1 Elusimicrobiota bacterium | reverse complement strand
ATACTGTTATACTACAATATAACAGTTAAGCGAAGCAAGGTGGTTGAATTGAGTGGTGCGAAAAACGTGATTTGGCGATTGGATGAGAAAAGGACAGGATTAACGTCGGGGTGGGAAGTGCGAAGAATCGGCCTAGTCTTCGGGGCTGTTGATACACTACATGCCTTAATGTAAGTATTTATTGCGAAAAGGGGTCAGAGGGTGAGGTCTAATGTTTTAAGGACTGATGCGCCTGACCTGTTCAGATATTATATAGATAAGTTCTGCAAGGGCCGGCCATGGGGTTACCAGTCTATATCATGCGTTGTCAGCATGTGATTGGCACACATATGAGTAAACGACAGGCCGGCTTTCAGACGGCCGACTGATAACTTTCCGCCGAATGTTATTTCAGGGGCAGGGTTTCCGGGAGCGTAAGCGTAAACTCCAGGGGGGCGGCGCCGATGGCGGCCGCTATTTCGTCGGGGGACGGGACATAGATGGCCTGCGGAGGGACTATTATAAGGGGGACATGGGTGTTGGCTACCGTTGAATCAAACTGCTCGGAAGGCGTCAGCGGCCAGCCCCAGTCGGTTTCCAGTTTATCCGGCGTAGGGTTGAGGCCGGCATATTCGTAAAGATATTCGGTGTAGCCCACGCAGTCAAAGACCTCCGGCCCTTTCTGCGGGATGTGGGTATTGGTATATTTTAGCCCCTGCTTCCCGAGGTAAAGGCCCCTGGCCACTATTTTTTCGCGCTGCTCGGCGGTGGGACTGGGGTTTGTGGTCCTGTTGCCGTAGTAGGGGTATATGAATTGGTGGGTGAAGTTCTTCCAGGAATCAATGTTCCGGACCCCGCCCGGTTTAAAATTGTTGGGCACGCAGTCGGTTATCAGGACCTTTATCCTGCCGTTCTCCAGAACCGTGCCGGCGAAAACCCCGGCGTGGCCGATGGGCAGGTCCGGCATGAACCAGCCGCTTACGGTCCCCACTATGCCGCCGGAGTAGATCAGGTCGCCTTTCCCGATACCGACGGACCGTGAATGTTCCACCGATGCGGGACGAAAATTCTCTTTAAGCTCATCGAGCATTTCAAAGGCGGAAGCCCTGACCGCCTCCGATTCAGCGGTCGAAGCCGCTATCGCGCGCAGGTAGGGCGCGGCGCCGGCGTTATTCTTCAGCTTGCCTATGCTTATCAGGATGTTTATCTTGATGACATCGTCCGATTCCAGGTAGAAATTTTGCAGTTTTCCCATCACGGCCGGCGCGCCTATTTCGCCGAGCGACCAAATGGAGTTGATGGCGGCGAGCCGCACCTTGATATTGTTCTCGTAAGGGCCCCTGGTCCACATCGCCAGGTAGTTTTCCACGTTCCCCACCAGGAGGTCTACGGCGAATTCGTTCTTCTGTTCGCCCAGGGAGCGGGCGGCGCAGACCCGCACGCCTTCGTCGCGGTCTTTCATGGCCAGGACCAGCGTCCTGGCTACGTCTTCGTCTCCGGATGCGCCCAGCGCGTCTATCAGCGCGCATTTGTATTCCACTGATTTCCCGCCGGAAAAAACTTCGTTGAGCATTACCCCTGCCGACAGGGGGTTGGCGGCTTCCCGCTTGAGAGACGCCGTCACGCCGGAGCCGTTCGCGCGCGCGGGCGGGCCCGCCGTGAGAGAATCCAGAAGTTTATTTAAATCGTCTGCCGCATTTGTCTGAAAATTTAAAAGCGGAAGGAGAACAAAGGCTGCGAAGATCGTCTTAAGAAGCTTCTTCATCATAGACCTCCCTGGTCTTATATATACAATATAGCACTCCCGCGGGAGAAGCGGCAGGTACTAAAGGGCAATTCGGGACGGAATAAATAACTATAAACCGGTAGGACCTTAGCCCTGCAAAAATTGGGCCGTTTTTTATGCGATTTAGAGCCCTTTGACCCTTATATAAAGGAATATTTCTTAATAAACTGTATATATGAACAAACACACCTGCTTTACGGCAATTTTAATTTCAACTGTTTTCCCGGCGCAGATAGTTTCGGCCCAGGGCGTTTATGACATTCCGGCCGATGAAGCCCAACTCGCGGATGTCCGGACCAGGATCGCCAGGACAGCCGAGGCCATGGGCATTTCCATATATGAATATCTTCCGGTAATACCGGACAGCGCTTTTAATAACCTGACCGCCGGCTCCTCAGCGGCGGGCGCGGCGGCCGTATCCCGCCCGGCCCCGCTCCGGATGCCGCCGCTGACGCCGGCGCCGGTCCCGACGCCGGAACAGCCCGGACAGCCCAGGCTGCCCCCCGGCTTTTCCCTGCCGGAGCCGATTTCTTACTGGGGCACTGCCGTGACGGTCTGGTACGCGCTCGGCGCCCAGATCTCAGATAACGCTCCCTGGTCCAAAACACCCACTTTCGAGCAGATATCCGAACGGGTCGCGAAGGCCTCCATCTCTTCGGCGTTTCCCGCGAGAAAGGCCGGGCAGCCTTCGCTTTTTACGGACGCCGGTTTTGTGAAGGAATTAGAGCAGGTTACCGGTTCCGCTTTCGTGGACGGAAATTCGGTCAGGTTCCTGATAGACGGCGGGGAGGCCTTCCGGGTGAAAGACGACCTGATAAAGAACGCTAAAAAAAGCCTGCTGATCTCCAGTTGGGCCTTTTACGACGATATTACCGGCTATGAAACCGCGCGGATGCTGATAGACAAGAAAAAGCAGGGCTTGGAAATAAAGATAATGGTGGACAGGAAAGTCATCAGCGGCCACGGCAAGAAAGTGATAAAGATGATGGAAGACGCCGGGATAGAGGTGCTGCGCTACCAGGAAGCCGGGCGGTCAAACGACTACTGGCATGTAAAAATAATAATAGCAGACGACAAGCATGCGGTGGTCGGCGGAATGAATTTCGGCGACGTGTATTCCCATAAGGACCCGAATAACGTCAAATGGCGCGATACGGACGCGCTTTATTCCGGTCCAGCGGCGCTTGCCACCCGCGAGCTGTTCGCCGGCCTCTGGAACGAAAAGGCCGGGGAAGCGGGCTTGCGGACCATCGCTTCCCGCCCGGCCCAGTCGCCCGCTTTCGATGGCGGCAGCGCCAGGGTGGCGGTGGTACTGCAGAACCCGCCGCAGGATTCTCCGATACTTATCAGCATCATTAAAGCCATGTACGGCGCTACCAGGAACATAAACATAGAGAACGCGTATTTCGTGGCCCTGCCGGTGGTGTCCAAGGCCGTTCTGGACGCCAGGGCGCGCGGCGTAGAGGTGAATATTCTTACCAACTCCAAGGAGAGCATAGACCCGGAAGGCAAGGTCATCGTGGATGCCGTTTACAAATGCCTCGTGCCGCTGACGTATTCCGGCGCCAACATCTATCTCTACAACGGCGACACGCTTCACTCCAAATTCATGACTGTCGACGGTATTTTTGCGGACATCGGCTCATATAATCTGCATCCCAGGGGGGAGCGCTATGATACCGAGGTCAACATCAATATCATGGACCCGGTCTCGGTTGCGCAGCTTGACCAGGCCTTCCACAAAGATCTCGCAGGTTCCAGGTTGGTAAAATCAGCCGCGGAACTCGGCGAAAAGCCCGGCTGGCTTTCCACCGTGGTTTCCGAATATTTTTACGCCCAGCTCGGCCGCAAATAGCGGCTCTTTCCCGGCGCCGGTCCCGCAACTCCGTCCTCCTTACAAGCCGGCAGGCCTCAAAAGCCCCTTGGGGGATTGGTGTCCCTGGGGGCTGGCCGCTTTTGGGCTGCAACTGCGTTACGTGTTCGCTTGCGTAGCGTTGCTACGCCGCGCTCCGCGTTCCTTGTTTCGCTCCAAAATCGGCCAGTCAATTATAATGCTATTTGCGAATCGCTACACTAGTAAAACCGGACATATTTTTTTATAATTATCTGTATGACCGCGAAACTCCAGTTCATTTTAGCCTCGGAATTTCTGAACAACACCGTTTTGAACTATTTCTACGCCGTCTTTTTTTTCGCGGCCGCCCTGGCCGCCCTCTATTTCCTGAGGGAGATAATAGTTAAAAAACTTAAAACGCTGGCCGCCGTGACCAAAACCGACCTGGACGACCTGGCCGTGGAACTTATTTCGACCATCCGCCCTTTTGAATACCAACTGATAGCCCTCTATATCGCGCTGCGGCGACTGAACAGGACCCCCGACTTTGACAAGGTCCTTTCCCTGGCCATACTGCTCGTCTTCTCGTACCGGGCCGCTGCCCTGCTGCTGCGCCTGCTTAATTACTGGATAGACAAGACAGCCGCGCAGCGCAATTTAAGCGGCCAGGCCAGGAACTCAGTGGTCTACGGCGCCCGGGTCATACTGAAGTCCGTTATCTGGGTGGCGGCCGGACTGTTCGTGCTGACTAATCTGGGGGTAAATGTTACCGCCGTACTTGCTGGCCTGGGCATCGGCGGCATAGCCGTGGCGCTGGCCGCGCAGGCGATACTCGGCGATATCTTTAACTTTTTCGTCATCCTGCTGGATAAGCCTTTTACCGTAGGCGATTTCATAACTTCCGACGCCGTATCCGGTACCGTTGAGCATGTCGGCCTCAAATCCACCCGCATCCGCAGCCTGTCCGGCGAAATCGTGATAATTTCGAATTCAAACCTGCTCGCTTCAAGGATCAGGAACTATAAAGATCTTAATAAACGGCGGGTGGCGTTCAAGACCGCCGTCATCTATTCCACGGCGCCCGAAAAGCTGAAGAAAATACCGGGCCTCATCAAGGACGCCGTGGGAAGCCGGGCCGGCGTGGAATTTGAACGTTCAAATCTTGCCGATACCGGCGATTTCTCCCTGGATTTTGAGACCGTATATCATATCAACACCGGCGATTACCGGCTTTATATGGATACCCAGGAACAGGTGCTTTTAGGTATAATAGAAAGGTTTAACAAGGAAGGGATCGTATTCGCCGTGCAGACCGTGCTTATCAACAAGTGAGAGGGGAAAAATATGAAAAAAACAGCGCTGTTGGTATCGTTGACGGCCTTATTAGGCGGCCTTAGTTACGCCCAGGAAGCGCGCGTGATAGCGACGGTGAACGGAGAAAAAATAAACGCTTCGGAGATCACCAAAAAACTCTGGTGGCAGCATTCGGCGCAAGGGCTCTCCGATCTCATAGACGAGAAGCTGCTGCTTGCGGAAGCGGACCGGCTTAAGGTTTCCTATGACGACAAGGAGGCCGGCCAGCGCTTTGACAACATCGCCGCCGGCTACAAGGGCAGGAAGGAATTTGAAAAAAACCTTAAATCCGTCGGCTGGACCGAAAAGGACGTGAAAGACCTTATAAAAAGGCAGCTACGCATCAAAGCGGCCGTCATGGCGGCCAAAAACATAAACTTCACCGACACGGACGTAACCGGCTTTTTTGAGCAGAACAAAGCCCGGCTCGGCAAAGCCGAGAGCGCCAGAATACGACAAATATTCGTAGCCGGCAAGACCGAAGCCGACGACGCCTACCTGGCGCTGGCGGCGGGGGCGGATTTCGGCAAACTCTCAGCCTTGAAATCCACCGATGAGAACCTGAAAAAAAGCGAAGGCGACCTGGGTTATATAGCCAGGGGGCTCCTTCTGCCTGAAATAGAAAAAGAGATATATGTCTTAAAACCGGGAGAGCACACCAAACCCCTGGCTACCGGCAACGGCTTCAGCCTTTTCAAGCTTGAAGACTTAAAACCGGGGGAACCCGCCGTATTTAATGAAAAACTGAAAGCCGATATCAGGGCCGCCCTGATCAACCAGGCTGTGACCCAGAAACTGCCTGAACTGGTGGCCGAATTCAGGGCAAAAGCGAAGATAGAGATAGCTAAATAGCCCGGCAAAAGATAAAATCTGGATAGGGGCGGCGGTCAAGAATGGTAATAGGTAGGGTGCATTACCTCCAGCCCTGAAGACCATGTGATTTTTCGCACCGGCCCTTTTAAACCCCTTGCGCGCCCATACTGACATTTGCTATAATGTCAGTATGGATAACATATTCCAACAGACGAAAGTTTCACAGTCGTTTGAAGAGCGACAGGCTCTTTCCCGGCTTCGCCGGTTATTGAGCGAATCCGGCTTTCTGCAAGCAAGCCTTTTCCGGCGCCGCCGTCCCTGCGGAAAAAGTTATTGCCGCTGCGCTGTGTCTAAGCGGTATTATCATGCTTCGTGGTATGTCGGATTCAGCCGTAAAGGCCGCCCCCAAATGAAATGTATCCCGGAAGAATGGGTTGAGCCTGTGCGGCTATGGATTGAACGGTATAGGGAAGCCGAAACCCTTTTGCGAAGTATTTCCAAGCGACACTGGAAACGTCTAAAAAGTGCCGAGCATTAAAATTACCGCTGTGGCGGCGCCACAAAATACCACCGCCGTAATGGGGGATGAAGAGGAACTTGATTTGTCGGAGGCCATGTTTAAGACCATCCAGCATTTTGTTCCAAAATTCTTTACTGCTTTGTCGCGCATTCCGGACCCGCGCGATCCCACCAGAACAGTTTACCCGATACAAGAGTTCTTTCTGGTGGGGATTCTCGCATTTATGCTCAAAACTCGCTCCAGGCGCAATATCAAATATAGACTGGGAACGCCGAAATTTATCAGGAACATGCAGAACGTCGGCGGTGTCCTATATCCACAAGAACCTTTCCCGGATACCCTGCTTCACGGCGATACCCTCAATAAGCTGGTCAACCGGATTCCCGTTAAATACAGCCAGGAACTGCGAAACCTGATATTGCGTACGCTTATTCGCAGCCGCTGTCTGGAAAAGTGGCGGATATTGAGCAGTTATGCCGTTGTCATTGATGGAACTGGGGCGATCAATTATCATAATCGGCATTGCTTAACCGCTCAGCGAAACAGACCCACCTTTACCCACTGAAATAGACCCACAAGCATCCTGGCTTCGCCGCTAACCAGATTTGATCCACCCCTGCCATATAATCAGACCCATAAATTCCATGTTAAAGGTTTTTACCCCGGCGTCGGCGCTCCGGTCCGCGCCGATGCTGTTATTCCCACCTATTCCCTAAATAATAAAGGGAAAATAGAAGCTGGCTGTCATTCTGCCATGGCGGAGGTTTCCATGACAAAGAAGCGCTGTCTATTTTGCCCACGATGGTTTCAGCCTTATGACTGCCCCCGGTGAAGAAGCCCAGCATGACACCTCACCCTACCTCATTGAGATCGGCGGCAAGCGGGTTAAGCGCCAATGCGCAAGCCTGGTGCTTGGCTACAGCCGATTTATGCACATCCGTTTCTATGAGAAGTTCGACCGGTTTCACTGCAAGGCATTTTTGACGGATTCGTTCCGGGCTATGGCCGGGGTCTGCCGGCGGATAGTGGTGGACAACAGTCACGTGGTTATTGTGTGCGGGACGGGCAGGAACGCCCAGGTCTCGTCCGAGATGGAGGCGTTTGAGAAGCGCTTCGGCTTCAGGTTTATGGCACATGAGCTGGGCGACGCTAACCGGTCGGGGAAGGTGGAGCGGCGATTCTGGCACGTTGAAACCAATTTTCTTGCCGGCCGGACATTCAGGAGCGATGATGACCTGAATAATCAGGCGCAGACGTGGCTGGATCAAACAGCCAACGCCAGCCGTATCCGCGAACTGGGCGCCAGCCCCAGGGAACTTTTTATTGCTGAAAAGCCGCATCTGACCGCTTTACCGCTCTACGTCCCGGAAGTTTATCAGCTCCACAGGCGGGATGTGGACGGCTACGGGTACGTGCACCTGCACGGCATGCGCTATTCGGCGCCGGCCAAAGCCCTGGGCCGCGCCGTGACGGTGCGCGAAACACAAGGCGAAGTCATTCTGCTCGACGGCCACGAGGAACTGGCCCGGCACCGAAAGCTTATGGGAAGCGACGGCCGCACACAGTCCACTTTGCCCGGCCATGAGCGCCGCGGACACCGCCCGCCGGCCGCGCCGCCGGAAGAAAGCCGGCTCAAAGCTCTGGGCCCGGCCATGGCGGGCTATCTGGACCGGCTCAGGGTTCAGCGCGGACACCGCTACATCTGGAGCGTGAGGAAGCTCTACGCCATCCTCTGCCAATACAAGAACGAGGATTTTCTGCGCGCCGTGGAACTGGCCGCCGCGCACAACCTCTACGACGTCGCGCGCATTGAAGGAATTCTGCTTCAGAGCCTGGCGCGGCAGGAATATCTGTTGCCGCTGGAGCCGCAGGACTACGAAGACAGCCCCGGCTTCATTAAAGGCGCCGGCACGCCGCCCAGCGACATGAGTTCCTACGAGGTCGGGACGAAACCGGAGGAAGACGACAATGATTGATGATATTCACGTTTGCCTTGACGCGCTCAAACTGCGAAAGATACGGGAGATACTGCGGGGGGAGCTGAAATGGCCGAAATTTCTGGGCAACGGGCCGATGGCCTCGGCCTTACTGCGCCGTCTGCTGCATAACTGCCACACTATCACGTTCCCAAAGGGCATCAATCTCAGCAAGCCCAAACACGCCCTGTCGCCGCAAGACCAGCCGTGAACACAAAGACAACACTCGCTCCCCATGTCGGCCGCTGCCACGAACACAGCGGCGGCCCGATTGCCTCAGATAAGATCGCCGTCGTTGCCGCCGGGATGCTTCACGTCCCGGCATTTCTATCCCTCAAAACCTGCGATGCCGACGGTCACGTTACCGATACTGCCTAAAATCCTGCCTCCAAGTCCGGCTCAATTTAACTGAACACAACCGGACTGGTTTCGGTGGGCGTCAGAGATATAACGCATAAGCGGGCTGGACACTTGTTCCAGAATCGCTACAAAGCCATAATGTGTGAAGAGGAAGAGTATTTACTAGAACTTGTCTCCTATATCCACTTAAATCCGTTGCGGGCTAAACTTGTGCGGAATTATGAAGGACTGAAAAATTATAAATGGTGCGGTCATGGCGCGATGATCGGAGAAAGGAGCTGTGATTTCATGGAAAGGGATTATGTGTTGGGACATTTTGGCGGAAAAGACAGGATGGCCGTAAGCCGCTATGAGGCTTTTATGCGTGAGCGGATCGGTGCGCATAAAGGCGGTGAATATTCCGGCGGAGGAT
>JACQYT010000094.1 GCA_016208085.1 Elusimicrobiota bacterium | reverse complement strand
CTTTCCGGAACTTCTCCCTTATCCAGAAAGGCCACCAATCCGTTCGGATACTGCTTCCACAGTTTATCAATGTGACTGCGCGCCTCTTCTGTTCCAACGTGTTCTTTAATCAAACCGAATAAATAATACTGCCATTTCTTATGTAGTATCTCAAACGGCAGGTACTTCAACTCCCGCCACCGCGGATCTTTCCCTTTAGTCAGCCCTCCTGAGGTCATTATTATGTGCAGGTGCGGATTCCATTCACCGTTCCGCCCTGCCGTCTGCGCCACCACTATGAGAAGCGGTTCGGCAAGCGCCGGCCCGAATCCGTCAAACCCATCGAGCAGATGTGGCGAGAGCATGAGCAGAAGAAGCAGGCACACAAACAGCAGAAGCAGATGAGCCAAACTACCAGCCCCATCGGCCCAGAAAAAGGGGGCGTTCCATGACCCACAAGTATAACCCGGCGCATCACCGGGCCGCCGCTTACATTTATCCGAAGAAATAATATGGACTCGAGCGGAAATCACCTTAAAAAATACGGACGGAACCTGTTGCGATTCAGACAGTAGTAACCATGCTGTGTAGCGGTCGCATTGCCATGCGACAAACAGTGGGATGGCAATCCCGCCGCTACAAGGCGCATAGCAATGCGCCCGCTACATTAAAAAATGGGGACAGCGGCCATTGGCAACGCGTGGAGTTTCCGCCCGGCCGGCTTCTCCAATACCTGCGCAGGTGCCGTATCAAGCACTGTGTGCCTCAGACGGCCAATCCCCCGAAAGGGGTGCCGCCAACTTGCCGGCAACCTTCTTCCCGCCCGGCTTTCCCGAATTCCTGATTTTCAAGCCTATGGCGGTGCGAAGCACAATTCAAAAAAACAGGTGCTGCATCAGGCGCTATGCGCATCAAGCGGCCAATCATGAAGACTTGAAGCGGCATTCCCTTATCTTCACCATATCATAAATCGTGGCTGACCCCATTTTCAAAACTTCAGGCGGCGGTTCCCGTATTATTTCTGCGTCAATTCCTGATACGCCCCCCATATCTCCTTAAATCTCTTATTCGCGATCTCCTTAAACTCGTCGCCTAAATGGCTGACCTTGTCCGGATGGTATTTGTTGGCCAGCTCCCGGTAGGCGTGCTTGATCTCATCGAGCGAGGCACCTTTGGCAACGCCCAATACCTCATATGGATCCATTTCTTGAGATCTTTGGCCGTTTTCCCGGGACTCCTCCTCCCTTTGCCCCCGCCCTCCGCTATCATCGGATGTCCGGCGGCACGCACTCAGCCTGGCCGGCCGATAGATGAAATACCAGTACAAGGCTCCTATGACGACGATATCGTCAATAAGGCCAAAACGCAAATGCCCGGCGAACCATTCCGGTACCAGATCAATGGGGCTCAAGGCATAAAGAATGGCAATGAGATAGAACCAGTATTTCATATTATCAGGGTGACGCTGATGACTTGATGACCAATTGCCGACAATTTCCCTCCGCAGTAAAAAATAGTCATAAAGTCATCAGCGCCCCCTATCCCCCACAAATAATTACGCTGAAAAACCCTCTTCTGCTCTCAGCGATACACCTCGCGGCGGTGACCGATGTCCAGAATGTAAACCAGCAGCCGTTGTCGGACGATGGTATAGATGATCCGGTGGGACCCGACCCGGTAGGAACGGTCCCCCTGGAAATGCCCCTTGAGGGGCTTGCCTTGAAAGGGATCCTGCTTAAGGAATTCGAGCGCCGCGTCAATCCTGGCGAAGAGTTTTCGATCATGCTTGAAAAGCCAACGATAGACGGATTCAGCAGTCCGCGAAAGCTCGATGCTATACACGCGTAAGGGATCGGCGAATCTCATCGATAGGCCTGGTCTTTCCGGTCCTGATTTCTCTCTTGGCCCTCTTGAGTCTGGCCAGTCCCGCCTTATCCTCCAGGAGATCCAGGGTATCGAGGAGACCCTGGTAATCATCGGGGCTCATGATAACGGCAAGCGGGTAACCTCTCCTGGTCACGATGAAGCGATCCAGGCGCTGGTCGACCGCCTGCATTACCCGCGGCAACTGCGGCCGAAGCTCCTTGAGATTGATGGTTTGTGTCATGCTTAAAGTATACACTAAAAAGTATACAATGTCAAGGGGGATAAACAACCACCTAGGACACTGAAAATGCCATGCTTTCAGAAAGAGGGAACGCTTAATAAACATGACCAGAGCGCCCTGGAGTATTTCCCAGTGGTATATTGTACAGACTCGTAGCAACAGCGTGATGTCGTCAGGCATTTTTCATCTTGTGAGCGGGGAAAAGCAAGGTGGGATACAGCGGGTTAGAATCAACTTATTGTTGTAGGTGGATTTCGCATTTGCATGGGCAATCCGATCGAGTCACGAGGCGGATTTACCCACGGAATATTTCCCTCCGACACCCAAATTGCGGCAGTCACGCAGGCGGCTAACGCGTCAATCACATCATCCTCTTTTACTTCGCGTCGTAAGTGCTCATCAAGAACTTTCTTCGCGCAAGTCTGGGGATTCTGGATGGTTCGCTTCAGGAGCTGATAACGATCTTGTATTCCCTCCTCAGTCTTCTTTTTACTCAATACTGGTTGGCCACCGTTAAGGGCACGGAAGCAAAGCTCTGGGTGGACCTCAAAAATTTTCTCCCTTTGGCACGGGTTCGTCCTAAGGTACTTATCAACCTCGGCGATTTTAGGCATGATTCCGAAAGCCTGCTTTGTCATTCCCTGCCCGCATAGGTCACGGTAGCGGCGTTTGGCCTCTTCGTATGACTTGGCGCTCAAAACCGGTCTGGGCGGAGCCCGGAACACGCACATAAATCTGCGCCCCATGAGCTTTCGGGCGCGCTCATCCACCTCGCGGAAATCCCTATCCATCAGGCCAATTGGAATGTCCACTGCAATGGTTGAGGCAGATGCCGCGAACTTGGCGGCCTCGGAGAAAGTTTCGCAGACATCAGTACCGGTTAAAACAAGCGGACATGCCCCTTTTGCGAGGACTACAATCCAACCACCGCGGCAGGCGTCGATTCCAGCAAACATACTATCCTCATTATTCAAAAACAGAAATAGGATTCATTAATCATGCTCCGAATCCCCCTGGCCGGCAGCACGCTCCACATCATCATCCACATAAACCATGCCGGCGGCCCTGCCGGGGACTCTGTAGGGCTTCCCGGGGTTGTACTTGGGGCAATCCTTGGGGCCGTAACAGTGGGTTTCAAAGCGCCATTTCTTCTTCCATGAGTTCCATTGGTCAATAATGATTTCTGTCACCATATCAAGGCCCCAGGGGCAGGCGAAGCATTGCTTTTCCCAGGTCTGCCGGTCCAGCCGGCGGTGGCTGTTTGCCCTGTAGACCTCAAGCGCAGGCGCAATCCCCCCTTCCGGGCCTGGCGGGGCATTATCCGGGCCGGAACCCCTTTCCAGAAGCTTCAGGCCGCTGATCTTGTAGAATTCCCCCCACTCCGTATTGGGGTCGGAGACTGGGACGCCTTTCCCGGAAACCAAGTCGCCAATGCGAAACTGATGCTTTTCATGTGCCTTCGGACCGATGGCAACACGAAAATCCCGTTCAACCTCCCCCGCCCTCCCTTTCATAACAAGGATATAGCCCTGATACTGATGCGTGGGAATCTGGTCAAAAGAACGAATAAGCCGTATCCTGGCTTTAACAGCAAGAACTTTACCTTCAAAACTGACTTTCATAAAATGATCTCTGTTGGACTATTCTATTCCCCCTGCGTCAAATTAGGCTTGCCAGGGGCAAGCAACTACAAAGCGTTACGTAGCGGGCGATGTAAATCGCCCTAATTTCGCGGACTTACGTCCACCGCTACAATAACCCTGTAGTTTCAGAACGCGGCGGTCTAAGATTCCTCAGTTTCCGGCGGTTTGGATTCCCCGCCTTTTGCGACTGGACAAGCACCGACAGTCCTCTGTGAAAGAAAACAAGCGTTTCAAGAGGTGGAAGTTTGGCTTTTGGTTGTTTACTGCG
>JACQYT010000093.1 GCA_016208085.1 Elusimicrobiota bacterium | reverse complement strand
GACGACATATTGCTGGCCCCGTTAAACGGGCTGCTCTGGGTGGGCGAAAAGCTAAATGAGATCACGCAGCATGAGTTTTCCGACGAAGGGCTTATAAAAGAGAAACTTATGGGATTACAGCTCAGGTTTGAAATGGATGAGGTAAGCGAAAAGGAATATAACAAACAGGAAGCGGAGCTTCTGGCGCGCCTGGACGTTATCAGAAAGACAAAAGAGGAGGAGGTATAGTATGGCTGATATAGAAAAGGCAAAAAAAGCGGTTGCGGAATTTTTAAAGAAAACACTCGGCGTCAGAGAGGTAAAGGTGATCAAGGCCTCAAAAGCAGGCGAGAGCTGGGAAGCCGAGGCGGAGGTGTATGAAGAAAGCTCATTTATAAAAGCCCTCGGCCTTCCCACCAGGGTTCAGGACAGGAATGTTTATGTCGTCAGGCTAAATAACGCCTTAACGGTGGAGTGCTACGGGCTGAAGGGGCTGGTAGCGCAAGAGGAAAGATAAGTGGAAAGCCTATATCTTTACTGCATAAGGGAAAAAACAGACAACGCGCCTGTAATTTCCACGGAGGGAATTGACGGCGGGGAGGTTTTTCCCCTTGTCCACCGCCAACTGGAAGCGGTGGTGAGCAGGGTCTCCTTAAAAGAATTCGGTTCTGAAGAAATACAAAATAAGTCACAAGAAGACTTAAAATGGATTAAAGAAAAAGCCCTTGCTCATGAGAAAGTTATAGAGGCCGCAGCAAAAAAAAACGATACCCGTTTAAGCCTTATTCCCATGCGCTTCGGGATTATCTTTAACGGGGAAAAAAGCCTTAAAACCATGCTGGATAAAGACTATGCGCGTATTACGGAAAAACTGGAGAAAATCCGGGGGAAGCAGGAATGGGGGCTTAAGGTGTATTTGAAAGGCCAAAAAAACTTTGAGGAAGAGGTGAAGGAAAAGAGCGCTCTGATAAAGAAAAAACGGAAAGAGCTGGCGAATTTACCTGAGGGCGCGGCCTTTTTCATGGAAGAGGAGTTGAAAACGCTTATCCTTAAGGAAACAGCCGAAGAATTAACCGGCTTCGCACTCGGGGTCTTTGAGGCTTTTAAAAATATTGCCGTTGACTGCGTTAAAAACAAGAACCTGGGCAAGGAATTAACCGGAAAATCCGAGCCCATGGTTTTAAACGCCGCCTATTTAATTCCCGGGGAAAGCGTTGCCGAGTTTAAGACAGAAGCCGAAAAGGCAAATAAAAGAATCCGGGAAAAAGGGTTTTACCTTGAGTACAGCGGCCCCTGGCCCGCATACAATTTCGCGGGGTACTAATTATGACTGATGAAACAGGCAATGCGACCTTGGTGGACGCCCTGGATATGGTATTGGAAACAGGCGCGGTTATCAATGGGGAGGTGGCGCTTAGGGTGGCGGATGTAGACCTTGTCTTTTTAGGGCTAAGGCTGATTCTCACCTCTGTTTCCAAAGCGGAAGAACTCTCCGGCAGGAAGTTCGGCGACACGGACAAGGCTATGCCAGTGCCGTATCAGGGCCTATGGCCATCAGACGGCCAAAAACTGACGCCTGAAGATATGGCATACATAGAGGGGCTGCAAAGGGAGATAAAAAGGGCCCAGGAAAATATCCCCAGGCTTATTGATCTGGGCAGCCCCAAAAAGGCGGAACAGGGCCTGGCTAAACTGGTTTTAACCCTGGTGGAATTAATAAGGAAACTTATGGAAAAAGAAGCTTTCAGAAGGATGAAGAAAGGGACGCTTTCTTCTGTTGAGGTGCAGAAACTGGGGTTAAGTCTTAAAGCGGTGAAACTGAAAATAAAAGAGCTCCAGGCGGTCTTCGGCATAGCGGATGAGGAGTTGAACCTGGATCTGGGGCCCTTGGGGAACCTGATATGATAAAAGAAAAAAAGGGGATAAACTGCGCGATATTCCAGACAGCGGAGGCGGTTATCAGGGACGTTAAAGATAAGATCAACCGGGCGAAGCGGGAGGAAAAAGCGCGCTTTGCCGAAAGGTTAAAGGAGGAGGTGAATCCGCTTCTTTCCTGTCCCGAGTATAATGGGAAAAATCTAAATTGTTTAAATTGCCGTTTTATCGCGAATGCGTGTAAAAGGACGGCGGATATAATCATAAAAGCCGGGGGATTGGCGCGGAGGGTATCATGTCTGAACAAATGGCACACGCCATAAACGCCACTAATCTGGCGGATATCCTGGAGCGGGTTCTGGACAAGGGAATTGTCATCGCCGGCGATATCAAGATCCAAATCGCGGATATTGACCTTCTGACCATTAAAATCCGGCTTGTAATCTGTTCCGTGGACAAGGCAATGGAGATGGGAATAAACTGGTGGCAGCAGGATTCTTACCTGTCCGCAAAAGCAAAAAAGACCGGGCTGGAAAAAGAGAATACGGCGCCCGGGAAAAAATCAGCCCGCCCGGAAGCGAAGATGAAGGCAAGGTAAGCCGGGAAAGCTCTATGAGGAGAAAGCGCTGAATGAGTCTTAATAAGTCTCTTCAAAAAAACATTCTAGCGGCCTGGTCGCCATTTGCCACGGTCGCCGGCACAACGCTCATTGTTGTTGCCATAAGCATCTATTATCCTTCGGCCGGCTGGTTTCTCATTTGCCAGGATCTCTTCTACATTCCTATTTTCATCGCTTGTATATATTATACGACGAAAGGGCTGGTTTTTTCCATCATTCTTGCCTGTGTTTATTTTTTTCTTGTCCTGGGTTTTACAAAAGAACCGCTGGTCGTCGAGCAGGCGGCGACGAGTGTCCTCATGTTTCCGATTGTCGCGGGAATTGTCGCGTTATTGATAATAAAGCGCACGCGGGCGGAGGAGGCGCTGCAGGAGAGCGAGCGGAAATTGCTCGAGCGCAACGACGAATTGACCCGCTTCTCCTACGCCGTCTCGCATGACCTGAAAAGTCCGCTGGTAACGATTACGACCTTCTTGGGCTACCTGGAGGAGGACATAAAAGAGCGGGACGCGGAAGGCGTGGCCCGTGACCTAGGCCACATCCGCACGGCGGCTGACAAGATGTGCCGCCTGCTCAAAGAATTACTGGACCTTTCCCGCGTGGGGCACAAGATGAACCCTTATGTTGAAACGCCGCTCGGCGCGTTATTGGAAGAGGCGCTGGCCCTTGCGGCCGGGCATATAACCCGGCGCGGGATTAAAACGCGCATAACCGGCGAAAAGGTTATGCTGTCCGGCGACCGGCAGCGGCTGTTGGAAGTGTTTCAGAACCTTTTTGATAACGCGGCCAAATTCATGGGGGAGCAGCCGAACCCTCTTATAGAGGCGGGGGTTGACCTGTCCGGCGCGGAACCCGTGTTTTTTGTGCGCGACAACGGCATAGGCATTGATCCGCGCCACCAGGCCAAAATTTTCGGGCTTTTTGAGAAGCTGGACCCCGTCACGGAAGGCACGGGCATGGGTCTTGCGCTTGTGCGCAGGATAATTGAAGCGCATGGCGGAAGAATCTGGGTGGAATCGGAAGGCCCCGGCAAGGGAACCACCTTCCGCTTTACGCTGGCGAAAACAAAAATGGGAGATAAATATGTCTAAAAACGAACCTGTAATAATTCTGCTGGTGGAGGACGACCCGGCTCACGCGGAAATAGTGCGCCGCAGCCTGAAAAATTTCCGCGTGGCAAACAGCATCGCGCATGTAAAAGACGGCCAGGAGGCGCTTGATTACCTTTTTCACAAAGGCAAATACTCGGATCCCAAAACAAGCCCCAGGCCGGCGATAATCCTGCTGGATTTGCGCCTGCCTAAAGTGGACGGGCTGGAAGTTCTGCGTCTTATAAAAGAGGACGCGGAACTGATAAAGATCCCCGCGATGGTGCTTACCACTTCCACGGCGGAATCGGATGTGGTTATCGCCCATGCCCACGGCGCCGTGAGCTATCTGGTAAAACCCATTGACCCCAAACTTCTCTCCAGCCTGCTGGAGGCGTTCTGCTTATATGGCCGGAACCAAACAGGTTCCTGGCCTAAAGGCCAAGTAGAAATGATATAAGGATTAAGGCTAAAGGATAAAGGCGGGGGATTTAAGAAACGGTATAAAATGCAAATTTATGAATATCCTTATTGTTGATGACGAGCCCTCTCACATTGAGGCCGTCCGGCGCGCTTTTCGCGCCGCCGGCGCGAAGGCCGTGGTCCGCGCGGCCTCTACCTTGCGGGAATACCGCGAGCTTGTCGCCGCCGAACCGCCTGATATCGCCCTGCTGGACTTGAATCTTCCGGACGGCCACGCCCTGGAAGCGCTCAGCCTGCCGCCGGACGCCAATCCCTTTCCCATCGTGATTATAACCGGTCATGGCGACGAAAATTGGGCCGTGCAGGCCATGAAGGCGGGAGCGTTTGACTACATCGTCAAATCCCCCGGGGCTTTCGCCGATATGCCGCACGCCGCAGTGCGAGCTCTGCGCGAGTGGGGATCGCTGCAGGCGCGCAGGAAAGCGGAGGAAAAACTGGCGACCTGCGAAAAACTGGCGGTGATGGGAAGGCTTATGGCGGAGGTGGCCCATGAGCTTAACAATCCCCTTGCGGTTATTATCAGCAGGACTTCTTTTATGCTCAGCCGGCTTGACGCGAAGCAGCCGCCGCTTGAAACACAGCTTGAGACGGTATTGCGCAATGCCCTGCGCTGTAAGATAATTCTGGGCGGTATACTGGGTTACGGCAGGACTATCGGCGGGAAAGACGAGTTAATTAATCTGTCGGATTTAGTCCGGGAGGCCGTTAATGATATTGGTTGTGTGTATGATATGAGCGCCATTAATGTGGAGTGGCGCTTAGAGCCACGGGCCGGCGCGGAAATTACCGGCAACAGGGCCGAGCTGCTCTCCGTATTCATCAATATTATCCGTAATGCGCACCAGGCTATGGAAGGAAAAGGCAGGTTAAGGATCAGCATGAAGGATGACCCGGATAATAGCCGGGTGAATATAACGATCCACGATACGGGTATCGGCATAAGCGGGGAACGGCTGGCAAAATTGTTTCAGCCGTTTACCTCCGGCTGGAAGAAAGACGAAGGCAGCGGACTCGGACTGGCGACCAGTCTTGGCATTGTGGAAAGACACGGCGGCCGCCTGACGGCGGAAAGCGAAGGCGGCAAAGGCGCCTCTTTTACAATCCTTCTGCCGTGTAAAAAAGGAGAAACAAGCGATGAAAAACAAACCTGCGCGGCGAAAAATACTGGTCATTGATGATGAGCGAGATCTGCGGGAGGTGATGACGGAACTGCTTGAAACAGCGGGGTACCGGGCAATTTCCGCCGCCAACGGCGCCGACGGCGTCCGCATGAACGAACAGGAAAACCCTGATATTATTGTCCTTGATCTGCGTATGCCGGGAATGGACGGCATTGAAACGCTGCGCCGGATCCGCGAACAGGACAGCGGCGTCAGCGTAGTTATCCTTACCGCCAACGGGGGCGCCGGGACAATCAGGGAGGCGGCCGGCCTGACTGTCAGCGAGTATTTAAGCAAGCCTTTTGAAAACCAGGAATTTATCAAATTAATCGGCGATCTGCTTTGGCGGCAGATGGTGACGCGCAAATGACGCCGGAACTGCGCAGGCTTGTCTATGTGCCCATTTTGCACGTGCGGGAAGATTTTGACGAGCTGGTCGCCATGTCCCGCGGCAATGAAGCAAAGGAAAGAGAGCCGCAGCCGATGGAAGAGCGACGGGCGGCTATAAATGAAATGTGGTCGGGGATTGCCGCCAGAATTGAAGAGCTCGGGTTGCCCTGGGAGCAAACGCGCATTTATCAGGACGGCCTGCCGGTTTGCGGCACGGAGCTGAAAATTGCCGCGCAGCTTGCCGAAAAGGGCAGCCGCAATCATCTGCTTCTCCTGGACCTGCAGAAAAAAGGGGCGAAACTGGCGGGGACGGAGGATATTGAGCTGCTTATGCGGGAATATAATCTGCTTAATGTCCTTTTAATGAAAGAGCCCGGCGCGGAGCAGGCCGCTGCCATGCCCCAATATCACGCTAAAAGCGCGGAATTGCTCAAAGCGCGCGATGAATTTATTTTTAACCGCATTAAAAGCACCTTGCGGGAAGGCGAAGCGCCCCTTGTTTTTATGGGCGTCATGCACCGTCTGGACAAACTGCTTGAAAAAGATTATTTAATTTCCCAGGTCATTTATCGCCTGCCGTTCGGCAGCGCGGGGGCGATATATAATGTCTGATATGGCCGTCTGATGGCCGCTTGATGAGCATAGCTCCTGATACGGCGCCTGCGCATGTAATGAAAACGCTTTTATATGTTCCCATAATACACACAAGCGCCGACCTCGGTTCTTTGGCAAAAGCCGTGACCAAAAGAGGAATTGACGCTTTAGGCGGGGATGTTTGGGGACAACACCAGGCGACAGTTGAAAAGTTTTGGGATGTATTATCGGATTATTTTACCGCCATAGACGCGGCAGGAATAAAGGTGTATCAGGATGGAATGCCCGCCGACGGCGAACTCGGCGCGAAAATAGTGGAAGAAGGGGCGAAATCAGGAAGCAGGAATTATGAATTGATCGCAAGGCTTCTTAAACGGGGCGCTGTTTTAATTAAGACGGAGAATTTCGGGCTTGTTAAACAGGAAAGAGACAGGCTGGCAGCTTTAACCCGGGCAAAATCGCCCCTTCAAAAACTGGCCGCGTACATAAAATATAAATGGGTCAAAGGCAGGTTGTTGACGAAAAGAGACGACTTTATCGCAAAAAAAATAAATGAAACCTTGGGCGACGGCCAAACGGGAATTATTTTTATCGGCGCCGCCCACAACATCAAAAAGCGGCTGCCCCCGGATATCCGGATAATTGAAATAAAGGACGCCGGCAAAGTGAAGGAATACCAGGAATTGCTCCCCTTTTATCACGGGAACAAAGAACGCTTCGCCGAACTGGCGCAATACCTGGCCGCGCGGATAAAAACAGGGTAGAGGGTATAGGGTTCAGGGTATAGGGTAAGGAGTTCCTTATTTCTGCAACTCTACCCTAAACCCTCTACCCTCTACCCTATATTTATGACCGACAAACAGCATGGGCCGTCCGTTGACAGCCAGCTCCTGTGCCGCGCGACAGCGGACGACGGCGCCGCGCGCCGGCCGGCCGAGCGGGAAATAGAGCATCTTAACCGTGTCCTGCTCTCCATCCGGAATGTTAACCGGTTGATAACGAGTGAAGAGGAACCGCGCAGACTGATTACCAGCATCTGCGAGCTCCTCATTGAACAGCGCGGCTATCTCGGGGCCATGATAGTAATGTCGGATGAAGCCGGAAAAATAGGAATTTACTCCTCAGCCGGCATGGGGGAGAAGTTTATGCCGCTGGCTGAAAGCCTGGACAAGGGAGAATTGCCGCCCTGCTGCGCCGGCGCGAAGGCGAGCGAGGGGATATACTATGTGAGGCTGTCAAGCCCCCGATTAAAGCAAAACGCCGGCGCGGCGCGGGAAAGCGGGTATTATATGGATTACCCGGCAGGCAGGTGCGCGCCGTGCCCCATGGTTTCGTTTTGCGCCGGAAATAAAACCATGTGTTTGAGCCTGGTATACCACGGCAAGGTCACGGGCTACCTGGCGGTGTCGGTTGACTTTACCCACGCGATCGGAAAAGAAGAACAGGAGCTGTTTCTGGATGTGGCGGGCGATGCTGCCGTCGCGCTGCATAGCCTGGCCCAGGCGGAAACCGTAAGGCGGTCCGAGGAAAAACGCGCGGCAGTGGAGGCGCAATTGCGGCAGGCCCAGAAAATGGAAGCGGTGGGGCTGCTGGCCGGCGGGGTGGCGCATGATTTTAACAACATCCTTTCCGGCATAATGTGCTACGCCGAGTTTATAGCCAAAGATCCCGGGCCGGGCGATTGGCGGTTGACGGACGCAAAAGAAATTTTAGCCGCCGCCGACCGCGCAGCCTCGCTTACCCGCCAACTGCTGGCCTTCAGCCGGCGCCAGATACTGTCGCCCCGGGTTATGGATATAAACGGGCTGCTGGGCGCCATGACCAGGATGCTCAAGCGCATTATAGGCGAAAACCTGAAACTGGCGGTAAAATTTCACCCGGAGCCGTGCCTGGCCAACGTCGACTCCGGGCAGATTGAACAGGTTATAATAAACCTGGCCCTGAACGCGCGCGACGCCATGCCCGGCGGCGGAACCATAACGCTGGAAACGGAAATAATCCGCCCGCCGGAAGAATTTTTTGCCGCGCGGCCGGACCTGACTATGGGGCCGCTGGTGTGTTTAAGAGTAGCCGACACCGGCTGCGGCATGAATGAGGAAGTGAAGAGCCGCCTTTTTGAGCCGTTCTTCACCACAAAGGAGCAGGGTAAGGGTACGGGGCTCGGGCTATCCATGGTTTTCGGCATAGTAAAACAGAGCCGCGGAGAAATAGAGGTTGAAAGTGCGCCGGGCAAAGGCGCGGCTTTCCTGGTTTACTTGCCTTTTGCGAAAACTCCGGTTCAGGACGCGACTAAGGACAAGGATACGGCGGCCCCGGTAAAAGGGCATGAGACCCTGCTGTTTGTTGAAGATGAGGACAGCCTGCGCCGCCTTGGCGGGCGGGTTTTGCGCGCCGGCGGGTATACTGTGCTTGTCGCCGCTAACGGGCAGGAGGCGCTCAAACTTATGGAGGAGCATGGCAAGCCGGTGGACCTGCTTATGACGGATGTGGTGATGCCGGGCATGAGCGGCAGGGAACTGGCGCGTGAGCTGGCGCGCAGAAAAATGATTGGCAGGACGCTCTATATGTCCGGCTATGCGGGCGACGCCATTATTAAACACGGCGTGCTTGAACGGGGAATCTCCTTTATATACAAGCCGTTCACGGTGGACGCAGTCCTGCTGAAACTGCGCGAGGTCCTGGACGGCCCCGCCGACCGGGCAAAGGCATAGGGAAAGGCTAAAGGATGAAGGCTAAGGGCTAAAGGACGCAGGGGAAACAGCCAAAGGGGAAAGGATGAAGGCTAAGGGCTAAAGGACGCAGGGGAAACAGCCAAAGGGGAAAGGCTAAAGGCTAAGGGCTAAAGGACGCAGGGGAAACAGCCAAAGGGGAAAGGATAGGAATGAAGAAAATATTATTAGTGGAAGACGACCGCAAGATGCTGGATGTTATGCGGCGGTATCTTGAGAATCGCGGATTCGCCGTTATTTTTACCGACAACGGTTCCGAGGCGTTCATGTTCGCGCGAGATTCAAAGCCGGACCTGGTCGTGGCGGACGTGGAACTGCCGGGGCTTGACGGCTTCGGCCTGTGCAAGGCCATAAAATGCTCCGCCGAAACCGCCGCTATCCCGGTCATAATAATCTCCGGGGCCAAAATGGAAGAGGCGGACATCGTCTTCGGCTACGACAAAGGCGCCGACGACTACCTCACCAAGCCTTTCCCTTTCTCCGTGCTGACGGCC
This sequence comes from Elusimicrobiota bacterium, assembly GCA_016208085.1. GTDB lineage: Bacteria > Elusimicrobiota > Elusimicrobia > Elusimicrobiales > UBA9959 > JAHJSU01. The sequence goes on along the minus strand of JACQYT010000093.1, from coordinate 37,968 downwards.
AAGATTAACGCCGTGCTGCGGCGCTACTCGGCCAATTCCGGCCCCATAGCCCGCAAGATACGGGAGCAGGGACTTGAGCTTGACCCCGCCGCCCGCACCATGAAACTGGGCGGCAAGCCGGTGGCCCTAACCCGCAAAGAGTTTGACCTGCTTACCCTGATGCTGGAAAAAAAGGGGCGGATACTCGGGGTGCCTTATATGCTGGAAACGGTCTGGGGCTACGACATGGCCACCTACGACAACCCCCATACGGTTGAAACCCATGTTTCCTCCCTGCGGAAAAAACTGGGACCCAGGCTTGCCGCCCGGCTGGTGAGCGTAACCGGCCACGGGTATAAATTTGAATAAAATGTTGTCCGACAACATTTTATCGTACCCGGCACGGGGTTTTCTTCAACACCTTGCCGGAGTGGAGCGAAGCGACACAATTCAACTCCTATCCAACAGGATGAGGGAGAAATTTCTTTCTCCCTCAAGGCTATGCCAGTGCCGTTAATTGTAGCGGGCGATGTGAATCGCCCTTCAGCGGACGCGGATTTACATCCGCCGCTGCATTTTTGCCCCAAGGTTACCCCGTCTGAAAACAAGGCTAAAGGATGAAGGCTAAAGGATGAAGGCTAAAGGATGAAGGCTAAAGGATAAGGGAAAAGACAAATAAAAACAAACAAGACAGTTCCACCCTTTAGCCTTTATCCCTAATCCTTTATCCTTTCTTCAGGTCGGGGCATAGCAAAAATTTTTGCGGCAAAAATTTTTAGTAATATGGCCGGACAAACGCAAAAAAAAATCAATTATCTGCCGGAAAGGAAAAAAATGGAGGCCCTGGGCAGGCTGTCCTGCAAGGCGGCCCACGACTTCAATAATATCCTGGGAGCCATAGAGGGCTATGCCACGCTGGCTATGAACGGCGTTAAGGAAAATGCTCCCTTAGCGCAGGATTTGCGGGAAATACGCGCATCAGTGGCCAAAGCCGCCGCCCTTGCGAAACAGCTTCTCGTTTTCGGCGGCAAACAGATGCTGCATAAGACGCCCTGCGGCGTCAACGATATAATAGCGAATACGCTGAAAAGAGCTGAACTGTCGCCGGGCGGCGGTTTTAAGATTGAAACGCGGCTTGCGCCCGGATTGCCCGCCGTGATGACAGACGCCGCTCAACTGGAGCAGGCGCTGGCAAACCTGCTCCTTAACGCGCGCGAGGCCATGCCGGGCGGCGGAACGGCCGCCATAAGCTCCTTTGCCCTGCGGCCTGAGAGCGCCGCCGTAAACCCGCCTACTCCGCATGCAGCCGGGCCGCTGTTTATCAGGATCGCCGTCCAGGACAGCGGTTCCGGGATAACCCCGGAAGTTTTTGAACATCTCTTTGAGCCCCTGTTTTCAACCAGGAAAAAAGGCCTAGGAACGGGGCTCGGGCTATCAATGGTTTACGGCGTGGTTAAACAGCATAACGGCTGGGTGGAGGTTAAAAGCGAACCCGGCCTCGGCAGTGAATTTATGATTTTCCTTCCCGCAGCAACCGACTGATAAACGACCGCTTTCCTCTTTCCCCGTCGCATATATTTGAGAAAAATCTGAGCCCGGCCGGAAGTTTCCATTAACCTGGCCCGGTATGCTATAGATGCCGGAGGAAATTTTATGGAACCCAGGGGATTAAAACTTATCGCGGGGCTGGCGGCCGCCTGCGCGCTTGCCTCCTCCCCGGCGGCTGCCGGCGCAGCGGGTTATAAAGAACTTTCAGCGCGGCTCCTCAGGAGCGCGGAAACCAACGCGGTGAAAAAAATAGCCGTGCTGGAATTTTCCGCCAGGGGCGGAGCGGGCAAAAGCGATACTGAATACGCCGCGGAAAAAATAGGACTCTACCTCGCCGGCTCAAAAAAAACCGCGCTGATAGAACGAGCCTTGCTTGCGCGGGTCCTGAAAGAAACCCGGCTTTCCTCGGCCGCGGGCGGCCTGGCCGGCGAGGCCGGGATCTTAAAGAACATGCTCTCGCTGGACGCCGTCGTTACGGGGTCGGTTTTCCCGGACGGGGAGAAACTTAAGGTGCTGGCCAGGCTCATTGAGCTGAAAACCGGCCGCGTGCTGCTGGCGGCAGAGACCGAAGCCGAACGCCTGCCGGACGATTTGTTTGACGGCAGTTTCGCCGGCATGGAGCCGTTCGATGCGCCGTTCCCGGATATGCCCGCGCAATGGAATAAACCCGTCCCTGCCGCCGCGCGCGATTTTTTCCGGGACGCGGTGTCGGATCACAAAAACCAATCCTGCCCGGACCGCAAAAGCCTGCTTGCGAAATTGAACGCCGGGCTTGTGGACGCGAAGGCCCGGTACTGGGCGGTTAAAATGAAAACTCCCGGCTTTAATCTGGCCGGCCTGACAAAAAACCCCGGCAGCGAAATAGCCGATTCCGGAGTGAAAGCAAGGTTTTATAAACTGCTTACCGCTTATTTTAAGGACGGAGCGTCCGCGCCCCACAATCCGGAGAAAATATCGGCGGTCCTGGACCTGATGGAAATGGAAAAGCGGGTCTCGGACGAATGCGGGCTGTATTAAGAAAGGATAAAGGATTAAGGCTAAAGGATAAAGGAATGAAATTAAAACATTGCAAAAAAGTTAAAGCGGGTAGGCTCTGGTTAAAAGGCGGTAAAGAATTATGAACAAGACTCTTCTGGTGGCGGATGACGACAAGACTTTTCACCGCATAATAAGCCGCGTGTTCGCGGGCACGGAGTGGCGGGTGGAAGCGGCGGAGGACGGCGTGGCCGCCCTTGAAAGCATCGGCTTAAAGCCGCCGGATGTGCTGTTGCTTGACCTTAATATGCCGCGCCTGGGCGGGCGTGAACTGCTGTCGCGCATCCGCGGCAACCCGCGGCTGGCCATGCTACCGGTTATAATACTCAGCGGCGACGGCGCGCCGCAGGAACAGGCCCTTGAATTCGGCCTCGGGGCCGATGATTTTATTTCCAAGCCCTTCAATCCACAGGACCTGGTTTCAAGGGTGGAAGCCGCCGTCCGGCGGACCTGCCGCATGCTCGGCGCAAACCCGCTTACCTTCCTGCCGGGCGGCCCGTCCATAGAGGAGGAGGCGGCCCGGCGCATAAAAGCGGGAGGCCCGCTGGCATTTTTTTACATTGACATAGACAACTTCAAGGCCTACAACGACGCCTACGGCTACCTGAACGGCGATAACGCCATAAAATGCGCCGCCGGTTTGCTGACTGACCTGGAAGATGATTTTACCGCCGAGAACATGTTTGTGGGGCATATAGGCGGGGATGACTTTGCGGTGCTGGCAAATCCCCGTAGGGCGGAGGAGCTGGCCCGGGCTATAGCAGCGGGGTTCGATGCGCTGGCCCCCGGTTTTTACAGCGAGGCCGACCGCGCGCGCGGATTTATAACCTCCAGGGACCGTACCGGGGCGACACGGGAATTCCCGCTTATGACGCTCAGCATAGCCATAGCCACGAACGAAAAACGGTCGCTGGATCACTACGCCAAGATCGTGGATCTAGCCGGCGAGATAAAAAGGCATCTAAAAAGCCTTAAGAACCGCACCGGCAGCATGTATCTGAAAGACAGAAGGGGACGCTCTTAGTTAATTAGTTTTCCGCGCCAGCCTCAATCTGCGCGCATCCGCGCACGCCGCAACCGCCGGGCTTTACTTTCCCTATGCCTTCCACTACGAATTCAATATATGCTCTCCGCGCCGTCTTTTGAGTTTTTGAGGGATATTCCGAAAACTAATTATCTAAGAACGTCCCCCTCGTCCCCCTCCGGTGGCATGCCGGCCGGGATGGCGGCGCAGTAATTATCCAGGACAAGTTTTGCCTCGCCGGGCGGTATCCTTTTTACCGTGCAGACGTCGGCATTCGGGGGGCACAGTTTGGCCAGCTCATGGCCGATCCGGACATAGGTGTCGCACATTTTGCAGATATTTTCCAGCACTTTCAGCACCTGTTTCTTCTTTTGCTCCTCAAGCTCCGCCACCAGCTTCAGAGCGTCGTTTTTCATCCTGCCCGCAAACGTGCGCGTCGGGTAAACAAGGCTTATCATGGGTTTGCAGACGCGCGGCCAGGAATCGGAAACGGCTCCGGCGGAGTTGTAAACCAGTTCCGTCTTTGAAATTACCAGGCCGCGCAGGCTCCTGGGCGCCGGGACCGAAGGGGAGTACTTACTGTGCGAGATGAAACCGCCGAACAGGTCATATTTGGAGGTGCAGAGCTCAGCAGCCGGATAAACCCGGTCCTTAGCAGGACCGGTGATAAAGCCGCCCTGAACGTCTCCTTCGCCGATCAGAAAAAAACCCAATACGCCCAGGACTTCGGGCTGCGCCAGCCTCTCGGCGAAAGCGGCGCCGGTAAGATTCCGGTAATCAAGGACCCGGGCGTACGGATAGAGGACCGGCAGCCTTGAAGCGAGGATCGCGCGGACATCGGCGCAGGCTTTTTCGGAGATGGAATCTTTGATCCTGGAGTTTTTGGGCAGGGAACAACTGCCGGTGAAGACGAGCAATTTTCCCTGGGAGCAGAAATTAACGAGTTTTTCCGGCTGGGGAGCCGATTGGAAATTATTAACATAGAACTGCGCGCGCGCGGGCCGCGCGAATACCAGGCAGCACAGCAAAAACGCAAAGTGCGCTTTGACAACCATCGGCGTTTCGTGCATATAGAAACTCCTGAATTACGGCATCGGACCAGAATGAGGGCGCAGTTTCATGCCGCCGCGTCAGTCAAAAGTATAACAAATTCGTCTGCTTGAAAAACAGGCGCTTTTTAGCTATACTAAAACTGACTCTGAATTATTCTATTACGGAGGAAAATAAATGAAAAAAGCGCCGCCGGAAAAAGTTTCGCAGGAAACAGTTACTTTCAATGTCAACGAACTTGAGCCGTTGTTGTCGCCGCCGGCGATGAAAATCCCGCCGTTTGAGCCGGCCATGGTAAAGCTGAAGAGCGGAGAAACGATGCTGATCCGTCCTTTAAAAAAGGAAGAGACCCCCCTGCTTCTTGACTACATGAAGAAACTGATGGAGGTAGACCATGATTTCTACGACATCGTCGGAGCTAGGGTCTATGCCGAGCTCCTGGGCTGGGTAAGAAATCGTTTAAAGGACCCCTATCAGATGATCGGGCTGGTCAACGGGCACGTGGTCGCGTTCTGCAACGGCCGGCTGATGAACGAGGATATCAACATAAGCCTTCACAGCCTGGCCTTTAAGCGGGGCTTGCGGGCGGGCGCCATCATGTATTACGCCAAATGCGAGTATTGCTTCGAAACTTTGAAACAGAACGAATTTTGGGCCACCTATGAAAGCTATAACGGCCTGAAAAGATGGGGCATCGGAATGGCCCAGCCTTCTTACCCGTGGCCGGACGTTCAGCATGAACTCGGCGGCGCCAAGGTGTTTTACGTGACCAAAAAGTACTGGGACACGACAGTAAAAAAATACCTGGAAGACATGATCCAGACAAAGCTGGAAAGACCGGTTCCGGCCGCGATATTGAAACAGAACGAAAAGCTCGTCATGCCGGAAAAGCTGGAAGAGGATTAATCCGAACGGAGGTTTCAATATGTGTGAAAAATACAGGATAGCGTGGCTGCCGGGCGACGGCATCGGCAACGACGTCATGGAAGCGGCGAAGATAGTCCTTGACCGCGTGGAATTGAACGCCGAGTATATTCACGGCGACATCGGCTGGGAGTTCTGGCGCAGAGAAGGGGACGCTTTCCCGGACCGCACAGTGGACCTGCTCAAAAGCGTGGACGCCGCGATGTTCGGCGCGATCACTTCCAAGCCGGTCAAAGCGGCCGAGAAAGAGCTTGTACCGGAGCTCCAGGGCCAGGGCCTGGTTTACCGCTCGCCGATAGTGCGCATGCGCCAGCTCTTTGACCTCTACATCTGCCTGCGGCCCTGCAAGGCTTACCCTAAGAACCCGCTCAATTACAAAGAAGGCATAGACATAGTGGTGTTCCGCGAGAACACCGAAGATCTCTACGCCGGCGTGGAATTTAACACCGTGCCGGACAAGCTGCGCGACACGCTTAGCGAACTCTCGCCCCCGTTCAAGACTTTCAAGGGCCTGAAAAGCGACGACTATGCGATCTCCTGCAAGATAAACACGAAGAAAGGTTCCGAACGCATCGTCCGGGCCGCTTTTGAGTTCGCGCGCAAGTTCGGCCGTAAGAAGGTTACGGTCATTCATAAGGCGAACGTAGTGCGCGCCACCGACGGCCTCTTCTTCGAAACGGCGAAAACCGTGGCAAAGGACTTCCCCGGGATCACGATGGACGACGCCAATATTGACGCTATGACGATGTGGCTGCTGAAGAACCCGTTCAATTACGACGTGCTGGTGGCGCCGAACCTCTACGGCGATATCATCTCCGACCTGAGCGCGCAGATGGTGGGCGGGCTGGGCTTCGGCTGCTCGGCCAATATCGGCGAGAAACTGGCGGTGTTTGAACCCTCTCACGGCTCAGCGCCCAAGTACGCGGGGCAATATAAAGTGAACCCTATCGCCACGATCCTGGCGGCCAAAATGATGCTTGACTGGCTCGGCGAGAACGCCAGGGCGAAGGCGATAGAGGACGCGGTAGCTTCGGTGATAGCGGAGGGGAAAGCGCGCACCTACGATATGGGCGGCTCCTCCACCACTCTTGAGCTGGCGCGCGCGGTGGCGGAAAAGTGCACGGTGGCCTCCAAGGCGTAAAACAGAGGACAGCGTACAGAGGTCGGCGGACTCTGATGAATAAAAATTTTTGCGGCAAAAATTTTTACCATTCCCCGCCCCCAAGTCGCGGGGAAACCTTGGGGTAAGTGGAATAAAATGTTGCTTCAACATTTTATTTGTAGCGGGCGATGTAAATCGCCCCAATTTCGCGGATTCACATCCGCCGCTACTATAGTATCAAGGTATACCGATGAATACGACTCCACGCATTATTCTGCATGAAGTGGGCCTCCGGGACGGCCTGCAGATGGAGAAAGCGGTCGTCCCCACGGAGAAGAAGGAGGCCTGGTGCCGGACTTTGCTGGGGTCCGGAGCGGACCTCATCCAGGTCGGAGCCTTCGTCCACCCGGAGAAAGTCCCCCAGATGGCGGACACCGACGAACTCTTCCGCCGGCTTACGGCGGACAAAAAATCGCCGGCCGTGCTGTCCGGGCTGGCCCTGAATGAAAAAGGTCTTGAACGGGGCTTAGCTTGCGGTGTTGAGCTGTTCTGCCTGGGCGCTTCCGCAAGCGAAACCCACAGCCGCAAGAACACCGGCATGGGAACCGCTGAGGCCGCGCAGAGAATCATCGGCGCGGCCAAAGCGGCTGCGGCCGCCGGCAAAAAAGTGCAGGTTTCCGTCCAGTCCGCGTTCGGCTGCGGTTTTGAAGGCCCCGTCCCGGAGGAACGCGTGCTCAACATGGTGCGCGCTTATCTCCAAGCCGGCCTGCGCAATATCAGCCTCGCCGACACCGCGGGGCACGCCCACCCGGCCCAGGTGGAGCGCCTTTTCGGCGCAGTCTTCCGGTTGGACCCCGCGATAGAATGCGCCTGCCACTTCCATAACACTTACGGACTGGGTATGGCGAACATATTCGCAGCCATGCGGGCCGGAGTCGCGTCGTTTGAAACCTCCTTCGCGGGTCTCGGCGGCTGTCCTTTCACGAAGGTAGCGGCCGGCAACGTGGCTACAGAGGACTTCGTCCACGCCCTGCAGCTTGAAGGCCTGCGCAAAGACGCGGACCTTGAATGCCTTATCGGAGTAGCCCGCGACGTGGCCGCGCATTTCGGCCGCGACATGCCGGGTTTTGTGTACAAGACCGGGCAAATCAGGGTATAGGTTAGAGAGTAGAGAGATGAGAATGAATATCTCCTTATACCCTAAACCCTCTACCCTATACCCTGGCCTTTTTTTATGAGCAACCAGATCCTTTCCGGCGTGCGGGTGCTTGACCTGACCAATGTGCTGGCGGGGCCTTTTGCCACGCTGCACCTGGCCCTTCTCGGAGCCGAAGTCATCAAGGTTGAAAATCCAAAAGACGGGGATTTGGCGCGCAAATTGGGCAATATGTCCGCCCTGAACGAACAACTGATGGGCACGAGCTTCCTGGCCCAGAACGCAAACAAAAAATCCATAACGCTCAACACAAAAACCCCGGAAGGCAGGGAAATTTTCCTGAAACTGGTGAAGACCGCCGACGTGCTGGCGGAGAATTTCCGGCCCGACGTAATGAACCGGCTGGGTCTCGGCTACAAAACGCTCGCTGAAATAAACCCGGGGCTGGTTTATTGCGCCATCTCCGGCTTCGGCCAGACCGGCCCGGACGCTCTCAAGCCCGCTTACGACCAGATAATCCAGGGTTTAAGCGGGGTAATGGACGTAAACGGCGACGAGCGCCTCCATCCTCTCCGCGCCGGCTTCCCGGCCTGCGACACCGTGGGGGGGCTTAACGCCGCCTTTGCCATTATGGCCGCGCTGTATAACCGCGAGCGGACGGGTAAGGGCCAGTTCATAGATATAGCGATGCTGGATTCCATCATGCCGCTGATGGGCTGGGTGGCGGCCAATCTCCTTATCGGCGGCCAGCCGCCCGTGCCGATGGGAAACGACAATTTCACGGCCGCGCCCTCAGGCGTTTTCAAGACAAAAGACGGCTATATAAACATCGCGGCGAACAAGCAGGAACAGTGGGAATCCGTCTGCGACGCGCTGGGCGTGCCGGAGCTGAAGAAGGACGAGCGCTTCAAGAAGCGCGACGTCCGCAAGGAGAACCGAAAGCTCCTGACACCCATCCTGGAAAAGAAGCTTGCCGAACGGCCGACCGCCGAGTGGGTGGACCTGCTCAACGCCAGAGACGTGCCGAGCGGCAAGATACTGGATCTCGCGGCCGCGCTGGAGCAGCCGCAGATAAAGCACCGCGGCATTCTTAAGGAAATAACAGCGGACGGCATCGGCCCGCTCAGGCTCTTCGGGCTGTCGGCTCAGTTTTCCGACACCCCGGCGGAGCTCAACGCCCCGCCCCCGCGCCTTTCGGCCCACACGGCCGAAATCCTCAAGGAACTCGGCATCACCCCCGAAGAACTGTCCGCCCTGAAAACCAAACGCATAGTTTGATTCATTCGTAAAAAGTCCCAAATGGCAGCCGTCCGCCTTAGGCGGACGGCTGCCAACAAGGTTTTCGCGCAAAACGGACTTTTTACGGGAGAATCAACCTTCCCGTATCGTGGGCGTCACCCGAAATCCCGCCCGAATATGTTGACAACAGTGTCCAATGTGTTTTAAGATACCTTTGTGAACGCGAAAATAAACCTTGACGGTTTAACCAAAAGAATCGTGAGAAAGTACGTTCCCGAAAAAGTCATTATATTTGGTTCTCAGGTTAAGGGCAATTTGGATAAATACAGCGATTTGGATTTAATCATTGTCAAAAAAACCGATATGAATTTTGTGAGCCGGCTTGTTGACCCTGTTTTGTTGAAAATTTTACCTCCAGATGCTGATTGTTTCGTTTATACTCCTGAAGAATTTAAAAGAATGAGGAAGCATAGAAATCCATTTATTATAAGCGCTTTAAAAAACTCAAAGGTTTTATATGAAAGATTCTAAACAGAACGCAAATCGCTGGATTAAAGAAGCGGATTACACGCTTTGCCAGGCAAAAGGAAATTATCGGCAAAAATATTACAATTTAACATGCTTTTTAGCGGAGCAGGCTTCTCAAAAGGCGTTAAAAGCGGCGCTATATTTTGACGGAGCAAGGTTTGTCAATATTCATTCCATAAGAGAACTTATAAAAGAGGTTTCAAAAAAACATCCAAAATTGCTGGAGATTATTGGACAAGGGACAAAATTAGACCATTATTATCTTTCCACTCGTTATCCCGATGCTGTGCCTGAACCGGCTATTCCCGTGGAAATTTTTTTAAAAGAGCATGCGGACGAGGCGATTAAAATTGCTGAAAAAATCTTCAAATCTTGCGAAAAAATAATTATTTAAGAAGAGAACAATGGACGGTTGCGGGTGGGCTTACCCTGATGTATTATAGAGTTAAATAAAATGTTGTCCGACAACATTTTATCCTACCCGGCACGGGGTTTTCTTCATCGAATCTCATATATCAAAAGTTACATTGACAATAGCGCATTATTGTGCCTATAATACTAAGGTATGAACAGACAGACAGACAGACAGACAGACAGACAGACAGACAGACAGAACCCTCCTATTAGAAAATAAATCCTGCTATAAAAATTCCGGGTACTCCAAAACCCGGCTTGTCCTTTTGGATCCAAAGCTGGAGCCAATCCTTGATTCTCCCGTAAAAAGTCCATTTTGTTTGAAAATTAGCCGCTTGATATGCATAGCGTTCGATGCGGCACTGCCACAGGCTTGTAGCGGGCGACGTAAGTCGCCCTCTTGGCAGACTGACGTCCGCCGCTACAGCTTTAGACCAAGAAGTGATTTTTTGCCGGAGAATCCTGTTTGGGAGAGCGAAAAGATTATGCACAAATCAAAATTATTGGCTGTAGCATTGGGATTTTTAATGGTGTCGGTGATATTTAATTCCGCTGATGCAGCGCCTACCCGCACGCTCAATTACCAGGGCAGGCTTACCGATTCCACCGGCAGAGCCGTCACGGGCAGCCGGAATATCACTTTTAGAATCTACGACGCCTCTACCGGAGGCCTGAAAAAATGGGAAGAAAGCTATAATGCGGTTGTAATCAGCAGCGGCCTGTTCAGCGTCGCTTTGGGAAATGTAAACTCATTAAACGGCCTCCCGTTTGACGGCGATTATTACATTGAAATAGCGGTGGAAGGCGAAGTAATGTCGCCCAGGCAGCCCTTAGCGGGGGCTGGATACGCTTTCAATGCTGAAAGGCTTGACGGAATGGATTCCTCGGCTTTTGTTTCCACCGGCGGCGCCAACGCCGTTGGTACCTGGCCCATAAGCATAACCGGCACAGCATCGGGAGCATCGCCCACCGGCGCGGCGGGCGGTAATCTAAGCGGAACCTATCCAAACCCTTCAATAGCTTCCCTGCCCGCCATAAGCGGCGCCAATCTGACCGGTCTGACCGCTGCCAATATAGCGGCCGGAAGCCTGCCGGGCGCGGTAATCGCGTCGTCAATCGCCGTCAACGCGGTGCAGGACGCCTCAATCGTCAGCGTGTCCGGCTTCAAGGTCACCGGCGCGGTCGCGGGCAGCGTCGCGGCGGGCAACGTGACGGCAGGAACCTTCGCCGGCGGCGTGGACCTGCCTGCGGCGGGTGTGCTGGCCGGGAGCCTGCCGGGCACGGTTATCGCTTCCTTCATAGCGGTGAACGGCGTTTATCCGGCCGCGGTCCAGCCGGGAACTTATGGTATAAACATCACCGGCACGGCAACGGGAGCGTCGCCGAGCGGCGCGGCGGGCGGGGTTTTGACCGGAACCTATCCCACTCCCGGCCTGGCGGCCGGCCAGACGGCGGACGTTACCTGGAGCGGGGCGCAGACATTTGCCTCCACCGCTAATTTTCCCGGTTCCGGGATATGGACCGCTTCCGGCAGGGTGGGCATCGGCACGGCTAATCCGCGCAGCGCTTTTGAAGCGGCGGGGCTTATTTATGTGGACACAGGCAACTACTCATCCGCCATAGGCGTTCAGGCGGGCAATGTAAACAGCGGGACTTACAACAATTTTATGGGCTACAAGGCCGGCTGGTCCAACACTACCGGCGGCAACAACAACCTTTTCGGTTACCAGACCGGTTATACCAACACCACCGGCCACGACAACAATTTCCTGGGAAACGCCGCCGGCTATTCCAATCTTACCGGCCATAATAATAATTTCATCGGCTCCGTGGCGGGCCAGAATAACGCCGCCGGCGTGTACAATAATTTCCTGGGCGGTTCAGCCGGCTGGTCCAACACCGGCGGCAGCTATAACAATTTCCTGGGCGCAAACGCGGGCAATTACAACACCACCGGCGGCAATAATAATTTCGTGGGTTACAATGCCGGTTTTTACAACCAAGCCGGCAGTTCAAACACGGCAATCGGCGACAATGCCGGCTATGGCACAAGCGGTCAGTCTTATAGCGGCAACACCCTGGCGGGCTACAGAAGCGGCTACGGCCTTTCAACCGGCAGCCGGAACATCCTGCTGGGCTGGCAGGCGGGCGACTCTTTAACCACCGGTTCGGACAATATCATCATCGGCTACAACGCCGACGCCCCGGCGGCGTCCACAAGCAGTTTCCTCAACATCGGCAACGCCATCTACGGCAACCTCTCCAACGGCAACGTTAGTATAGGAACGACCAGTTCGCTCGGAATCAATCCGATGGGCAAGAAATTGAGTACCGTCAGCAACCAACCCACTGGCGGCGTCATAAGCCTCCAAAATACCAATATCGCATCCTGGTCATCCTTTGAAACCTATGATTATCAAGGTACTCAAAAGGCCAACTTTGGCTACGCAAATCCCGACGCCCCGACAGTTCCCGGCCTGGCGCACGTGAGCACTTCTGATGACACACCGTTGGTCATCGCAATCCATGATATAGAACGAGTGAGGTTCACAAAGGACGGGTATGTCGGCATCGGGACGACGGCCCCCGGATATGGATTAGAGGTTATCAATACTGCCGGCGTGCATTTATCAACGACTACCACAGTGGGATACGGGTTGCAACTCAATAGTTCGGGCGAGGTCGTCATCCATGACACACTGCGCGTCGGTGGTAATATTTATCAGTGGGGTGGGACCGGCTCAAACAATGTCTTACAATTAGTTCGGACTGCCGTGGGGGTAACCGGAGATCCATACACTATGTACAGTTTGGACGCGGGGCAAGAGTATTCTGTCGGCATTGACAACAGCGATGGCGACAAATTTAAGATTTCAAACGGGGACACCCTGGGGATAACTGATCGTTTGGTTATAGATACCTCAGGCAACGTCGGCATCGGGACGACGAGTCCGGCCTATCGGCTTGACGTCTACGGCGACATACGCTCAACCGGCACGGTCTATGGCGATACTATAAGTTTTATGTTTGAATTGCAAAGCTCGGTTTATGTATCCACAGCCATTGATAAGGTCTTGATCGGAAGAGCTTTTGATATTACAAGTATTAAGGCGTATGCGGATACGGCTCCTTCCGGAACGGCTATTTTAATTGATGTTAATAAAAATGAGACGACTATATTTAGCACACAAGGTAACAGGGTTAGAATAACGGACGGCCAAAATGTGAGTGATATGGGCACTCCTGATATTACAAGCATAGCGGCAGGAGACAGGTTATCCTGGGATATTGACCAGATAGGGAGTCCACAGGCAGGCGGAAATTATTTAATGTTGACGATAACGGGTAAAACAAAATGAAAAAAAGTCGGCTTATTATAGGATTTTTAATTTCCATATTAGGATCTGTGTATCCTGCTTTTTGCAGAACTATATTTGTTGATAGTTTTGATACAGCTTCTATGAATAATTGGTGGACAGTTAGTGGGAATTGGACACAACACGACGGTTATATTTCTGCTCAGGCAAACCTCGGGACTGCAACAATAACAGCCAAAATATCAAATGGGAAAGCCACATATATCTGCAATATGGGCGTAGGGCACCAGACAGACAAAGACAATGAAATTATATGGATAATAAAAAATGCCGACGGCAGCAAGAATTTCGGCTTTCAGTTATACTCATACAACCTCGCATATTTTAAAGAATATGGCTATGTCTATATTAATGGCGCGGCGGAATTATTATATCAGGATGTAAATTATACTTGGTTTCGCATAGATTTTACGCCCCCAAGAACACTGGACTATTACTTGTCAGACGACGGGATAACCTGGACATATCAAACAACAAGAACGATGCCAAATGATTTTTTTCCATATTCTATGGGGTGGACAAGTGTTAACACAGGTTCCAATAGCGATGCCTGGAATATCGTTTATTATACTCGTGTTGAAATTTCCACGCGCAGGGTAATAATAACGAAGTAAAGTGATTCACAAGGCGAAAAGACGCAAAAAAAGGGTAAGGGGGTCAGGTCTTGAGTTTTAGCACAGGAAAACAGTGACGTTGGGAAAGGCTACTTTTTTGATTCCAGGAGGGTTATGCGGGTTTCGTGTTTTAAGAGCTTGTCTTCATGGTCTATGAGGATAGCGCCGTGTGTGACGGCTTTTTGATCGTACTTTTCGCCTTTTAAAACGGTTTTCTCATATGAAGACATTGTGTTACTGTACAGCGTATCCATTTTATCCATCATCCTATCCATTTTCTGCTCAAGTCTGGAGTCAGCCTGAACCTGGCTTGAGTATACCCTCTCAATTTTTTGATTCAGTTCGGTTTTTACGGCAGCAAGGTCGTCTTTTACAGCGGCAATGTCGCCTTTAAGTTCGGTTTTTACGACGGCAATATCGTTTTTGAGTTCAGATTTTACGGCAACGATTTCGCCTTTTAGTTCGGTCTTTACCTCGGCAAGTTCGGACCTTACAGCGGCAATGTCACCTTTAGTAGCCGGCTGATGATCATCGTTTTTCGCCATACAGGTATTCTATAAAATTTGGCGGAAAATAGAAAGGTGGGCGGGAAAGGTGTCAGGCTACTTTTTTTCTTCCAGGAGGGTTATGCGGGTTTCGTGGGCGGCAAGCTGCTCCTCGTGCGCATCACGGCGTCGCCGCGGAGCGTGTCTTTTACGGCCAGGATAAAATAATTATTTTGAAGCGGGCGAATACAGGGTTAGAGCAATTTAACGAAGCGGCAAGAGGATAATTTCTTATGAAGCTTTTTATCGGCGGTAATAAAATCGCAACCGAGCGATTCAGCCAACGCCGCGTAAACAGCGTCGTAAATTGTGATGTTGTGTGTGAAAGCCATCTGCGCGGCTTTTTTAACGAGCGCCACGTTCGGCGCGACTATTTCAATGCCGAGAGAAACAAAATTTTCAAGAGCGGCCTCAACTTTGGCAAAACCGATGTTTTTGTTGTGCCTGAGAGCGCTGGCCAGTTCGTAAAGAGCGAGATCGGGCGCGGCGAAGCGCTCCACTTTACACGTAAAATCTTCAAGCAGCGCAAGAGCTTCCGGAGTCCCGTCCTCGGGAATATACCATTTGCAGATTACGGAGGTATCTATTATTTTCATCTTGAATCGCGGAGGCGTCTTATAACGGAAGCCGAATCGGAATGTTTTACCTTCCGCCCTATTGCGGCGCGGATTTCGGCCATTTCAGCTATCGCTTTATCCAGGCGGCTTTGGTCGCGCCAGCGGAAGCCGAGCAGCAGGAGGGCGCGTTTTTCTATCCGCGAAAGCGTGTCAAATTGGGATATGTTCAGATGGTGTTTCATGGTAAGAGTGTAGCAAAAAGTAAAATTAAAAACAAGAAAACGAAGATTAAAAACCCGGTTGATGTCGTTTTTTGTCGCGAAGTCCGGTGGGAGGGGAGTGGAGGGGAGGGACGTTGCTTAAACGTTAAATGTCATGGGAAATAGGGTCTTAAATTTTGATATTTTGGGCGGCGGAAGAAACAAGGAAGCGATGAAACCGGTGAATTACTTTTTTTCCAGGAGGGTTATGCGGGTTTCGTGTTTTAAGAGCTTGTCTTCATGGTCTATGAGGATAGCGCCGTGGGTGACGGCTTTTTGGTCGTACATCCGGCCTTTGACAACCGATTGCTCAAAGGCGGCGAGAAGTTCGCTTTTAAAACTTCTAAGTTCCGTCATCATGTTGGTTTCCAGCCGGTCCATTTTGAAATTTGTTTTAAGGAGCTCGCCGGATAGATTTTTAATATCGTCTTTAAGCTCGGTTTTTACGGCAACGATGTCGCTTTTCAGCTCGGCCTTTACATCGGCAAGTTCAGATCTTACAGCGGCAATGTCGCCTTTGGTAGCCGGTTGATGGTCGGTTTTTTTCGCCATAAAGGAAGGTGTCAGGCTACTTTTTGGTTTCCAGGAGGGTTATGCGGGTTTCGTGGCCGGCGAGCTGCTCCTCGTGGCGCATTACGGCCTCACCGCGGAGCGTGTCTTTTCTTTGGTAGCTTTTAATGTCTCCGGCTATGGCGTCAAGCAGATTGAAAAGGCGGTTAATGTCGGCCTTTGTTGAGAATTCCGTGTCCAGGCGGTCTGCCATGCGGTCTATTTTAAAACTGTTTTTTAAAACTTCGCCGGAGAGGCCTTTGACTGTATCATCCAGCCGATTGATGTCGGCTTTCAGTTTGGATTCAAGAGAATTTAAATCCGCTTTCGTGGCCGGTTGATTGGCGTTTGCTTTGCCCATGAGACTATTATACGAGATTTTGAAATAAAGCAACAGGGCCTTTAGGGCAATTATGAACAGGAATTTATTCGCGGTGATTTTCCTTTCTGCGTTTTTCGCGCGGGCGGGGTTTGCAGCGGATTATCAGTATCAGATAAACTGGCGCGCAATGGATTTGGGCGGCGGGATTCGCTCTTCTGCTTCCGAGCTTCAGGATTCTCTCGTTTGGGGGCCGGTTAAGAAATCGCAAAACGCCTGGTACGCGCTTCAGCCGGGATTTGTCTTCGTCAAGACGGTTTCACTCTCGACGCCGGCGGTGCAATCCGCTACCCATCCCGACCAAGTTAACGAATACGCCGATGCCTCCCCGGTATTCACGGTGGCCGAGGCCGGCGGATATGCGGACATCGCCGGTTACCGTTATATTTTCGACCAGAGCAGCGGAACAATTCCCACCTATTTAACCGCGCTTTACGCGCCGGCGGGAACATCCATATCGCTTTCAGATAAACCGGACGGCGCGTGGTATCTGCATGCTGCGGCGGAGGATTATGAGGGCATCCAGGGCGCTTTCACTGCGCATTATAAGGTGAATATTAAAACCGCTGTCGTTCCCGCCTCTTCCGGCACGTATATAACCGGCAGCGGTGCGAGGGTGGATATTCCCGCAGGGGCTGTGGAAGCGCAGACAAATATCAGCATTATGCAGCCGGCGGAATCCCAGATTCCCCGCGGCGTTTATGACCCGAATTTAACAGGATTCGTGGGGCCGGTGGAGGAAATTAAATTCACTTCGCCGGCTGAATTACTGGACGACGTTATTATAACGCTTCCCTATACTCACGCGCAGCTTAACGGAATTGATGAGAACACACTGGTATTAACCCAGTACGACGCAACAATCAGATCGTGGCGGCCCGTAGTCGGGTCAGCGCCCGACAAAACCGCCAACAAAGTGGCGGGCACGGTCGGACATTTCTCTCTATTCAGGATTGCGGGGTATAACCCGGTTTCAGTCAATGCGGTTGATTTGAGCAATTATCCCAATCCGTTCACCGCCGGCGCGGGCGGCGCCACAAAGATACGCTACAGTCTCAGTGGCAATGCCAATGTGGAGATAAAAATATACGATCTTCTCGGCAATCTGGTGTGGAAAAAAACTATTTCCGCCGGGGAATTCCCCGGCGGCGCCACAGGCCCCAATGAAATCCCCTGGGACGGCAAAAACTGGAAAGGCCGGTATGTCTCGGCCGGCGGTTATATTTGCGTGGTTAAAACCGGAGGCGGCGCGCAAAAGACAAAAATCGGGGTAAAGTAAGATGCGCCTAAAATTATTAAAAATTTTTGCGGCAAAAATTTTTACAACGTTTTATTTTCTCCTGTTTTTATTTGCCATAGCCCCTGTCTGCCGCAGCGCGGAAAAAGCCGACGGCGGGCTTCCGGGATATTTTTTAAATCTGGGTTTTGGAGCCAGGGCGCTGGGCATGGGCGGGGCACACACCGCTGTTGCGGGCGACGCGGGCGCCGTATACTGGAATCCGGCCGGCCTTTCAATGGTAGGGGCAAAAACCTTGCAACTAATGCACGTCACATTGTTTGAAGATACTTATTACGACACACTGGCATACGCACACCCCCTCGGTTATAATACCACGATAGGGCTTGGGATCGCCCGGCTTTATTCCGGCGGTTTTACACAGCGCGACGATAACAACTTCCCGATCGGCTCATTCTCGGATGAGAACACTGCTGCCATACTTGGCCTTGCCAGTCGCTTCGGCAATGAGATTTCCATAGGGCTTTCCCCGAAAATAATCCGCAAAAACTTCGCCGGTTTAAGCGCGACGGCTTTCGGCCTGGATGCGGGTATGATGGCAAGGCCTTTTTCGCAAATTTATCCGGAATTCACGTTCGGGTTAGCGGTCAGGAATATTGTTTCCCCGAAAATTCAGCGGGCAAATTTGACTGATGCCTGGCCTTTTTCAACAAGAGTCGGCGTTGCCCTGCCTTACAATCATAACTCAGGCAAGGAATTCGGAATATTACTGGCCGCGGATGCGGAAAAAAAGCAGAACCAGGACGCTAAATATTATTTCGGGCTTGAACTGACCTTTTACCAGGATGTCCTGGCCGTGCGCGGCGGTTACGAACCGCAGGGCGCAACGGCGGGCCTGGGATATACGCTTCGTAAAAATCAGCCTTACGAGTTGTGTATAAACTATGCGATTCTAAAACACCCGACTCTGGGCCTGACCCATCGTCTTTCGCTTGATTTGTCGTTTGGTGGATGGATGCCGCGCTGGCTTCCGTAGGCGGGGACACACCTTGCAGCAAGGTGTGTCCCCGAGGGCAGAAAGAAAGGGATAAGAAAAAGAGTCGCATACAATGCGACCGCTACGGCGAACGATTAGGAAAGGCAGTTTGTAAAAATAAAAATGGAGGTATTAATATGTTGAAGAATCTGTTGAAAGTCGGCGCACTGGCGGTGTGCGGTGGACTTGCGGGCTGCGCGGGGCCGATGACGCTTACAAAGGCAAATAACCAGGCCTTTGCACAAATGAACAAGCTTGAGGCTAGACAGTATATTGCTGAAGTGGCGGAGGGCTCACCCAGAGACGCAACCCGTTTGGCTGACAACAGCACGGGAGTAGAAAGAGCGCAAATGGAAGCATGTGAAGCCGCGCGCACTAACGGCGAGACCGCGTTGGTCAAGAGAATCGTCGGTTACAGTGTTAACGGAATAACAGGAACGGAAAACCTGGCATTAGTCTCAGGAGGCACAACGAGCGCGGTAAAAGAGCGTCTCAGTCATGTCAGGTTGTTTTTAAAAACACACACAGTTGAGAACAATTGTGTTGTGGTTATAGGCATGGATCCGGCGGCGAAAAAAGAGCTGAAAGAATATATAGCCGCTATGAGGAAAAATTTCTTTTCAGCGGAAAATGCGCCGCCGGCAATTGATTGGTAAAACCCCGCCTTTGGAAGATAAAATCCCCCTTCATCCCCCTTTATAAAAAGGGGAAATGGGGGATTTTTTAAGTATAATTTTGTTGCTCCTTAACCGTGAACGCGATAAAAATTGACAATAAAAGCGGGCTTTGATAGTATATGAATGAACACGTTTTTGGCTTTGGATTTGCTGAAAAAACGTAACCACAGGTTACCACGACTGTGGTAGCGGTCGCATTGCTATGCGACTAATAGCGGGATAGTAATCCCGCCGCTACATTATCGGCGGTCGCATTGCTATGCGACTAATAGCGGGATAGTAATCCCGCCGCTGCATTATCGGCAGTCGCATTGCTATGCGACTAATAGCGGGATAGTAATCCCGCCGCTGCATTATTAGCGGAAAAGCCTGCGGCTACTGTATAAGGGACATTACACTGGTTCAGGCTGATTAAACGTTAAGGGTTAAGGAGAAGACCATGGGCATGACTTACGTGCAGAAATTGCTGGCGAAAGTTTGCGGGAGGCAGCGCGTGGCGGTCGGAGACGTGCTGGAGCCCCGGGTCCAACTGGCGATGTCACACGAGAACGGTGCGCTGGTGATAAACCAGTTCCTTGAAATTTTCCAGGGCACAAACCGCGAACCGAAGGTCTGGGACCCCGACCGTATCGCGATCATTTTCGACCACCGCGTCCCGGCGGAATCCTCCAAAACCGCCGGCAACCAGAAGAAGATACGCGAATTCGTGGCGAGGCAGGGAATAAGCAAATTCCACGACATCCGCGGCGATATCGGCGGCATCTGCCACCAGATCCTGCCGGAGAAAGGCTACGTGCGGCCGGGGAGCGTCGTGGTCGGCACCGACAGCCACACCACCACCCACGGCGCGCTGGGCGCGTTTTCGTTCGGCATCGGCGCCACTGAAATGGCCTCGGTCTGGGCGCTGGGCAGGATACTGAATGTAGAGGCGCCGGGAACCATTAAAGTCGCGGCGACCGGCAGATTTCCAAAGCATGTCTACCCGAAAGACTTGATACTGCACCTGATAGGGAAGCTTACCGCCGAGGGCGCGAACTATAAGGTGCTGGAATTCCACGGCGACGCCATCCGCAGGATGCCGACCTCGGGACGCCTGACGCTCTGCAATATGAGCGTGGAAGCGGGCGCCACCTCGGGGCTGGTTCCGCCCGACGCGGAAACCCGGCGCTATCTCCGGGCGGAGGCGGGCGTAAAGGATCCGCTCGATATCTTCGGGCCCGATCCCGACGCCGTCTACGACCGGGTCATAGAGATAGACGTCTCCAGACTTGAGCCCCAAATCGCCTGCCCGCACACGGTGGACAACGTGCAACCGATCGGCGAAGCGGCCGGAAAGAAGCTGCACCAGATAGTGATCGGCTCGTGCACCAACGGACGGCTGGACGACCTGGAAATAGCGGCGAAGATACTGAAAGGCCGCCGCGTCGCGGACGACACGCGGATGCTGGTGTTCCCGGCGTCGTGGCGCATCTATCAGAAAGCGATGGACCTCGGCGTGATACAGGCCCTCTCCAGGGCCGGAGCCGTGGTGTGCAACCCCGGCTGCGGGCCGTGCCTCGGCGTGCACCAGGGCGCGCTGGCCGACAATGAAGTGGCGCTGGCGACCACGAACCGCAATTTCAAGGGAAGAATGGGCAATCCGAAGGCCGAGGTCTACCTGTGCTCTCCGGCAACGGCGGCGGCGAGCGCGATCACAGGCGTGATAACCGACCCCCGAGGGAGCATAAAGGCGAAGCGATTGAAGATTCAAGATTCTAGATTCAAGATTGGATAATATACGACCGCTAATGCAACTTAACATATTAACTGCTCAAATTTTTATAAAATCCCCCTTCATCCCCCTTTGTAAAAGGGGGAAAGAAGGGGATTTGTTCCCTGATTGCCGGCTTATTAAGGAGAATACGTTAAAATGCGTTAGCGGTTATATAGAGCGTACTGTCAGGAGGTAAAATGGCGATTATAAAAGTGGTTCTGCATCTTGGCGACGACGTATCTACCGATATCATTTATCCCGGCCGGTTCATGGCGACGGTGCTGCCGGCCGAAACGCCGCAGTTCGCGTTCGCCGACAACGCCGACTTCAACCGCAGGCTTAAGGCGGGGGAGGTCACGGCCGGAAGCGCGATCGCGGCCGGCAAGAACTTCGGCTGCGGCTCTTCAAGGGAGCAGGCGGTTTCCTGCCTCAAGGGCTATGAATTTTGCGTCGTGGCCAGGAACATCGCGCGCATCTTCCTGCAGAGCGCCATCAACCTGGGCCTGAACATCATGATCTGCCCGGCGCTGGAAGCGGCGGAAGGCGACGAGCTGGAGATAGCGGACGACAAAGTCTTCAACCGGACATCCGGCAAATCCTTCCACGTAGAGCCGCTCCCGAAGGCGCGCCAGGCCATCATAGACGCCGGCGGGCTGATCCCGTACACGCGCAAACTCCTGACGGCGGGAGTAAAATAGGCGCAACATGACACCGAAATTCATCATCGGCATACGGCGCGAGGATAAAAACCCGTGGGAGCGCAGGGCCCCCCTCATCCCGGAGCATGTCGCCGGCCTTGTAAAGGACCGGAAGATTGGGGTCCTGGTCCAGAAATCGGATCTCAGAGCCGTTAAGGAAGAGGAATATCTCCGGGCCGGCGCGAAAATGACGGAGGATCTCTCCGCCTGCGATATTGTTTTCGCAATAAAGGAGATCCCCGCCGGGCTCCTTCAAAAAGGCAAGACCTACATATTTTTCTCCCACACTATCAAGGGCCAGGCCCGCAACATGCCCATGCTCCGCAGGCTGATGGAGCTGGGCTGCCAGCTTATAGACTACGAGAAGATGGCCGACGAGAAGGGCAGGCGGCTGGTGTTTTTCGGCAAATACGCCGGTCTGGCCGGGATGATAGACGCCTTATGGGCCCTGGGACAAAGGCTGGATTGGGAACGGATCTCCAATCCCTTCAGCGCGATCAGGCGGGCGCTGGATTATGCAAGCCTCGCGGATGCGGAGTCGGCGCTGGCCGAAGCGGGAAAAAAACTGGCTTCGGGCGGCCTGAGCGAAGCGCTCGCTCCGCTGGTTATCGGCATCACGGGTTACGGACACGTGTCGCAGGGCGCGCAGAGGATCCTGCGCAACTTCCCGGTGGAAGAACTCAGGCCCGGAGAGCTTGAGGCCCTTTTACGGAAGCCCGCCGGAACGGGACTGAATAACCGGGTATTTAAAACAGTGTTCCGGGAAGAGGATATGGCGGAGCCTGTTTCCCCCGGAGACCGTTTTGACCTCCAGGATTACTACGCGCATCCGGAAAAATACCGGTCGCGGTTTGAGCGGTATATTCCGCATCTGACCGTTCTTATGAACTGCATTTACTGGGACGGGAGATACCCGCGGCTTGTAACAAAAAACTTTCTGAAACAACTTTACGGTTCCACGCCCGGGCCGCGCCTGCGGGTCATCGGCGACATAAGCTGCGACGCCAACGGCTCCATTGAGTGCAACGCCAGGACGATGGATATCGGGAACCCGGTCTTTGTATATGACCCGCTTACGGAGTCCGCAAAGGACGGCTGCCGCGGAACCGGCCCGGTCGTGCTGGCGGTGGACAATCTGCCCGCGGAACTGCCGCTGGAGTCTTCAAGGGAGTTTAGCGAAGCGCTGCTGCCTTTCGTCGCGGAGATCGCAAAAGCGGACCTCTCCGTAAAATTTGAAAATTGCGGCCTTTCCGAACCCATAAAAAAGGCAGTAATCGTCTATAAGGGCGAACTCACGCCCGGTTACCGCTACCTGGAAAAATTCCTTAAGCGCAAGGCGGGAAAATGAAAAAAGTTCTGCTGCTCGGGGCGGGCCTGGTTTCGCGGCCCGGCTTGCGCTACCTGCTTGAAAAAGGCTTTTTTGTAACGGTGGCGGACCAAGTGGAAAGCAGGGCGGCGGCGGGCATCCACAAGCATCCCAACGGCCGGGCCGTGGCCTGGACGACCGACGACAGGCAGGGACTGACGGGCCTGGTAAAAGACGCGGACCTGGTAATAAGCCTGCTGCCCGCCGCGTATCACGTTCTGACAGCGGAGGAATGCATAACGCAGAAAAAGCCGATGGTGACCGCCTCCTACGTAAGCCCCGCCATGCGCGCGCTCCACGCCGGGGCCAGGGAAGCGGGAATATTGATCCTGAACGAGATAGGCGTCGATCCGGGCATAGACCACATGTCCGCCATGAAGGTCATAGACCGGGTGAAAAATGAAGGCGGAAAGATCGCGAGTTTTAAATCCTATTGCGGAGGCCTGCCCGCGCCCGAAGCCGACACGAACCCGTGGGGCTACAAATTCTCCTGGAGCCCGAGGGGGGTTCTGACCGCCGGGAAAAACCCGGCCCGCTATCTGCAGGACGGCAGGGAAGTCAACATCCCCGGACCTGAACTTTTCGGCGACATGCGCCTGCTGGACGTGCCCGGCTTCGGAGAGCTTGAAGCTTATCCGAACAGGGACTCCATGGGCTATATCGGCCTCTACGGGCTGCGGGACGCCGCAACCGTGTTTCGCGGCACCCTGCGCTACAAGGGCTGGTGCGCGGCGATGAAAAAGATCGCCAACTCGGGCCTGCTCGACGACCGGGAAAAAGACCTCAAAGGCATGACGTACCGGGAATTTACCGCGTCGGTTATCCCCGGCGCGAAACCGGAAACCGTCAAGAATGACGTCGCGGCCGGTTTCGGCGTTCCAGCGGATTTCCATACCATCCAGCGGCTTGAATGGCTGGGGCTGTTCAGCGACGAGCGGCTGAGCGTTGAAAAGGGCTCGCCGCTGGACGTAATGGCGGCGCGCATGGCGGGTAAGATGTCGTACGCCGAGGGCGAACGCGACATGCTCGTCATGCATCATCAGTTCATCGCCGAATACCCCGGCGGTAGGCGCAAAAAGCTGACCTCCACGCTCTTGGACTTCGGCATTCCCGGCGGCGACACGTCGATGGCGCGCACGGTGAGCCTGCCGGCCGCCATGGCGGCCAGATTGATGCTGGAAGGAAAGATCAAAGGCGCAGGCGTGCAGATCCCGGTAAGCCCGGCCGTTTACGAACCCCTGCTGAAGGAACTGGAAGAAATGGAGAACGGGATACATTTCAAGGAAAAATCCGACATTGAATAAAGAACTTGTTATCCATATCATTACCCGGCTTCAAGCCGGAGGCTCGGCGCAGAACGTTATAGACAGCGTCATATACCAGGCCAGGGAAAGACGGACGCTTCTGATAACCGGCCCTTACGGCGGCCCTGAGAAGCTCCGCCTTGATCTGCCGGAAAACGCCGATTACCTGGAGCTCCCGGAGCTTGTGCGGAACATCTCGCCTTTAAACGACCTGAAAGCTTTTTTCAGGCTTAAAAAAATAATAACGGAACTTAAGCCCTCCATAGTGCACACGCACACTTCAAAGGCGGGGATACTCGGGCGTTTTGCCGCCTGGCTCGCCAACCGCAAAAACAGGGATGCAAAAGCGCTCATAGTGCACACGCCGCACGGCCACGTGTTTTACGGCTACTTCGGCCCGGTCAGGACTTTTTTATTCAACCAGGTTGAACGGCTGGCCGCGCGCGTGACCGATCATTTTATAGCCTTGACCTGCGGCGAGCTGAGGGAATCCCTTGCCGGCGGACTGGGAACGCCCGACAAGTGGCTGGTGATACACAGCGGAGTGCGGTTTGAGCCGCGTGCATATGAAAACGCAAAAACGGACCTGGGGATAGCCAAAGAAGAAATCGTCATAGCCGTGGCGGCCAGGCTTGAGCCCGTAAAAGGCGTTGAGTATTTTATAAGGGCGGCCGCCGAGCTTGAGAGCAGGGGCCTCGGCAAAAAACTAAAATTTCTGGTGGTGGGTGACGGCTCCTTAAAGACGGAACTTATGGCTCTTGCCGGCGGACTGGGGCTTGGGGCGAAGATAGTTTTCACCGGGTTCCAGCGCGAGGTTTACAAGTATTTGGCCGCCGCCGACATTTATGTCCAGCCCTCGCTCAACGAGGCCATGGGCCGCACCGTCCTTGAAGCGCAATACATGAAACTGCCGGTGGTGGCTTCAAAGGTCTGCGGCCTGAGCGACGCCGTCAGGGACGGGGTGACCGCTATCCTGGTGCCGCCGGCCGACCCCAAAGCCATTGCCGGCGCCGTGGAAGAACTCATCAAAGACGAGCAGAAACGCCATCGGATGCGCGAAGCGGGCCGCCGTTTTGTGCTTGAAAAGGATTTTACCGGTTATACTCGTTTCAGCGCCGAAAGCATGAATATCCAGTTGAAAAAGTTCTATAATAAGGTATTGGCGCAACATAATAGAAATTTATCCGTTCCCGGTCCTCTCAGTATCCGGCACGGGGGATTAAGGCGATGACCAAGATTCTTGCGGTGGATAACGATCTTTCCGCATTGGAGCTTTATAAGACGCTCTTCGCCGGCGAGGGATTCCAAATGCAGACCGCCGTGGACGCGCCGGCCGCCATCACCAGGTACCAGCAGACGGAGCCGGATATTATCATACTGAACGTGGATATGCCGGACGGCGGCGGAGTGAAAGTGTTTGAAAGATTAAAGACCGGCCTCGGGGCGCCTATCCCTATAATATTTTCCTCCGACAGACCGGAACGGCTGCCCCAACTGCTCAACAGGCCCAATGCCGTTATGCTTAAGCGGCCCGTAAACGCGGACGCGCTGTCGGCCGGCGTCAAAAAGCTTCTTGCCGACGCCGCGGATCAGGGCATGGCTCCTCCGCCGCCGCCCCCGGCGGGCACGGAAAAGACCAGAATACTTGCCGTGGACGACGATCTCTGCCTCCTTGAGATCTACAGGGAAATATTCAGCAAAGCCGGGTTTAACATACAGACCGCCGAAGACGCCACCTCCGCGGTCACCAGATTCCAGGAGTTTAAACCCGCCCTTTTGATATTGGACGTGGACATGCCGGCGGGCGGCGGCCAGAAGGTCTTTGACCGGATGCGGAACCTTTTTATGGACGCGACCCCCATCATATTCTCCACCGGGCTGCCTGAAAGCGTGCAGGGCCTCGCCAAAAACCACAATATCTCAGTGCTGAAAAAACCGGTCAATCCGGAAGCGCTTATCGCCGAAGCGAAAAAGATGCTCAAGATGATTTAATCAGGAGGTTAACATGCCGGAAATGAAAGTGGTCGTCCTCAGATGCAAAGGCTGTTATCTCTGCATCCAGGTCTGCCCCAAAAAGTGCATCGAAAAATCGGAAGAATTCTCCAAGACCGGCTACTACCCGGCCAAAGACTCCATGGAGGGCTGCTGCATAGCGTGCCAGAGTTGCGCCCGTATCTGCCCCGATCTGGCCATCAAGGTCTATAAGTAAGGCAGGGGAGGGGGAAAGGATGAAGGCTAAAGGATAAAAGGCG
This sequence comes from Elusimicrobiota bacterium, assembly GCA_016208085.1. Taxonomy (GTDB): domain Bacteria; phylum Elusimicrobiota; class Elusimicrobia; order Elusimicrobiales; family UBA9959; genus JAHJSU01. The sequence goes on along the minus strand of JACQYT010000093.1, from coordinate 11,365 downwards.
GAGGGGAAAAATGAGCGAGAAAAAACTGATGAAAGGCAATGAAGCGCTCGCTGAGGGAGCGGTTAGGGCCGGTTGTAGATTTTTCGCGGGCTATCCCATAACCCCGCAAAACGAAGTGCCGGAGTATATGTCCTGGCGTCTTCCGGAAGTCGGAGGGGCGTTCATACAGGCCGAATCGGAAGTTGCGGCCATAAACATGATTTACGGCGCAGCCGCCACAGGCACGCGCTGCCTGACCTCCTCTTCCAGCCCGGGCGTCAGCCTCAAGCAGGAAGGAATTTCCTATTGCGCCGGCTCCGATATCCCGCTTCTGATAGCCAATGTCGTGCGCGGCGGCCCGGGACTGGGCAACATAGCCGGCTCCCAGGGCGACTACTGGCAGGCTACCCGCGGCGGCGGCCACGGCGACTACAGGGTTTTCGTGATGGCGCCGTACAGCGTAAGTGAAATGGCCAATTTCCCGCACAAGTGTTATGAAACGGCGTTCAAATACCGCCTTCCCTCCATGATCCTGGCCGACGGCATTCTCGGCCAGATGATGGAGCCGGTGGAGTTCATTCATCCGGAGATAGATCCCAAAAGCCTGGAGGAGCCGGAGTGGGCCATAGGCGTCAATAAAGGCCGCGCAAAACACATAATAAACTCCCTTGACCTGCGCGAAGGCATGCTTGAAAAAATGATTCTGGAGCGTGCCAAGCGCTACAGGGAGCTGGAAGGGGCTGAGGTCCTCTACGAGGAAAAGCTGCTGAACGACGCCGAGATAGCCCTTGTAGCTTACGGCACTTCAGCCAGGGTCGCCACGGCGGCCGTCAAGGCAGCCAGGGAAAAAGGCATAAAGGCAGGCCTCTTCAGGCCGATAACCCTGTGGCCCTACCCGAAGGCGCGCCTGGCGGAATTGGCGAGCCGCATCAAAAAATTCCTCGCGGTGGAAATGAATCTCGGGCAGATGGTGGACGACGTGCGCCTCGCCGTCAACGGCCGCGCTGAAGTGTATCTGTACTCCAGACCCGGCGGCTCGGTCATCACGGCGGAGGAAGTGACTGCCGCCATAGAAAATATCGTTAAAAACGGAGCGCGAGAATATGCAGCTCTTAAATAAAAATCCGGAATCGCTTACCGATAAATTGATGCACTACTGCCCGGGCTGCGGCCACGGCATAATCCACCGCGTCATAGCCGAGGTGATGGATGAGCTTAAAATACGCAACCGGACTATCTGCGTGGTCCCCGTGGGCTGCGCGGTCTTCGCGGACAAGTACTTCAACTGCGACGCGATACAGGGTCCGCACGGCAGGGGACCCGCGCAGGCGACGGGGATAAAGCGCGTTAAGCCCGACGCCATTGTCTTCTCCTATCAGGGCGACGGGGATCTGGCCTCCATAGGCATGGCCGAGATAGTCCACGCGGCCATCCGCTCGGAGAACATCACCGTCATTTTCGTCAACAACGCCATCTACGGCATGACCGGCGGCCAGATGGCGCCGACCACGCTGATAGGCCAGAAGGCGACCACCTGCCCGGCCGGCAGAACGGCCAAGCAGGCCGGCTATCCGATAAAAATGTGCGAACTGCTGGCGACTATAGAGGGGGCGGCCTATCTTGAACGCACGACCGTCCATACGGCGCCGAACGTACTCAAGACCAAGGCGGCCATAAAGAAGGCCTTCCAGAACCAGTTGGACTGCAAGGGCTTCTCCATGGTGGAGGTCCTGTCCATGTGCCCAACCAACTGGGGCACGCCGCTGGACAACCCGTCCGAGGCGACCAGATACATCAACGACGCGATGATGAAAGTTTTCCCCGTGGGAGTGCACAAGGACGCCAAACAGCAGTAGGAACGGCAAGTTGATAAAGTAGGAAACGACTTTCGATTTTGGAGGTTTTATGTATCAAGGCATACGGATTTCAGGCTTCGGCGGACAGGGCGTTATTTCCGCCGGCATCCTGCTGGCGCAGGCCGGCATGACGGAAGAGAAGAAAGTCACATTCTTTCCCTCTTACGGGGCCGAGATGCGCGGCGGGACCGCCAACTGTTCGGTCGTCATTTCTTCCGACGAGGTCACCACGCCGATAGTTTCCTCTCCGGACACGGCGATAGTCCTGAACGAACCTTCGCTGGCCAAGTTCGAGCCCCTGGTCAAGCCTGGAGGACTGCTGATAATAAACTCCTCGCTGGTCAACTCAAAGCCGGTGAGAAACGACATCAATGTCCTTTATGTACCCTGCAATAAAATAGCGGGGGAACTGGGCAACGTGAAGGTCATGAACCTGGTGGCGCTGGGCGCTTTCGCCGCCGGCACCGGCGCGGTTTCCGTGGAAGCGATAACAAAGGCGCTCCCCAAAATATTCAAGAAGCTCAAGCCGGAAATGATAGAACTCAACGCCAAAGCCCTCAGGCGCGGCGCGGAGATAAAACTGAATTAACCCGAAAATTGGCCGCCAATTTTCGGGTGTCCGTTCGCCTTTTGAACACGTCCGGCCGGTCGGTTTACCAATGAGCGCCGATGTGTTTTCGGTTCGCCGGTCAGGACAGAAACCAAAAAAATTCAGCTTGAACTGAAACTTTCAGGTTAGACCGGATTATCTCAGAACAGTATAATGGAGCGAAGGAGAGAGGGGTCGTGATTTCTTAAAAGCTCGAAGGCTCCGTTGATATCGTTGAAAGAAAACCTGTGCGTGACAAGTTCCTTGAGTTTTATTTTCCCGAGCCTTACCATCTCTATTACCCTGGGAAAATCTACAGGCCTGCAGCCCAGGGAGCCGGTAATCTCCATTTCCCTGAACATTATCCTGGCGGGGCTTATGGTAAGCGGGTCGGAGCAATAGCCGAGCACTACCAGCCGGCCGCCTGATCTCATTGAGCTGAAGGCGGATTCCAGGGTCTGGGTCATCCCGATGGCCTCCAGCGCGATATCAACCCCTCCGCCGGTCAGCTTCCGTATCTTCTTGGCAGTATCCTCTCCTTTAACCGCCAGCACCGTTTCGGCCGCGCCCAGGCTCCGCGCCAGGCTCAACTTCCCTTGAACCGCGTCCACCGCGATAACTTTGGCGCCCATGGCGCCGGCCACCTGTACCACGTTCATCCCTACCCCGCCGCAGCCGAAAACGGCGATAACGTCCCCGGGCTTTAGATTTGCCCTGTTTTTGAGCGCGTGAAAAGGCGTGGCGAGGGCGTCGGTTATAATTGCGCCTTCCTCCAGGGGTATCTCTTCGGGAAGCGGTATTACGTCCTTCTCGCCGACGGTCATGTATTCGGCGAACGCGCCGTCAATATGGTTTCCCAGCATGACCATATTTTCGCAGATATTCTCATGGCCGGTGCGGCATAAAGCGCACTCCCCGCAGGAAAACACCGGCGGGATTATAACCCGGTCGCCCTTCTTGAATTTCCGGGATTGCGGCCCCGCCTCCTCCACGACTCCGGAGGGCTCGTGGCCCAGGATAAGCGGCGGCTTCTTGAAAGTGGGCACGCCGTGGTCGAGATAGTGAAGGTCGGTGTGGCAGACCCCGCAGGCCCGTATCTTGATCAGAACTTCACGCCCTTTGGGCCTGGAAACAGGGATTTCTTCTATCTTGAGCGGACTGCCTTTTTCGTAAAAAATCGCGGCTTTCATATTATTTTAGGAAGAGATTACGGCGATGAAGAAACGATTACAGCGACGGGGAAACGATGACAACTCGCTTTCTCGCTGTAATCTCTTTGTATTATCGCTGTAATCTCCCCGTAATCTCCTCCTTATCGCAATAAAATGTTGTCCGACAACATTTTATCGTACCCGGCACGGGGTTTTCTTCAACACCTTGCCGGAGATGAGGGGGAAATTACTTTCCCCCTCAAACTCCCCCTTATCCCAAGGTTTCCCCGACCAAAGGTCGGGGCATTATAAAAATTTTTGCGGCAAAAATTTTTAGTAATTTCTCAATGTATATCGCTGTAATCTCTTCTCCATACCGGTTTTCTCTTCTCAAGAAAGGCCGTAAGCCCTTCTGTTGCGTCCTCCGTTTGCGCCAGGACGTCAAGATACAGATTTTCCGCATCCTTAAGTTTTTGGGGGAAATCAGCCAGGTGCAGTTTCTTGAACATCTTCTTCGTGATCTGAAACGAGGAATCGCTCAGCTCCGCGAACCTGCACAGGTATTTTCGCGCCTCTTCGTCAAAATTGGCGGCGTCCAGCAGTTTGTTGATAAACCCCAGTCTGTAAGCTTCCACGGCGCTTACAGGCTCGCCGGAGAGGATAAGATCGAGAGCCGCTTTCGGGGAAAAGATGGCGGGATAGGCCGCCAGCGCGACGGGGGGGAAAAGCCCCAGCTTTATTTCCGGCTGGCCGAACTTCGCCTTTTCGGTCGCCAAAACCACATCGCAGAAAAGCGCCAGTTCGCACCCGCCCCCGAGCGCCGCTCCGTTGACGCAGGCTGCGCTTATGCCGTCAAACGAATGCATGAGAAGAAATACCTCGTCAAACGTCGGGATCATCTCCCGGACCTGCTCCGGAAGGTGCTCCTTTATGTCCGCTCCGGCGCTGAAGGCTTTTTCGCCGGATCTGAACAGAAGGATCCTGTAATGCCCGCTTAAAAGCTCGCGCAGGGCTTCCTGGATTTCCTTCAGCATGGCAATATTGAGGATGTTATAAGGGGGATTGCTCAGGGTTACCGCGAACACGCGCTCCCCTCTCTCCACTTTGATCAGGTCCATGACCGCTCCTTATCAACTTATCAACTTTGATTCTCCCGTAAAAAGGCCACATTCCGGAAAATTGTAGCGGCGGACGTAAGTCCGCTCAATAGGCGACTCACGTCGCCCGCTACAATTTCTAAACAAAATGAACTTTTTACGAATGAATCAACTTTCCTTCTCCAGGGTATAGTAAACTTTGATCTCTTCAAGCTCCGTAAAAATCCGCGGGACCACATGTAGTTCCATGCCGAACCTGATATCTTTTTCCTTGACTGTTTCACCGAGCCAGGCCAGTATCCTGCCCCCCTCCTCAAGATCGGCCACCGCCACGATGTAAGGGCTGAGCGCCTCAAAACCCGTCGGAGCCGCCACAATCCTGGTGTAAGTAAGGAGTTTTGCCTTTCTGCCGACCTCAACAAGCTCGAAATCCGCGCTCAGGCACTCGCTGCAGTCGGCCCGCGGAGGGAAGGACCTTGCTCCGCATTTTCGGCAGCGCGACCCCATCAAGCGCCCTTCTTTCAAGTGCCGGGCAAAATCAGCTACCCTGGTGTAAGGTGAAAAGTTGACCTTTCCGAACCACTTAAACATAGCGGTTATTCCCTCTTCAGCACCTGGACGAAGCAGTATTGCCCGATTCCGCCCACATTGTGGGTAAGGCCGATGTCCGCGCCTGGAACCAGGCGGTCCGGAGGAACTTCCCCGCGGAGCTGCCTGGCAATCTCGCAGGTCATGGACACTCCCGTGGCCCCGATAGGGTGGCCCTTCGCTTTCAAGCCGCCGTCTACATTGACGGCCACACTCCCTCCGATGTAGCTCCGGCGCTCCGCGATAAACCTTCCACCCTCTCCCTTTTTGCAGAAACCCAGGTCCTCGTAGGCCATGAGCTCGGCAATAGTAAAGCAGTCATGGACCTCGGCCACCTTGATATCCCCAGGTCCGACCCCCGCCATTTCGTAAGCCTGGCGGGCCGCCTCCACGGCGCTCGGCAAGCCTACGAGGTTGGGTCTTCTCAAAACCGACATACTGGCTGTCGCGCAGCCCATGCCGGCGAGCCAGACGGGCTTCTTTGAAATCTCCAGGGCCTTCTCCTCCCTCGCCAGAATGAGGCACGCAGCCCCATCCGCGTTTGCGCAGCAATCAAACACCCGCAGGGGCGTGGCTACCTCCTCCGAGGCGAGGGCTCTCTCCCTGGTAATCTCCTTCCTGAAAAGGGCGCAGGGGTTTCTGGCTCCGTAAAAATGGTTCTTTACCGCCACCTCGGCCAGATGCTCCGGGGTCGTTTGGAACTCATGCATGTGCCTCATGGCGAACATGGCGTAATAGCCCGGGAAGGTGGTCCCGAAAACGGATTCCCACTGGACTTCACCCACCCTGCCCATGAGGGCCAATATCTCGGGCGTGGAGATTTCCGTCATCTTTTGGCAGCCTATTACCGCCACGATGTCATGAACGCCCGCCCTGATGGACAGCCAGGCTGTTCGGATGGCCGCGCTTCCCGAGGCGCAGGCTACTTCGGTGAGCCACGTGGGTTTGGGCACAAGACCCAGGTACTCCTGAACCACCCCGGCAAGGGAGCGTTGCTTGTGGTACTCCGGAACCGCCCCTATCACCGAACAATCTATATCTTTCCTCTCGATGCCGGCATCTTCTATCGCCGCTCTGAAGGCCTCAAACGCCAATTCCTGAACTGTAGCGTCGCTGCGGCGCCCGAAAACGCCATGTCCGATTCCGATGATTCCAACTCTCATTATCCCGCCCGCGCTCTATATGTACTGGCCTCCGTCGACCTTTATCACCTCGCCTGTGATGTGGCGGGCCCTGTCTGAGCAGAGGAATACCACCACATCGGCGCAATCCTCGGCCGAGGCAATGCGGCCCAGCATCGTCTCGTCTACCGCCTTATTAAGGAACTCGGGAGGGATATTGCGCGCCATGTCGGTCATAACCATGCCGGGCGCCACCACATTGACGTTTACGTTGAACTTGCCAAGCTCCCTGGCCAGGGTTTTGCTCATGGCGATCTCGCCGCCTTTGGAGGCCGAGTAGTTAGCCTGGGCAAACTTGCCCCTCAGGCCGTTTATGGAGGAGATGTTCACTATCTTGCCCCCTTTTTGGTCCTTGAAGACCATCGCGGCGGCTTTGTTGTAATTAAAGCAGCCCTTCAGGTTGACATTTATCACCGTATCCCACTGCTCCTCTGTCATCTTCCAGATGACTCCGTCCCAGTTGATGCCTGCATTACAGACCATGATATCCAGCCTGCCGAACTCCTTGACTACCGTCTGAACCATGTTTTGAGCGTCGGCGTAGCCGGCGACATCCGCCTTGATTGCCAACCCTCTGCGCCCCAGCTCCTCAACCTTGCGAACCACCTCTTTGGCCGCCGCGTCGTGGCGGCGGTAGTTGACGGCCACGTCAGAGCCTTCCCGGGCGAGGGCCAACGCAATCGCGGCGCCTATGCCCATGCTGCCCCCCGTAACGATGGCCGATTTGCCCTCAAGTCCCAGGTCCACAATTCCCTCCTAATCGCCGAATCTTAAAAGTCCATAATTACAACACCCTGTCTACCCGGCCTTTGCCCTTTCTTTTGGTTTGGGCATAACCGCCTCCATGAAGGCTTCGTCAATGGGCTTGCCCTGGGCAATCAACTTCCTGTACTCAACAAAGTCAATAACGTCCTGCCCGGTTATCTTCCTGCTGTCAAAGGCGTGAAAGCCCATAAAGGCTTCGGTGTTCATATTCGCGGCAAGCCAGTGGCGATTGTAGTTTTTTGCCTGGTCCCAGAAATATTTCTTTTTCGCCCTCAGGCTGTCCAGGGTCTTTGCCAGGCAGCCGGGAAAAAGATTGGTGAATTTCCAGAGCATGTTGTGTACGGCCTTGTCCAGCAGAGCGAAATCTATCTGCGCGGTTTTGATAAACTCCCGCGCCTTCCTGCCTTCCTCTCCTTCAAGAAACTCGCCGTAAACAATTTCCCCGTCCTCAACATACTTATCCGTGACGACACAGGGGTTGCGCAGGAATTTCCCGTCCTTATTTATAACCCGCGCCACCTGGCTGATCAGCCCCAGCCTCTTCACCTTGTAGGCGCTCCAGAGCTCGCAGGAGACGCAGTTGGAGATGGCATCCTCTATGCTCAGGAACCAGGGCAGAAAATCAGTAGAGCCTCCGTCGGGGGCTGAGCCGTGCCGGGGCCCTGCCTGGCCGAAGACCGCAGTATCGGCGGAAATAGTGAGATCACAGGCCATGCCTATTTCCTGGCCGCCGGCGACCCTCATGCCGTTTACCCGGCAGATTGTCGGCTTCTTGCACTGGAGAATGGAATCCACCATCCCGTTGAAAAGGTCCATGTATTCTCCGTATTCATTCGGCTTGCCCGAGTAGTATTGCGCGTATTCCCTGGTGTTGCCGCCCGTACAGAAGGCCTTGTCCCCGGCGCCGGTGAAAACAACCGCTGCCACGCTTCTGTCCAAAGAGGCGTTTTGAAATCCGGCTATAACCCCTTTCACCATCCCGGTAGTGTAAGAATTATATTGCGCGGGGTTGTTCAAGGTAACCCAGGCGGAATAAAGGCCCTCTATTTCTTTGCCCGAAGCGTCAAGGAGGGGTTTCTTCTCGTATATGGCGCAAGGCGGCTCAGCGCCCCAATATTCTTTTCCCCAGAGTGAATGGTTTTTAAGTTCCTCATCTTTTACCAGCCAGGATAAGCTCATTTTTATCTCCTATCATACTGCTCATGTTGTCAGGTTCAGGGTTTTTCTCAACCGTTGAACCGCTGAACCTTGAACCTGAACAGTTACCATTAGACATTATTTAACCTTATCACCGCAATCTCTTCCTGCTTTCCAACCCTTTTATCAGGGCTGAAACGGCCCTGTGAAACGGCACGGGCGCCTTGTTTTTGGCGCCATACTCGCAAACCTTTCCGTTCAGAAATTCAATTTCTGTCCGGCCTGTGGTTTCCATATCCACAAGCATGGACGGCTTGTGGTCGCCCGCCCTGGTGAGATAAGAAACGCAAAAATCAAGGAACTTCTCAGGCAGACAAACCCCGCTGCGCCTGGCGACCTCAATCGCTTCCCCGGCCAGTTCCATAACAAGTTCCCTTGTCTGAGCGCACTCCATGACCTGCCTCATCGTCATCCCGGTGAGGGCTGAGACGGGGCACAGCATGGAGTTCAAAATCACTTTCTCCCAGACCTGCCTCTTGATTTTAGGACTGTACTCGGTATCGAGCCCCGCGCGGGTGAGCGTCCCGCAGATAGTCCTGGCGTACGGGATCGCCGCCGTTTCCAGCGCGCCGATATAGTTTGGTTTGTTGAAAAAAGTGATTTCCACCGCGCCGCCCGGATCCAGCCGCCCGGCGTAGTTTACCACCGCCCTTAAAACGTTTTCTCTCCCTGCGGCCCGGGCCAATAATTCTTCCGTGTCCAGCCCGTTCTGAAAGCTCACCACCCTCACCCTGCGCGGCCCGCGGCAAATACCCCTAAGCTCGGCAAGCAGGGATTGGATGGCCGGCGCCTTGACACAGATGAAAATGGTTTCGGCGCCCCGCCGCGCTGCCTCCCGCATGGACAGGCAGGCTTCCTTTGCTTCTACAGTGAAAGGCCCGTGGGTGAAAGGAGTCGGATCCAGGATGGACAGCCCCTTTTCCGTAATCCTGTCCAGCCGGCGCTTCAGAGAGTCCGACAGGATCACCTCTTCCTTGTTTCGCAGAAGATGGGCGGCCAGAATGCTCCCCACCACCCCACTGCCGACGACGGCGATCCGGTTTTTCCTCATAACCACTATTATGCGAGGGTATGATCCTCTTTCGCCCAAAGTGTGACTCTCACGTAAAAAGGCAACATTCCGGAAATCCGAATTTCCTGAATCCCTGTCATGAATGCCGCAAATACTTCAATTTCCGCAGATACTTCAGGTCATCAATATCCTTGGGCCGCCCCGCGGCTTTTTTCATTTTTATCAGGTCGGCCAGGGAGGCGAAATACACGCAAATCGCGCCGAATTTCACTTTTACTTTATTCTTCCAGACTTTTTCAAAAGTCACGCCTTTAACGAAAGGTAGCGCCGATTATCACGAAATCGGCTTTATGCTCTTTTAATAATTTCAGCAGTTTTTCCGTGTCCATTTTTCCTCAGTAAACCCAGAATTTCACGCGTTTTCCTGAACATCATTTCAAAGCGCTGCCTGGTCGTGAGTGAAGCCAGGTATTTCAGCTCAAATTCAATTTCCCTGTCTTCGTCGTGTTTTTTCAACTTCAGAATATGCCCGGCCATATGTTTTTTCCTTTTTTAGCCGCTGTTTCCCCGCCTATTTAGTTGTAGTCCGCATAAGGCCTGTTTTCGCAAGCTCTTCCTTAATTTCGCTCTTTGCGCTGCCTGAAAATCTTTCAAAAACCGCTTCCCTTCCGGCTATTTTTATATGATACAAAAAAATCGGGGGAATTTTCTGCCGGGGACACACCTTGCTGCAAGGTGTGTCCCCAGGCTCCGCCGCGCCCGGCTGTTACCGGGCGGAGCCTGTGGAGGGATTATCGGGTTAGTCGTCGGCCGGGGCGAGTTCCATTAGACGGGCACACCGCCCACTCCGACCTTACAGCAAAATTTCAACGGGATGATTTTCCTCTGGAAATTGGGTGTGTCGTCAGTAACACGGACTTTTTTTCGGCGGATGTCTAATTCGTAGCTTGCCCAACCTGATACCATAATCCGTAGAGCACTTCAAGATTATCCTTGACATCTCCTTTACTATATGCTTGTATAGTGTAATATATGAAGCAACCAGCCGCCATGTCGCAGGCCAGGGCCGCAGCTATCCGTAACCTGCCCCCCTGGGAGCAGATTATCCGTGGCACTCTGATACAATATCGCCGCACCTGTGGCAACCGTGGATGCCACTGTTATCGGGGCTCTCGTTATCGCCACGGTCCTTATTGGTATTTGGCCGTCAGTTGGGGCCGGGGGCGCCAGAAGCTCTATGCGATCCCTAAGCAGCTGGTCCCGGAGGTTCGGCGGGGTGTGGCGGCTTATAAGAGGCTGTGGGTTGAGGCCTATCGCATCGCCGAGATCAATCTTGATTTCATCAAGAGGCAAAGGAGGATGTCGTGAGTAAAAACGCAGACAGCAGCCGGTTACGTCAACGGCTGCGTGAGCAAGTGCAGACTTTGGAGTCGTTTGCTGATACGGCACTGGGGCGATCTCTGATGCTTAAAGGCAGCCTCTACGAGCGGCGCCGCAGGTGCGGTCGGCCTCAGTGCCGTTGCGCAGATGGGCGGCTACACCGTAGTATGGCGCTGGCCGTGGGTTCGGCACACAGTCGGCGAATCGTGACGGTATCGGGGATAGAGGAGGAGAGAATACGGTCTCTTACACTGGGCTACCGGCAATTCCGAGAGGCTCGGGTCGGGCTGGCGCGGACATTCCGGGCATTGATACACACGTTTGACGAGTTGGGACGATTGCGGAGCATGGACGTGTGTTACGTCCCACCTACTTGAACCCCTTTTTGGGGTAGCAAATCCCACCTAATTGGACCCCCCCCATGGGGGTTGGAAACGCCGGGTTGAAAGTGTCCAGTTTCCGCCGGTCGGTAGTGTACAGATATGGCAACAAAAAAGACCACTAATTTCCGGGCTATGCATCAACCGGTTTTTTAAGGTAAGGTAAAATTGTACAAATATATCAACAATT
>JACQYT010000109.1 GCA_016208085.1 Elusimicrobiota bacterium | reverse complement strand
ATTAAGCTTAAAGAAGAACTGATTGCGAAATATGAGAGATGGATAGCGGAAGCGAAGGTCCAGAAGGATTGGTATTTGAAAGAATGCGCTGGAGAAGAGCCAAAACCAAAAGAACCGGGTTTTTGGGGAAAGTGGTGGGAAAAAGCAGGGGATGTCTGGGATTGGACCAAAGAAAAAGGGATTGAATATCGCAAGAAGATTAGTAAGGCCATAGTAAATCTATTGGAGAAAGCCATTAAACTGAATAAATCCATTCTAAAATTTCTTGAAAAGTTAAGCGAGTTTTTAACTGCCGCATTTCCTCCCGGAATGCCACCACTCGGGATACCTCATCCCATAATAGGTCCAATTATTGGATTTGTTGTGGATTTTGGAGGCATTATTCTTGATTACGGACTTATACCTTTTGTGGAATTTCTTATTTATGTTGACGAAAAAACGATAATTTTTTTAAAAAAATATATGTAGAGGAGAAAATTTATGGTGGTGTTAACATTGGTGATAATTTTTATTGGGTCTTTATGGGTATATTTATATTGTCTAAAAAGAGTATTAAATATTAAATCCGAAAAAATTATAAGTCTCCTTATAAAATCTTTTGTAATTCTTCTGATTTTAAATTTTTTTATGCTGTTCTTTACAGAAAATAAACTGCATATTTTTTACCTTTGGGACATTAAAAATAATTTTGGGCTTATTTTAAATATAATTGTAAACACGCTTACAGCCATTGCGGGTATTGGATTCCTTTTGCGCAAGAAACAATTTTATTTCCTGGGATTATTTATTTTTGGATATTCACTGTCTGTGTTTTATGTCCGGTTGGGATATTTCATATATTTAATACTCTCAAAAAAATATGTCTTAATGAAAACAGCGGAACTTGTTAACTTGGGTTTTGTGTCTCTTATTGTAGTTTTAATATTTAATTTTGTAATTTTATTTATGTTGAAATATAAGAAATATTTTATTTCCTCCTCTGAGATTGGGGAACATTAATAAAAATTTTTGCCGCAAAAATTTTTATAATGCCCCGACCTTTGGTCGGGGTAACCTTGGGGAAAGAGGGAGTTTGAGGGAGAAAGAAATTTCTCCCTCATCCTGTGGATACAGTTGAATTGTGTCGCTTCGCTCCACCCCGGCAAGGTGTTGAAGAAAACCCCGTGCCGGGTAGGATAAAATGTTGTCGGACAACATTTTATTGCTCTATTTCTTCGGGCTTTCGGTAAGGGATGAAAATGATGTTATTTGCGAGCCAGGTGGCGGAGATGAAGGTGAAACAGCACATGGTGAGCCAGGCCCAGATAAGCTGGGGCTTATATTCGGTTTCGAGGACTATATAGGCGAGGTATGCCAGGAAACACGAGGAGGTGGCCCAAAAAACGCCGAAAACAATTTTGATTGTCTTGACCATAATAATAATGAGATTCTAAGTCTATTCTATAGCTTTAACGGGTACAGTGTCCATAGCACACGAGCAAACCTTCGATAGCGCAGTCCACTCGGTGGTGTCAATAAATACCTCGTGAAGGTTTTTCAGGAGCCGCTCGCCGGAGCGGAAGGATGTCGCCAGCGTTATCCTGGACGGGGTATAGGCCTCTCTTATCAGCAGGTGGCCGTTCGTCAGGGCGGTTTGCCGTATAACGTTCTTTACCCCCGTGTCTTTAAGACCCGCGCCTATAAGCCGTATCTCCGCCGTGTCGCCGGCTTTCCGGATGGAAAAGCAGACGACCCGGGGCTTTTTGCCGGAAGGCTTAAAATTTCCCACCAGGGTGCCTTCTTCGTTCTCAAAAGAAGAGCGCAGATGCAGCGCGATGTTATGCTTCTTTGCGTAGGCAATCGCGCGGAGCTGCCTGACCTCCGCGCCCGCGCGCGCGAGTTCCATGACTGCGTCATAGGAGATCTTTTTTATCTTTTTGGCCTGCGGGACCACCGTGGGGTTGGCCGTGTATATGCCCTTTACATCGGTGTAAAGTTCGCATACTTCCGCCTTGAGCGAGCGCGCCAGCGCGACGGCCGTAAAATCCGACCCTCCCCTGCCCAAAGTCGTTATATCGCCCGCCTTATCCATTCCCTGAAAGCCGGCCGCCACCGCTATCCGGCCTTTTTTCAGCTCCCGCATTATCCGTTCCGGGCTTACCGAGATTACAGCGGCGCCGGTGTGGGCGGAATCGGTTTTTATTCCGGCCTGGGCGCCGGAAAGCGAAACGGCTGCGGTTCCCCTCTCGTTTATCGCCATGGCCATAAGGGCGGCGCTTAAAGCCTCGCCCGTTGAAAGCAGGGCGTCATACTCGCGCGGTTGGGGTTTTGAGGTGATAAGCCCGGCAAGGGTTATAAGATCGTCGGTTAGATCGGCCGGGGCGGACACCGCCATAACCACAGCAAAACCCCGGTTGCGGGTTTTCACGGCCCGTTCCGCCATCACTTTTATTTTTTCCGGTTCGGCCAGCGAGGTGCCGCCGAATTTCATCACGATAATTTTCATTTGAAGGGATTACGGCGATGGCAGAACGATTACGGAGATACAGTTCCGCTGAAAATCACTGTAATCTCTCTTTAACCGTTGTAATCAAAGCCGCCTTCGGCGGCTACACCATCGTCGCCGTGACCCTTATGACTTCGGCCAGCGTGGTCCCGCCGGTCCGGGCTTTCAGGATCCCGTCCATAAGGAGGGTGCGCATCTTGCCGGTCTGGATGGCCGTGCGCCTTATGATATCCGTGGGGCTGTGGTCCAATACCTGTTTTCGCACTTCTTCGTTCATCAGCATCATTTCAAATATGCCGGTCCTGCCCAGGTAGCCGGTATTGCGGCAGGCGGAACAGCCTTTTTCCACTTTATATTCGGCGCCCGATTTAAGGATAAGGTCCTTGATCAGCGCGCCTTCATGGGGGTCCATGTTCTTTATGAACTCGCTGACCACGGCCTCGGACGGGGCCGCCGCTTTCTGCGCGCATTGCAGGCAGACCTTGCGCACCAGCCGCTGCGACATGGCGCCGAGCATGGAGGAGGCGATCAGGAAAGGCGGAATGCCCATCTCAAAAAGGCGTTCTATGATGCTGGGCGCGTTGATGGTGTGAATGGTCGTAAAAAGGAGGTGTCCGGTCAAAGCGGATCTTAAGCTTATTTCCGCGCTTTCATAGTCCCGTATCTCGCCGACCATGATGACGTCCGGGTCCTGGCGCAGGATGGTCCTTAAACCCTCCGCCCAGGTAAACCCGGTCTTTGCGCTTATCTGCGCCTGATTTATGCCTTCAAGCCGGTATTCCACCGGGTCTTCGAGCGTGATGATGTTTATCATCGGGGTGCTGATGTTCTTGAGCATGGCGTAAAGCGAGGTGGTCTTGCCGGATCCCGTGGAGCCGGTTATGAAAAATATGCCGTAGGGATTGCGGATGAGCTTTTTGACCGTGGTAAGCGACTCCTGGTCCATGCCCAGCTGCTCAAGGTCGATCCCCAGTTGCTGGCGGTCCAGCACCCTTAAAACAAGCTTCTCGCCGTTGACGGTAGGAAAAGACGAGACGCGGACCTGTATGGCGCGGTTGGCTATAATCTTCTGGAAGCGGCCTTCCTCGTTCCGGAAAGAAGTCGGCGGTTCGGGATCGAAGCCGGCCAGCACCCTTATGCGCTGGGTCAGCGGTATATCGGCGTTCTTGGGGGAATTGAGCATGTCCTGGAGTATGCCGTCCACTCTGAAGCGCACCCTGACATTGGCCCCCTGGCTTTCTATATGCACGTCGCTTGCGCGTTCCCTGACGGCGTGCTCAAGGATCATGTCGCTGAGTTTTATGGCAAGGTCTATGCCCGGCGCTCTGCCTTTGGTTTTAACCAGTTCCTGGTAGCCGTCCTCAAGGGTTCCTATGAAATGCTGCTGAGTCGCCTGGGGCGCTTGAGGCGCCTGCGGGCCGCCCTGGAATGATTCCGGTTCCTGTTTTCCCCAAAATGCCATATAATTTCTCCTTGGCAAAAATCGTTAACCCCGCACTCTTTAATTATATCAAAATTACTTATATTCCACCCGGACTATCTCAAAAGCCTTTTCGCCGCCGGGCAGTTTTACGCGGACTTTTGCTCCCGCTTTGGCGCCCAGAAGCCCCTGCGCCAGGGGCGAATCCACCGAAATCCTGCCGAGGCCCGGGTCGGCGGCGTCCGCGCTGGATAAAGTGTATACCACCTGGTTTTTTGAGGCCTCGTCAATCAGGGTGACGGTAGCGCCCAGGCGTATCTCGTCCCTGTTAACGGCAACGGCGTCCACTATCCTGGCGTTGCCGATCTTGGCCTGGATCTCCTCTATCCTTCCCAGGACGAACCTCTGCTTATCCCTTGCCGCGGCATAACCGGCGTTTTCGCGCAGATCGCCCTGTTCGCGGGCTTCGCCGATTTCGCGTGAAAGGTCGTTTTTCTGGCGATTAAGCTTCGCCAATTCCTCTTTAAGTTTTTTAAAACCTTCTTTGGTTAAATATACGTCTGATGATGCCATCGCATTGCCCCCCCGGTTCCGCGTTAAAGCCCGCGCCCGATTAGAATTTACCCCCGGATTTTTAGGAAGGAACAGGACTTAAAATTAATGGCACCGAGTGGAATCGAACCACTGACCTAGCGCTTATGAAACGCCCGCTCTAACCCCTGAGCTACGGTGCCATTAAAACAAGGCTAAAGGATTAAGGCTTAAGGATAAAGGGTGGAAATTTCTTTTTTTAGCCTTTAGCCTTTATCCCTTATCCTTACCACAATCCATCCGGATTGCGGACTGGCGGGCAGGTTTCATCACCGGGGACATGTGTCTTCGTCTTCGGGTGAAGCTACAATTTATTAAAAATCCATTATTAAAGACAAACTATGGGGTTGCCGGCTTTTATGCGCTTACACCCAACCAGCAACCCCATTATTGCCTTATCGGGCCTATTTCAGCGCTCCGCATAACTCTTTCACGGATGCCGCGGACTTCAGCAGCGCGGCCTTTTCGTCCTCGGAGAGCTTGAGCTGAACGATCTCCATGATGCCCGCGCTGCCGAGTTTTACCGGCACGCCCACGAAAATCCCGTTGATCCCGTATTCCCCCTCCAGGTACGCGGCGCAGGGCAGGATCTTCTTCTTGTCGAGAAGGATCGCCGTGACCATTTCCACCGCGGCCGCCGCCGGGGCGTAATAAGCGCTGCCGGTCTTGAGCAGCTTCACTATTTCCGCTCCGCCGTCGCAGGTGCGCTTGTTGATCGCGGCTATCTGCTCGGCGGTCATAAGCTCCGTAACCGGGACCCCGGCTACCGTGGAGAATCTCGGAAGCGGCACCATGGTGTCGCCGTGCCCTCCCAGCACCATGGCGTGCACGTTCTCCGTGGAGACATTGAGCGCCTGGGCGATGAAGGTCCTCATCCTGGCGGAATCCAGTATGCCGGCCATGCCCACCACCCTGTGCTTGGGGAACCTGGAAGTCTGAAGCGCGACCTGGCACATGGCATCCAGCGGATTGCTGATGATTACCAGGATCGAATCGGGGGAATAGCGGGCCGCAGTCTCGGTAACGCTTTTTACTATGGCCGCGTTAGTCGTTAAAAGCTCGTCGCGGCTCATGCCCGGCTTGCGCGGTATTCCGGCGGTTATAACCACGATGTCCGATCCGGCGGTAGCTTCGTAGTTTGTCGTCCCGGTAACCTTTGAGTCGTAGCCGTATATGGGTCCGGTCTGCATGATGTCAAGGGCTTTCCCGGCGGGCATATTTTCAGTCTGCGGAATATCCACCACAACAATGTCGGCCAAGTCCTTCTCCGCCAGGGCGCGAACTACCGATTCCCCCACGTGTCCCGCGCCTACCACAGTGACTTTTCTTCTGTTCATAAAACCTCCATAACCTTAGTTGATTGCTGGATTTGCTTTCACCAAATAATACCATATTTAGGGCTGTGGAAAATATGACCAAAAACAGGGGGAGAGACGCATTGCTTTCGGGTAATGCCGGCTTTTGCCGGGGCGAGGCGGGATTTGATTAAAAATTTTTGCGGCAAAAATTTTTACCATACCCCGCCCGCAAGCCGCGGGGTAACCTTGGGGCAAGGGGGAGTTTGAGGGGGAAAGAAATTTCCCCCTCATCCTGTTGGATACAGTTGAATTGTGTCGCTTCGCTGGGGGAGTTTGAGGGGGAAAGAAATTTCCCCCTCATCCTGTTGGATACAGTTGAATTGTGTCGCTTCGCTCCACCCCGGCAAGGTGTTGAAGAAAACCCCGTGCCGGGTAGGATAAAATGTTGTCGGACAACATTTTATTTTTATCAATGCGTCCGGAAAAAGGCCCAGGCCGCCCGTGCTTAAAGTCCCGGTTTTTTATGGGCTGTTTTTCCAGGAGAAAATAGGCCATAAGACTCTTTATAAAGCGGGCAAAAACGGATAAAATTAATGCAGGGCTTTAAATTCAAGATGGGCCGGTAAACGGAACACAGGAGAGGCAAAAGTATGCAAACCGCGCTGAACGACCCCGACGACAGAAACAGCAGGCGCTCCACGGAGCGGGACATCATCCGGATAGTCAGGGAATCTTCCGGAGGTAAAGACGCGCCTGGCGCCGCCACTGGAAAACCCCGCGCCTATATGTGGGTTTTCGGCCCCAGGCGCAGGCCCGACAAGAAATGGCTGAACGACTTTTCAATACAATAGTCCAGGGAGGAAGACAATAATGCAGAAACAGTTGATACTGGTGACAATAGCGTTTGTTTTCGCGGCTCAATCCTGGGCCGCCGAACTTGAAGATTTAAGGGTTGCACCGCTGCCCCTTGTAAATACGGACATGGTCCGGAGCCTGCCGGCTGAACTGCCGGCTCTGTCTCCGCAGCCGGCGCAGATGAAAACCCTGGTTCTTATATCGGCAGAAGGGGCGGAAATCACCATTAAATATGAAACGGCCGTAGTACAGGAAGACTGGGCGGGCAAAGACATCGGCGCAAAGCATGTTTCCGTCGCGGTCGGCGACGGCGCTTTCCGGGGAACCGAAAAAGTGCGCATAGCGCTCAAAGAGTGGGTCAAAACCCATACCGGGCAGATCGTAGACAAGACGCACAAGCTTGACCTGGAATACGCCGGCAGCCGGACCTACAGGGGAAACGTTCCCGGCCATGTCATGCTTTACAGCGATTACAGCGGGGATTATTACCATAACCTTGTTGCCACCGTGAACGGGAAACGCCTGCACAGCGCGGCCGGCGCGGATTCGTTCAGAGTGGAGTTCGTCCACGGCTACAGGTCCGAAAAGATACCTCAATATCCCAAGGACGCTTTCAAGGGCCTGCAGGAATGCTCCATAGTTGACGCCATGTTTATCAGGCAGCCGGACCTGAATGAATCCGTGGGAATGCTCAAGCCTTGCATGAAAGCGGTCTCAAAGCGTTACGGGGTTTCAGTTTCGGTTGAAGAAACTAAGAGGCCAGACTCTTCCGGCCCCGGCATCGGCCTTTTTGTTTCAGGGAAACTCATGATAGGCAATCCCGTCCTGATAGACCTCAACTATTCCATAAAGATACGTCACGGCGGGCTGTTCGGCCACAAGGCGTATGTTGAATATCTCAAATAAGCTAACCCGGAAAACTCGTCCGCTAAAATAGCGGGCGAGTTTTTCGGAGGCTATCAGGCGACCGGGCAACCGGGAAAACCTCGCCCATCGCGCCGGCAAGCTTGCATTTATAGACGTCTTTTTTCACTTCTTTCACTATTTTTACCCCGGCAAACGCCTTCAGCGCTTTTCCCGTCCGGGATTGCGTCAGGCCGAGGCGGGCGGCGAATTCCTTTTTTGTCCATGCGCCGGTATCGTTATTGTAGTAAACATAGCTATTATCGTTAGTTGAGCCGCGAGAATCAGCCGGGAATTTTCGCGGCCCTTACGGGCCAAACCATAATAGTGTAAAATGTATTTATCAGTTTTTCTATTAACCAGCCTATGGTTTTATCGTATCAAGGGTTATACCCATCAGAGGCCTTATAATTTTCGGGAGATAAAATGAGCGATAATAATAAATCTGAACCGGCGACAAAAATTGACCTGAAGGAGTTGGAACAAAAGCTGAACGGCAAAATAGATTCCGTTGAGCAAAGACTGGATCAAAAAATTGAGAAAGTATATTTAAGCCAGGTTCAGTCCGATGCTCAACTTGACCAAAAAATGGATATGATTGAGCAAAGACTGGATCAAAAAATTGAGAAAGTATATTTAAGCCAGGTTCAGTCCGATGCTAAACTTGAAAAGAAAATGGATACGATGATAGACAAGATAGATAAAATCTACGGCGATATAATGTCTTCATATGAGAAAACGGTTTCCAAGGGTGAAAAATACGATCAGAAAGCGCTTACCCACGCGGATATATTGATGACCCACGAAGAAAAAATTTCCGACCACGAGCGAAGAATCTCCTCGGTTGAAACGCAGATAAAATAGCCGCTTCCGCAAAATTATGCAAAAGTGCCTGGCGCCTTTTCTTCCGGAAAAGTTGAAACGGGATGGATAAATCCATCCCGCTCTTTTTGGATTGTCCGGAAAACCCGGGCCGAAACCTTAAAATCGCGCCCCGCCGGCTTTGCCGGCCAACAAGTAAAAAGGTCCACTATGGACGTCCCTCTAAAAATACCAAATATCTCTTCCCTTATTAGTGGTTATTATAACGGTTTTTCATGAAATGGAAAACCGTGCCAGTCCTTTAAGGTTTTTCTGCTCGGTGGGACGCCCAGGAACAGAAGGAACGCGCCTGGGCCATTGAGGTGCCAGTCCTTTAAGGTTTTTCTGCTCGGTGGGACAAACACGGGTATTGGCTTCCATGCCGGAGCTAACCGTGCCAGTCCTTTAAGGTTTTTCTGCTCGGTGGGACCGGCCTCCACCGGGGCGGCTCTGCATTTACTTTTTGTGCCAGTCCTTTAAGGTTTTTCTGCTCGGTGGGACGTTGCGAGATGGTTTTTTCCCGTACCCGATGAGCCCGTGCCAGTCCTTTAAGGTTTTTCTGCTCGGTGGGACATGATATCGATGCCGTTTTTTCGGTCTGCGGCTGTCGTGCCAGTCCTTTAAGGTTTTTCTGCTCGGTGGGACCGATAATGACCATTCAGGGAAACCTGGACTTAATGTGCCAGTCCTTTAAGGTTTTTCTGCTCGGTGGGACTTATACTGTAATAAATACTATATAATTTCAGCCTGTGCCAGTCCTTTAAGGTTTTTCTGCTCGGTGGGACCGTCAAATCGGTCATTTTTCAGCATTTACATTGATAGTGCCAGTCCTTTAAGGTTTTTCTGCTCGGTGGGACAAGGTTTACACCTGTCGCCGCAAACAGAATTTAAGTGCCAGTCCTTTAAGGTTTTTCTGCTCGGTGGGACTGAGACACACAAATGAATATAGAGGAAAACGCGGAGTGCCAGTCCTTTAAGGTTTTTCTGCTCGGTGGGACTTAGCCCCGGCCCTCCAGCCGGGGCGGCTCTGCTATGTGCCAGTCCTTTAAGGTTTTTCTGCTCGGTGGGACCGCACTTTATAGCAAGCGGAAAATGTAGAGGAGAGAATTTAATAAAAATTCTCATTTCCGAGCACCTTCCACCAACATTCCACCTGCCGGGTCCCATACCATTCTTTTTTAGTCCCCACCGACGGCAAAAGGCGTCGCGAGCGGCCCATAAGGCGTATCTGCGCTCAAAACCGCTCGCAATGTCAATGATCAGAAAACCCTTAAAAGCCCCCGCTTATTTGACGGTTTGTTAAACCACAGGGCACAAAAAGCGGTATTTGCCAGCCTATAGCTGACATCACTATTTTAGCATATAAAAAAACGCTTTTCAGGAACTTCAAAAGGCTTGCCGAAAGATTCCACAAGATTTTCAACATCCTCAGCGGCGCGCAGACGAATCAATAAGACGCGGTCATCTTTCTTTGAAATACTGTCGGTAAGGCGGGATTCCATAACCACGCGGTCTTTATCGCTTAAAAGACAGAGAAAAACCGAATATTGAAGGGGATCGCCGAAATCAGACGCTATGCGGAAAACCCTGCGCCAGCGTTTAGGGTCCGAAATATCATAGGAAAGCAAAAAGTAATTCCGCATATTTGAAATTTTAGCTTATTTTTTTGTCATCGCGTTCTAAGTGGCTTATATTCCTTAATTTCCCCCTCTAAAAATCTTCCCAGAAGTCTGCATTCAACGTCAATAATGCGCCGATAGCTTATGCGATAGCCGAATATGGGATGAGTCACAAGTTCATCCATTCTGCGCTCATACGCCGCGATAAATTTTGTCCGGCCTTCCTTCGTCATTTCGGTCTGAGTCTGGGCGCATAAAAAATGCGTTTTCTTTATTTCACCGGTATTTATCAGACGCAGTACGGTTGAATCCACAATTATCGGACGGAAGGGTTCCATTAAATCCAGGGCGAGGGCCGGGCGGCCGGCTTCCATCGCGTGGTAAAAACCGAAATACGGGTCCAGCCCGGCGCCGAACAATGCCGAAATGAAATCGCGCGCAAGCAGAGCGTAGCCGAAGGAAAGCATGGCGTTGACCGGGTCTTTGGGCGGGCGTTTTGTCCGCCCTATCATGCGAAAAAAATTATTATCAGCCGTTTTCCAACTTTCGGCTCCGGGTAAGCATGCGAAAGTGGGCTCGGTAGCTTCATCTTCCTTACGGTTTTCAGAAACGAGGTTCGGTAAAATCTCAAAATAAACGCGCGCGGCCCGGCCCTCAAGCCCCAGAAGCGTTTCAAGATTTTCCGCGCCGGAGGCGGAAACCGCAAGCTCCTTGAGTTCCGAAAGAAAGCCGTCGGAAGTAGCTTTTGAGTTTCTGCGGATTATGGTGCGCTGGTTCTCTATTTTAGCCGAAACGATCTCGCGGGAAAGTAAAAGGCGGATACCGCTATTATCAAACTTTCTGAATTGTTCCGCACGAAGGCCTATATTCTTTTTTAACGGCGGGCCCGCCATGCCCAAAAGCCGGCCGCCGGCCGACAAAAATGCGACTGTCCGCCCAGACTGCATAAAAAGATGAAGGGTTTCCGTGGAAATCTGGACATGCCCCACAAGGACGGCATGGGAAACATCCTTCAGCGGAACGTCCATGATTTTTTCACCGTTCGCCTCAACTATTATTTCCTCCCCTTTTTTATGGATATGCGCGCCCTGGGTCAACACGTATAAAACGCCGGTGTCGTCTCGGCCCGGAATTATAAGGCGGGGTTCCCCTATTTTTCCCGCCAAGCGGTTTATCTCATCCGGCAGGCAGAAAACGTTTAAGGAGCATCTCACGCATTTAGGGGAATCCAGCAATGGGGATGGCGGCACCGGAGCTTTCAAAACTTTTTCAGCAGAGGCGATAACATGCAAAGCTGCGTTAATCAAATCATCGCTAAAATCAATTTTAGCCCGCGTTTTTGAGGCCCGGTAATAAACAAAACCGTAATCCGAGTTCAACCGGTTTTCCCGAAGCAGAAGCCCCTGTGCACAAAGCTGGATTTGATCGTTGGGATAGGCTTCGGATGAAAGCGTCCACTTATCAAGAATGAAAGGGCTGGAGCCTTGCGGCCCGGCGGAGTGTTTGGCCTCCACCGGCGTGAAATTATTTGAATTTCCGTCAGACTCAACCGCGTCAAGTCTACCGGTTATGTTTAGCTTTTCGCTTGAAAGCTGGAAGGATTTTGTAAAAAGGGAAGGTTCTTCTACGGCAGGTTTTTCCGGTTCCGGCTCCTCTTTTGCCGTCCCCGCCTTGCGGACCCTGGGCCGGTTCTTCTGCGCCTTCTCGTGCTGCGAGGAGCCGCTCAAAGTATCCGCGCTTTCCCGGAAAAGCCCCTGCACGTATTCCAAATGGAATAGCCGTGGACAATAAACGAATTCATTTAAGGAACGCAGTTCAAGCATTTACACATTTACAAGCTTACCTTTCAGCGTGCGTCTAAAATTTTCTATTACCGCCTTTTCCGTTTCGCTGAAAAATTCCTTATGGTAACGCCACCGGGGGTCTTTAAGCGCTATTCCTCTACTTATATCACGAAAGACATTGTAAACAGATTTATTTTTATCTTCCGTTTTGTCTTTTCCGTTGGTTTTTCCGCCGTTTCCTCCCGCAACTTTTTTATCCACGGATTCCGGCTTTGCTTCTATCAGCGGCCCGCATGTTTTAAGAATATCAGGAGGATTTTTTAAGTTATTTTTTTGAGACTTTTCAACAGCAGGTTTTCCGTCTTTATTAACCGGAATATATGCCCATTTCCCTTCCCACCGCCCGTCAATCGTTGCGCGAAGAGCGATGTTTGCCGAGGCATTAAAATCGGCCTGTATCCCGCCGGTTTTTTTGCCTTTCCCGCTTATAGAACAATCGGGATTTGAACAAAAGAATATCTGCCCTCCCTGCACCGGCACCGGGATTCTGCTATCTGCCGGCAGATTATAACCGTTGATTTCAAGAAGCCACTCGTCCCGCAAAGTTTTTTTGCTTCTGTCTTTTTTCTCAGCTTTTTTCACCTGCCTCTGCCATGAACCGTTTTTGTCGTTGAGTTTTTCAGCGGCTATAATTTCACCCCTTATTCCCGGCGCGCCGCAGCGGGAACAGAAACGGGAGGTGTATGCCGCGCTTACTTCGGTGAGAAGAATGCCGTTAAGATCACAGGCTTCGCCAAGATATTTCTGAAGCTGTCCCGAACTCCAGGACATCAAAGCCCGGTTTTCCCGCCGGGTACGGGACTGCTCTGGTCGGTAATGTTCAAGACTTTCAACGCATACAGCGTGAACGGGCGCAAAGCGCGATCCTTCGTTTCTTTCTTTTTCAAGATTGGCGACTTTGTCTTTTCCTTTCCCGACCAAGCCCATGGCCGCCATTGCTACGGCATTGGAGAGTTTTTTTAGCCGGTCTTCCCTAAGCCGTTCCATTTTGTCGCGGAATTTCGCTCCAGGGAATCCCTTCCCCGCGATTAATTCATTGCGAAGTTTTTTGTCAGTGGGGCGCTGAGCATATGCCGTATGCAGTTTGGCAAGCAGGCCCATTGTCGCTATGCGCTCAAGGGAGAGTCCGCCGGTTTTCCGACTTGCGCTTTTTGTTTCTTTCGGCATAATTTCGCCGTTTTCAATTCTCCGGCCTTTGGCTATTACCGCGCTTAACTCCTTTAAGCGGAACAGCCATTTACCGTCTTCCTCGCGCCATAGTTTTAAAAATTCTTCTCCTATCTCCTGGCATAAAATTTCATTCCCGGCGAGTTCTTGAGCAATTTTACTATACTGTCCTGCACGTTCCTTTTTATGTTTCCGCGGTTCATTTTCATCTTCATCGGATTTTAAAGCCAATACCGGCTCCATCTTTTGCACATAAGTTTCCCATAACTTTTTATATTTTTCAGCCTCCCAATTTTTGGCCGACGCAAGCTGATACCAGAGTTCCAGCACGCTTTCCACATAATCCGCCCGGTCTTTGAGAGTATCTATTGACTTTTCCCTCCCGCCCGGCTGCGGCCGGGTTTTTCCGCAAAAAGCGTGGTATATTTTGATTATATTTGCATGGCGTTTAAGGGCAAGACGGGCATTATCCAGAACCTCAAAGCGGCCTTCGGATGCATTTTCTTTTTTCCGTAAATCGTCGTTGAACTTGCGCCCTAAGTCGGCATAAAAATCAGTAAGCCATTTGACTTCCCATTCAGAAAGAGACCGGGCTTCCGTTTTTTCTCCCGGCAGGCGTATGACAAACTGCCGTTCAAGTTTATTCCATGAATCCGGCCCAAGTTTCCGGCATATCAATTCCTGCTGTTTCTTTTCTTCTTGCGGTTTCCTATCGGGGTCATTACAGCGAAAACTTACCGTATTAGCGCCAGGAAGTTCCGCCCCGGCCCCGCGGGCAGTCTTTTCAAGTTCCTTTTCACTCATCTGTTCCCAAACTGAACACGCCGCGCCGTAGCGGTGGCCCAAATCCACGCCCATTACCCTGATTTTCGGAAGATTTCCTAACCCCGGCCTCACAAGCCAGCCGTAATCGCCATTCACATTGGCAAAACATTTTGTAACGGCTTCATTTTTGTCGGTAAAGCGCACGATGTTCACCGGAGCATCCGCGCGCCGATTTTCTTTGATAAAAAGAGATTTGCCCGGAAGTTCGGTGTCTTTAATAATTTTCTCAAGAACTCCTTTATCAGCAATATATTTCCACCAGGGCCCGGCTTTGGGGAGCTGTGGACTGAAAGTTAAAAACCAGCGCAAACGCTGATTTATAAATTTCTCCTGATTATGAAGCGGCCATTTCTTAAGCTGGTCCAGATCGGAGCGGTAAATTTCAAGCCGGGCATTCCAGTCTTTGACATCGGTTGAGAACGGATATACAACACATGGCTGCTCGAAAAGCCCTAAATCACAGGATGCCTTACCTAGCCGGTCTGCGCGTGGAAGTTCCGAAACAGATTTGGAAACATTTCCATCGGCTGTTTTTTTAACACGGGCCGAAATTTTGAAGCCAAAATCTTCCTCAAGCCTTTTACTCTGCCAGCGCAATTCAAGTTTATTATCCGGAAGAAAGAATAAAATTTTTGTTATTTCATCTTTACTTGCGCTTTTGGGATTATCCCGCCACGAGTATTCAATATTAGGCTTTGAGTTCCCGAATTCGCAATAAACGGGATGATTAACAGGGTCGGGATGACGGTAGCTCGGCACCTTGAAACGTTTCGCGTCATGCTCTGCTGTTGTGAGCGCCACATAATCTTTTAATATTTCCGGTTCCGTTTTTGTTCCCGGTTTCCACACGCAAACCGCATCGTTTTCCGTCAAATCAAGGAAAAGATTTATATCCCCGAATTTTTCCAGTTCATCCTGGCGTATTCTTGCTTTTTCCCTGCGTTCATCGGCATCCCCGCATGAATTCCATACCTTCACAACTTCATCCCAACCGTCTATGGCATTCTTGCGTATTGCGTAATCGCCGGCGGCATTTGAAGAAACAGTCCTGCCAGACACATATTCATCAAGCCATTCCTTGGCTTTCTGCCAGTCTTTAGTTTTACTAAATTTTCCCTCTTTTTCCGTTTTTGTTGCTTCCGCTTTGGCCCGGCTTGTTTCTGCAATTTTTACCCAGGAATGAGTTTGAGAAACCCTCCTCGCACCCTGGCCAGCCATGAAATAAAAAAACTCCAAGCGTCGGTCACCCTTTTGTTCGGTTTTGTAGGTAAATCCTGCGTGTCGTATAAAATCATTAAGTAGATTTTTGCTCCAGTCTGTTTTTTTAGGTTTACCTTTCTTCCCCTCTTTACTTTTACCGAGATTTTCCGCCTTTTTAGCCAGATTTCCCCAAAAGTCCAGGGTTACAAAATCTGACACATCCGCGCCGGTCACATCCGGACTTTGCGAATTAAACTTAAGAGCAGTAAGCATTCTGTCCCAATCTTTTTTTACGGACCCACATCTGTTCAAAGCAGGGTCGTTTGCAGGCTTGGGTTTGGCCCCAGATTTCTGGTCGGCAATTTCCTCCCACTTTTTTTTGTCCCTGAACTCTCGAATTTTGTCACACAACGCCTTTCCATCTTCAGGAAGGTTTGATTGTATGCTTTCCGCAAATTCTTTTATTTGCGCGGCAACCATGCGGATTTTGTCAAAATCAGCGCCCTTCCCTTCACCGAACCAATTGCAGCAGAACTGCCGCGCCTGATTGCTCGGGTTATGAGTTTTTTTGCGTTTTTTCTCCGTCTTTTTATCCTCGCCTTCATTCCTGGTTGCGCTATCAGATGACTCGTTTTTTTGGCTATCATCCACTTTTGAAGGCTTGAGAAAATCCTTGCCTAAGAACTTAGATAAAATTCCCTCTATCTCCCCTTGGTCAGGCTTTGACGGCATTTCCTCATACATTTTCCAGCGCCGGACCCAGACTGAATCGTCTCGTATACGCGCGGTTAAAGCGTCTTTGCAGTCATTCCACCAGCCGTCAGACTCCCCGTTGGAAATACCTTTTTTCTTAAGACATTCAAGAAAAGCCTTTTTCATTTCGGATACATCAACATGTCGGCCATCTGTACCGCCTTTATCCGGATGCGGAACGCGGAATTTTTCAGTGTGTTTCTCCTCCGATTCCACACAGAACCAACAAAGAGCCAAAAGCCGCTTTTCTTCAGGGGTCAATGCCCCTTCAGCAGCAAGTCCGCCTCGGAGAGTCAAAACCCAATCACCAAAAAATTGCGCCCCTTCATTGACTGCCTTGTGGGTTTTCCACAACTTTTCCTTCCAGTCCCCGGGGGAATCTTTCGTTGGCGCAAGGCGCATGGTATAAGCCCGCTGTGTAGTTCCAAAAGGCGCAGAAGAAGCCGGTTTTTCATTTTTTTGTTTATTTGCCATTTTATTCTCCTTGAAATCGGGGGTCAGGGACTTTCCGGCCTTCATCACCTATCAGATGCTGGATCTGCCCCGAAATACCGCAGGCGAGGTAAAGCTTCGGGACCACCGTCTTGCCGGTCTGCCCCACCTGGTGCGAATACGGTATCCAGTCCGCGTCAACCGCCGCCCGTGACGCCCCCACCGCCCCGTTAAGCGTCTTGGCCAGCTCCCGTATCATCGCGAAATTCTCAGGCCCCCCCAGTCCCCGGCCGCCGGACACGACTATGTCGGCCTCCGCCAGGTTGACCGTCTCCTCTATTTCCGCCACTATATCCACCAGCCTGGTGCGCGACTTCATCACCTCATCCGGGTAGTTTTTCCTTATAACTTCGGCCTTGCGGGCTTTGTCTATGGCGGCTTCTTTCATGACCTTGTGCCGGACCGTGGCCATCTGCGGCCTGTGGTTCGGCGTTATGATGACGGCCATGATATTGCCGCCGAACGCCGGGCGCGTCTGCAGCAGCAGCCGCTCCTTTTCGGCGATGTCCAGAGCGGTGCAGTCGGCGGTGAGCCCGGCGTTTAGCCTGACCGCGACGCGCGACACCAGGCTTCTGCCGATAACGGTGGCGCCGCAAAGGATTATCTCCGGCAGATATTCTTCGGCCAGCTTCACCAACACTTCCGTGTACGGGTC
This sequence comes from Elusimicrobiota bacterium, assembly GCA_016208085.1. Classification (GTDB taxonomy): domain Bacteria; phylum Elusimicrobiota; class Elusimicrobia; order Elusimicrobiales; family UBA9959; genus JAHJSU01. The sequence continues at coordinate 59,394 of JACQYT010000109.1, read as the reverse complement.
GTCCTGAAAGGATTGTAATGCGGGATGGTCCGCGATATATATTTTATCCGCTCCGCGCTCCGCCAGCTCCGCTATCCTGGACTCTACGGCGCTTCCCAGCATGACCGCGCAGAGCTTGACGCCCAGCTTGTCGGCGAGCTTTCTCCCCTCCCCGAGCAGCTCAAAGGAGATGGACTGGATGACGCCCTTTTTCTGCTCGCAGAAAACCCAGACGTCTTTATACAGGGAAAGGTCTTTTTTTACGCCTGCGTCTTTCTTCAGCTCTATGGCGTTGAGTTCGCAGACTTCCACGCACGCGCCGCAGAGCGTGCACTTTGCCATGTCTATCACGGCTTTTTTGTTGGCCATGTGTATGGCGTCGAACGGGCACGCTTTCACGCAGAGCGTACAGCCGTTGCACCTGTCCAGGAAGATGGTTATTGAACCCGCCATATTATTCAGTTACATCACTATGTCCTTTAATAATTCCACCAGCTCTCCGGCAACGTCCGCTGTGGCGCCTTTAAGCAGTTCGCCGCCTTTTCTCGGCTCGGGCGTAAAGATATTGATCACCCGCGTGGGGGAGCCGTCGAGCCCCAGCGCCTCCGGCTCCGCCCCGAGGTCGTCGGCGGTCCATCTGGTTATTTTTGCGGACTTGGCCTTCATCAGGCCTTTTAATGACGGCAGGCGCGGCGTATTTATTTCTTTGACCACGGTGAACAGGCACGGCAACGGAGTTTCGACAGAGTCATAGCCCTCTTCGGTCATGCGCTCCACCAAGGCCCCGGCGGCGGAGATCTCCGCTATTTTTTTTACATAAGTGACCTGCGGAATATCCAGGTGCGTGGAGATTCCGGGGCCGACCTGCGCGGTGTCCCCGTCGGAGGCCTGTTTTCCGCACAGGATGGCGTCAAAACCCCCGAGCTTGCGTATCGCGGCCGCGAGCGTGTAGCTGGTGGCCCAGGTGTCGGAGCCGGCGAACTTCCTGTCGCTCAAAAGGACGGCCTCGTCGCAGCCCAGGGAGAGCGCTTCTTTCAGCGCAGTCTCGGCCTGCGGAGGGCCCATAGTGAGGACCGTGACCTTTCCGCCGAGGCGCTCTTTTAGGCGGACGGCTTCCTCTATCGCGTAAGCGTCAAACGGGTTTATGACGCTCTCCACCCCTTCCCGGATAAGCGTGTTCGTCACCGGGTCTATCCTGACGTCCGTGGTGTTCGGCACCTTCTTCAGCGCTTCAGCGCTTCCTTTATCATGTTCGCCGCTATGATGTTGCGCTGGATCTGGTTCGTGCCCTCGTAGATCTGCGTGATCTTGGCGTCGCGCAGGTATTTTTCCACCGGGTAGTCCCTCATGTAGCCGTAGCCACCGAAGATCTGGACGACGTCTACGGCAACCTTCATCGCGACGTCGCTGGCGAAAAGCTTTGACATGGCGGATTCCTTCGCCACGGACTTCGCGCCCGAGTCTATCATGCGGGCCGTCGCGTAGACCAGCGCGCGCGCCGCCTCCACCTGCGTGCCCATATCGGCCAGCAGGTGCTGGATGCCCTGGAAATTGGAGATGGGCTGATCGAACTGGACGCGCGTCCTGGCGTATTCCACGGCGTGGTCAAGCGCGCCCTGCGCTATGCCGACCGCCTGCGCCCCCACCCCGGGCCTGGCGCTGTCCAGCGTCTTCATCGCGATGATAAAGCCCATCCCCTCTTTGGAAATCAGGTTCGCGGCGGGGACTTCACAGTCGGTGAAGATAACCTCCCGCGTGGCCGAGGCGCGTATTCCCAGCTTCTTTTCCTTCTTTCCGAAATCCATGCCCCCGGCGCCTTTTTCAACGATGAAAGCGCTTGCGCCTCTGGCGCCCCTGGTTTTGTCGGTCAGCGCTATGACCGTGTATACTTCGGCCTCTCCGGCGTTGGTTATCCACTGCTTGGTTCCGTTCAGGAGGTAGCGGTCGCCCTCTTTTCTGGCGGTAGTCTTTATCGAGCCCGCATCCGACCCGGCGCCGGCTTCGGTTATGCAGAACGCGGCGAGCCGCCTGCCTCTGGCTATGTCGGGCAGGAACTTTTTCTTCTGGTCGTCCGAACCATAAAGCAATATCGGGAAGGCGCCCAGGCCCGTGCCGGCGTAGCCCAGCGCTATGCCCGCGCAGGCCCGGGACAACTCCTCGGTTACGAGGCACATGTCCATAACGCCGCCGCCCAGGCCGCCGAATTGTTCCGGTATATAGATGCCGAAAAGATCGCTGTCGGCCAGGATTTTCATTATCGGCCAGGCGAACTCTTCGGTCTCATCATAATGAGCCGCGACCGGCTTTATCTTCTCATCGGCTATCTTTTTTGCGAGATCGCGTATCATCGTCTGCTGTTCGGTAAGTAAATAATCCATGACTGGCTCCTTGATATAGCGTTATCCTCGCGGGCTTACGCCCGCCGCTACATTCTTAAGCTATCCTCGCGGGCTTACGCCCGCCGCTACATTCTTAAGTCTATAACATCCAGCAGACCCGGGCCGTAGGAGATAAGGGCGAGCGACGGGTACGGGTATATTTTTGAAAGGTCTCTTATTTTTTTAATGAAGGCTTTTGCGTCCGGGGTGAACTGCGCGCTTGTTCTGGCGGCGGCGTTGCCTTTAAAAGTGTCTATATGAGTTACCGCCAGTTTGGTGGCGGAATTTATGGAGATGCTCCTGAAAGCCGTGCGCTCCTCAAAGGCGCCTATGCGCCTTAAACGCCCGCTGACCGAGCCCACTTCCCGGCCCCTGGTATGATGAACGTTCAGCGCAGCCTGGTCCCTGACCTCGTTCTCAAGCGGGCCCGGGCCCACCCTGCTGACATAAGGCTTGAATATAGCGTAAACGTCGCGCACGTATTTCGGGCCCAGGCCCGCCTCGGCCAGGAAGGTGGAGGCGGTGGTGTCCCTTGAGGTGACATAAGGGTATTCCCCGTGCAGCAGAGAGAGTTTCATGCCCTGGGTGCCCTCCAGAAGTATCTCGGCGCCTCTCTGCAGGGATTTATTAAGGAGCCCGGTAACTTCCCTGACATAGGGCTTGAGCCTGGGGTCGTCCTTCGCGAACTTTATCGGCTTCCTTTCAATGCGCTCTTTTACGGCTTCGCCCAGGCCCGTGCCCACGCTGCCGATGCTCTTCATCATGCGGGCGTCGCCCCGTTCCTTTTCCATCTGCTGAGGAGTGATCACCACGGCGCCGGGGTCTATTATAAGGCGGCCGCCTGAGCGGGTTTGCGCCATTTCCTTTAAAAGCCAGTCGGTTATTATGTAGGTGCCGGCGCCGAGGACCAGTTTGCGTATGCCCGGCGTTGGGACCGCCCACCTTTATGGCGTACTGGTAATTGCCTTTGTAGGCCAGGTAGGCGCAAATCTTGCCTTTGCCTTCGTCGCCGGCCTGGGCGCCCACGATTATGTCAACGGGCATGTGTCCTCCGCAAGGAGAAAGGGTTTTAGGCGTTAAGGTTTTTAGGGTTAAACCCTTCGCCCGGGACCCTTAACTCCTTCCTATTTTCCGGGCTATTTCCGCCGCCAGGCCGGTGTAGGGTCCGGTGATAAGCGCCAAAAGCTCTTTTTTAACTTTTTTCCTTACTGCCAGCCGGCCGATAAAATCTTTGAGGTCCGCGCGCGTGATCTTGCGGCCGCGCGTAAGTTCTTTGAGGGCTTCATACGGATTTTTAAAACCTTCGCGCCGCAGAACCGTCTGCAAAGCTTCGGCGTAAATTTCCGGGTGGTTCTCAAGCTCTTCGGCGGCTGCGCCGGCGTTTATTTCCGAGCGCCGCAGGCCCTCGGCGAGCGAACGCCAGGCGAGCAGGCTGTGCGCGAAGGCCGTCCCGAAATTACGTTCCACGGTGGAATCGGAGAGGTCCCGCTGAAGCCGCGAGACCGGCAGTTTGGCCGAAAAGAAAGAAAACAGGGCATTCGCAAGGCCGAGGTTGCCCTCCGCGTTCTCGAACTGTATGGGGTTTATTTTTTGCGGCATCGTGGACGAGCCGATTTCGCCCGCCAGGTTCTTCTGGATAACCAGGTCAGAGCTGATGTAGCGCCACATGTCCTGGGCGAGATCCAGCAGCGCTGTATTGGTCCTTCTTAACGCGTCAAAAAGTTCGGCGTAAGTGTCGTGCGGATCTATCTGGGTGGCGGCGGGATTTAAGACCAGTTTTATCGCCAGCCCCTTGTTGGCCGCGGCGGTCATCTTCGCCGAAAAAGCCGGCCAGTCTATCGCCGGATAAGCCGCCAGGTGGGCGTTGTAATTGCCCGCCGCGCCCGAAAACTTGACGGAGAGTTCCGTCCTCTCCAGCGAGTTTATCTGTTTCTGGAGCCGGGCCGCGAAAACGGCGAATTCCTTGCCGAAAGTGGTGCCGACGGCGGGCTGGCCGTGGGTGCGCGCGAGCAGCGGGACTTCGGCGTAGAGCTTTGCCCTGAGTTTGAGTTCCGAGAGCAGTTCTCCCAGGGCCGGCAGCATCACGGCGCTTAAGGACCGCGACAGTATAAGCGCGTAGGCGAAATTATTTATATCTTCCGAGGTAAGGGCGAAATGGACGAATTCAGCGAGGTCTTTCAGCGTAGTGCGCGAGAGCTTTTCCTTTATGAAATATTCCGCGGCTTTTACATCATGCCTGGTCCGGGCTTCAAGCGTTTTTATTCTTTGCGCCCCGCCGGCGGCCAGGTCTTTGAGGGCGGCGAGAACGGCCTGTTCTTTTTTTGACAGCCGCCTGATGCCGGTCTTCGGATAACCGCACAACAGGGAAAAGTACAGGATTTCCACCTCCAGCCGGTGGCGCTGGAGCGCGCTTTCGCTGAAATATGCGGCCAGCGGCGCCGAGAGAGAGCGGTATCTGCCGTCCAGTGGACTGATAGCTTTGAGAGTATCCATTATTAGTCCAGGGGACAGTCCCTATTCTACCGCTCGCCTGCGGCTCGCCGGTAAATAGGGACAGTCCCCCGCCCGTATATTGTATTATATTATAGTTCCGTAAAGATTATGTAACATGCGCCGTATATACTTTATAAAGCGCCGCGGACACGGACATTTTCGCGGAACTTTGAGGGAAAATTATGGATATAATGACGATAGTCGGTTTTACGCTGGGCGCCGTTATCATGACCTGGGGTATCGGCACCTCGGGCATAGCCGCCAAGCTGCTGAATCTGCACGGCATCGTAATCGTGGTGGGCGGGACTCTCGCCGCCGCAGTTATCAATACCTCATATAAAAGGTTCCTGTCGGGCGCCAGAGCTCTTGTTGATATTTTCCTCAAGGCATCAATGCCCGGCGTGGATGAGTGCGTGAGGACCGTGGTCCAGTTAAGCGATACCGCCCAGAAGCAGGGCGGCATAATGGCGCTTACCAACGTGGACGGCCGTTTTGCCGGCGGTTTCCTGAAAAGGGCGGTAAGCGTCGCCATGGTAAGCGCCCAATCGCAGGAAACCAGGAACATACTTGAAGAAGAGATACGGCGCCGGCGCCTGGACATACAGGAAGATTCCAACTTCTACCGCACTATGAGCGTCCTGTCGCCGATGTTCGGCCTTATCGGCACGCTTTTCGGCATCATCCAGAGTTTAGGCAATCTCGACCCGGCGAAGATCGGTCCATCCATGGCGACAGCCATCAGCTCGGCGTTTTTCGGCATCGCCCTTTCAAACCTGGTTTTCGTGCCTGTGGCCAATAAAATACGCCTCAGGGCCATGGAAGAGACCCTGGTGCTGCAATTGCTGCTTGAAGGCGTCATAGACATCATGTCCGGCAAGACCCCCCATTTGATAGAAATACATCTGCGCGGTTATCAGTTTGAAGCGGCGGCCAAAGCCCCGCCCCCCAAAAAGGGATTATGAATATTTTTCTATTTGTTTTTACCCTATACCCTAAACCCTATACCCTATACCCTGCCGTACCCTGATTTTATGCGCTTTTACGAAAGAGAAGACGAACTGGAAAACGAGCTTAACCGCGGCGCTTTGTGGGCTATAACCTACGGCGATATGATGAGCTATCTGATGATATTTTTCATGATGCTGTTCACTTTGTACAGCACCAAAGATATCGCCCCCCAGTTCATAAAGAAAGCCGTAGAGGATGAGTTCGGCCTGGACACCAAAACCACCGAAAAGCTTTTTGACCCCAAGAAGGGCATACAGCAGATAGCCACGGTGGAGATCTCGGCGAATAAGATAACCATAAAATTCGCGGACCCTATCCTGTTTGAGCCGGGCAACGACCGTCTTAAGCCCTCGTCCCTCCCGCACCTTAAAATGCTGGTTGATGTTTTCAACAATCTGCCCAATCCCGTGCAGATAGAGGGGCACACCGACGACCGGCCGCTCGGCAAACACACCAGGTTTAAATCCAACTGGGAACTTTCCGCCGCGCGCGCTTTTTCGGTGCTGAAGTATTTTCTTGGGCAGGGGATAGCCCCTGAAAAACTTTCAGCCGTCGGGTATGGGGAATTCAAGCCCGTGAAATCAAACGACACGCCGGAGGGCCGTTCCTCCAACCGGCGCATAGAGGTGAACATCATCAGGCACGAAATATGAAGCTTACCACGCGCTTTTTCATTATACTGCTGATGATAGCGGTCGTCCCGCTGCTCCTGTCGGTGGCGTGGAATATTTACCAGTATAATTCCAGCGTTACCAGCTACTACGACCTTCACAAAGGCATCGCCGGCCTGACGGCGGCCAATATAGACGAGTGGCTGGCCAGCACCAACAGAAACCTCGCTTTCCTCTACGAGGTGGAGCACCCGCTGGCGAAAAAAGTGGACGATATAAAAATCATCCACCAGGCGACCCGGATCAACTCGGAAATAATGTCGCTGAGCGTGCTGGCGCCGGACAATAAGGAGCTCTACTATCTGCAGAGCGAGAAGGTCAAAGCCGACAGGCCGCTGGCCTCTTATCAGAACGCGCTTGTCAAACAGGTGCGCGAGTCCGGGATAATCGCGCCCGGCGACGTGCTGTGCCTCAACGACCTTTCGGATTCCTGCAAGCAACTCCTGGAAACGGGTGAAAAAAAGCAAGCATTTAATAATGCCTGCGGAGCTGATAAAGCCAAGTTCTGCAAAGATATAAAATCCAGCAGCGGCGCTATCAAGTGCCTGAAAGAGCATAATAACCCCCGCGCGTATTTTCCGCTGGCCTATCCCATGGTGGACGGCCGGGTGGTGGTCTTCCATTTTTCCCTTGACAAGCTTTTTTCCAAGCTCAACTCGCAGAAGGCCGGCAGGACCGGGGAAGTCATCATTACCGACAGGCGCGGGCAGCCCTTGCCGGGCCAGCGGCTGGACCGCCAGAAGTTCGACTCCGAGGCTTTGCGCCTTTTCTTCAGGGACGGCGGCCGGAGAGGGACTATCAACGGCTTTATCGTGAACGGCGAGTCTTACGCCGGCGCTTACTGCGCGGTGGAAAACATCAAATGGGCGGCCCTTTCCATCCAGAGCGAGGACGAGCTTTTCGGCAAGCAGAAGAAATCCATTTATGTTTTCGCCCTGTTCGCCCTGGGCACTTTCGTCACGACCATCGTGGTGGTGATGCTGATATCAAACCGCATTATCCTGCCGATAAACAATATGGTCAACGGCGTCAAAAAATTCCTTAAAGAGAAGCATCTCGACGCGGTCATCCCGCAGGAAGGCTGGCCGGAAATAAAAACCCTGGTGGGCATCCTGAACCGGCTTATGCTTGAACTGCAGGCCTACCGCGCCTTCCAGCTGAACCAGATCGTGGAAGAGAAAAACAAGGCGCAGGCCCTTATAGACACGATAACCGACGGCGTTATACTCGTGGACGACAGGGGCGCTCTGATCTATTCCAACCAGACCGCGCTGAAACTGCTGGGCATCGCCAGGATCTCCGCCGACGTCGTGCTGCCGCGTTCCATAAAGAACGAGGCGTTCTTTGCGCAGTTCTCCGCCCTGCTGGCATCCAGGGAAAAATTCATCAAGACTGAAATAGACGCCCCGGTTCCCGGCTCCAGCCCCCCGATCGCGAAAAGTTACCGGATCATCACCAACCAGTTTCTGCTGGCCACCCTTAAGCGCCCGGGCCGCGTCATAATAATGCGCGATATAACCAACGAGAAAGAGCTTGAAAAAGCCAAAGAGGACTTCTTCCACATGATAACCCACGACATGCGGGCGCCGCTGGCGACCATACAGGGCTACGTGGAAATGCTGATGAGAAAAATACCCGCTTCGCCTAATACCGATAAATATTTCAAGAGCATGCTTTATTCCTCGCGCAGGCTCCGCGGCATGATAGACGACATCCTTAATACCACCAAGCTTCAGCGCGGCACCATGGCGCTGCAGCTGGACAGGATCGCGGCCAACGACCTTATAACCCGCGTCAGAGACAATCACGAGCCGGTGGCTACTCCCAAAAACATAAAGATGACTACGGCGCCGGCGGCCGATAATTTCGAATTTTACGGCGATCCGACGCTCCTTGAAAGGGTCATAACCAACCTGGTCGGAAATTCCTTGAAATTTACCCCTAGCGGCGGCAGCATCACGCTGGGGACCGCCCAGGACGCGGAGAAAGCGTGTTTCTGGGTGGAAGACACTGGCGTCGGCATTCCGGCCGATAAAAAGGAGATGATCTTTGAAAAATATTCCCAGATGGAGGAGCATAAGAGTCAGGGCTTCGGGCTGGGCCTTACCATGTGCAAGATGACCGTGGAGCTCCACCAGGGCAGGATCTGGGTGGAATCCGAAGTAGGCAAAGGCAGTAAATTCATATTTACCGTGTCAAAGAAGCTTGCCCCCCCGGAGGAGGGCAGGCCCGGAGCCGGAGACGCCGCCGTAAAAGGAGCCGGGGCTGAAAAAGTCTGAGGCGGGAGGGAGTCCGGCCGTTTGCGGCTGTTGTGCGACAATATTGTATTTTTGTTTAATACTATAAGACCTGGAGGGCTTGATGTCCAAGATGCTTGTAATAGACGACAATGTTGAATTTAAGACCATGGTGTCTTATTATTTCACGGACCTCGGTTACACGGTGGAACAGGCCGAAAACGGCCGGGAAGGCCTGGCAAAGGCAAAAACCGTAAATCCGGATATAATACTGCTGGACGTAATGATGCCCGACACCGGCGGCATAGAGGTCTTGAGGGAACTTCAGATCTCAGACGAGACAAGGAAAATTCCAGTCGTAGTGATCACCGGCACTTATTTTGACAAGAACATGCAAGACCTTTTCAGGCAGGAATCCAATTGCCGGGAGTTTTTAAGCAAGACCACCGAGCTTTCCGTGATACAGGCTAAAATAGCGCCCCTGCTGAAAAAGCCCACGTAACAAAAGTCGAAAGTCTAAAGTCGAAAGTAAACAGCTTATCTCTCCACCTTTACACTTCCCTTAATATGCCTCATAAAATCCTTGTGGTTGACGACGAGTACGATTACCTTAATATCGCCGCCGCTATTTTAGGGTCCGAAGGCTACTGCGTGCTGAAGGCCGCTACCGGCGCCGAGGGGCTTCGCAAAGCCGTCGCGGATAAACCCGCGCTGATAGTTCTGGATATAGGCCTGCCGGATATCAGCGGCCTGGACGTGAACCGCCGCCTTAAAAAAGAACCCTCCACGGCCGGAATACCGGTGCTGCTTTTTACCGTCAGGTCGGAACTTGACCTTGTGAAAAAAGCGCTCCAGGAGGGCGCGGCGGAATACATCATCAAGCCTTTCGACCCCGACCGGTTCATACGGACGGTAAAAAAACATCTTAAACGATAAATGCCTCCGCGTAAAAAAACACAAGTTGCGGCGCTTTCCCCGGGCCTTGAGCTGAGCCGGCTCATCGCCGCGGCCCTGCCGGACGCGGTCTTATATAAGACTGCGTCAAGTTTTATCGCGGCTGTCCTGCGGCGCGCGCCCGAACTGGCGGTCATAGACATGGAGTGTCCTGAGATAAGCGGGGCGGACCTTATACTGGTCCTGCGGCGAAACCCGGGCGCGGCCGCTATGCTGATAGCCGCTGTTTCCGCCGCGCCAAGGACTTCCCGCGAGATCGCCTCCGGTTTTGAAACCGGCGCCGATGAATATTTTGTCCTGCCCGGGGACGCCGCTCTGCTGGGGCCGCGGCTCGTCAATCTGCTCGTGAACCGCCGGGCGCGCTCCGCCCCCCCCGCCGCGGGCGGGGAGGCCCCGGTTAAAATAGGGGCTTTGGAGGTTTCCGTTGTTTCACGGACGGCCGCGCTGAAAGGGCGCGAACTCCCCTTAACTTCGCTTGAGTTTGATATGCTGCTTTATTTTGCGGGCAATGCGGGCAGGGTGATGGGAAGGGGCACTTTGATCCAGCAGGTCTGGAAGACGGATCTCGGCGTGAATCTGCGCTCGGTGGACAAGCGCATCGAGGTTTTGCGCAAGAAGCTTAAGGGCTCGGGGGTGACGATCTCCACCGTCTTCGGCATAGGCTACATCTTCAAGGCTTGATTTTGGTAACTACTCAGTTCTGCCTGTAATTGTAGTGGCAGAGTTTACTCTGCTCAAAAAGGCAAAGCAAGCATTGCAACTACGAAAGTAGGAGATGCAGATGTAGCGACTGTCAGCTGAGTAGTTACGATTTTTTCCCTATTGCGGCGGCGGTTCGCCGTGTTCGTCGGACAGGGGAAGCTTCAACTCGGCAAGCAGGCCCCGGCCCTTTTTATTGGCGGCCGTGAACTCTCCGCCGTGCAGGCGGGCTATGCGGTTCACCAGGGCCAGGCCCAGGCCGACCCGGTCCTTTTTAGAGGTGTTAAAGGGCGCAAAAAGCCGGTCCAGCACGCTTTGGGACAGGCCGGGACCGGTATCATCGAATTTTATCGCCGCGCATTTTCCGTCCCCGCTCACCTCAAAGATTATTTTAAGGGAAGAACCGGCGGTTAGATTTTCGTAGGCGTTCTTGACCAGTTGGTACAATGCCATTTTGATCTTTTCCGGGTTTATGCTCGAGCGCGCGAGGTTTGCGCCGAGGTGGGCGGAGAACCCCAGCTTCCTGGCTTTAAAAGCTTTTTCCCAGGCGGCGGCGAGGTCGGCGACGAGCGCCTTGAGATCGGCGGTTTCTTTTTCAAACTCCCCCTCATCCATATAGGCCTGCCAGGCTTTCAGCAGGTTCACCGCGGCGTAGAGGTTCTTAAGGGCCGGGGACAGGCGCTTCGCCTGGTCGGCGGAAAGGCAGACATTGAAAAGTTTGAGATCGCCGGCTGTTTTTGACAGGCTTTTCAGTATTTTTCCGGTGAACTCGGCCTGCTCGGTCCTTATAAAGCCGGCGAGCGTGAGATTATGTTTTTTGAGCCTATCCGTTTCCAGTTCAAGGGCCGGTATCCTGCTCAGCTCTTTTCTCAGACCGTCCGCGTATTTTTCGCGTTCTTCAAGTTTTCTCAGGATGGAGCCCGCGTATTCTTCGGACCTGGCGACTCTGGCCTTAAAGGACTCCAACTCGTTTTCAAGCGTTTTTATTTTAACAAGCGAACGCTTATTGAGCTCGCGCTCCTGCCTCACGTCCGCGCTGCCTTCGCGGAGAAGGGCGTTAAGCTTTTCCGCTTCGACTTTTTTGGCTTCAAGCGTTCCGGCCAGCTCTTCGGCGCTCCGGCGGCTTTCTTTCAGGGTTTCCCGCAAGGTCGCGGCTGTAGACTGCAGTTCAAAAACTTTTTTTACCGCGCCGGCGAAATTCTGTTTCTGCTCGCTCGTCTTTAAAGCGGCGTCCTGCAAAGCCAGCCCAAGATCGGTTATCCTGGCGTCTTTGTCCAGCAGTTCTTTCCGGGATTTCTCGCGCTCAAGAGTTATTGCCGAGAGCTCTTCTTTCAGCTCCGCGCGCGCCGACGTCAGGGCGCCCAGGTCCTGTTCAAGTTTATGTCTCTCACGGGCGGATATTTCCAGCCTGCCGGCGCCTTCCGCAAGCTCGACGGACAGGGCCTGGATTTTGCGCTTTTGAAATTTCAGTTCCGCCTCAAGGCTGTCTTTGGCTTTTTTGAGCCCGCGGTTATGCACGCCGGCGCTTTCGGCTTCGGTATGCATTTTCGCCAGTTCGCCGGAGAGCCCGGCGTTTTGCGCGGCTTCGCTTCCCAGCCTGGCCAGCAGCCCTTCAAGCACCGCGGGTTCCCTGCCGGCCGCGGCGCTGTCGCGCAATAAGGCCGCGCTTATCTCCGGCAGCGCCCGGAGCCCGTCTAATTTAAAAGCCAGCTCCCCGATAAGTTTTTCTTTTTCCGCGCCGCGCTCCTCGGCGCCTTTCAGCTTTTCGCGGAGCGCTTCCAGGCGGCTTTCCTTCAGGGCGAGAATGTTTTCGGTTTCGGCCGTCCGCGTTCCCAAAGCGTTCAACTCTTCCTGGAGCCGCCGGGCCTCGTTCGCCGAAACCATGGCTCCCTTAAGGGTCGCGGCGTCATGCTTGATGGTTTCTTTTAAATAAGCTATTTCCGCTTTTAAGGCCTGTTCCCTCTTAGCGCCTTCCCGGAGGCCGGTTTCAAGGTGCGCCAGCCTGCTTTTCAGGGCGTCGGCGTCGGACTTGCTCACGGCGTAAGCGTCGGTCAGCTTAGCGGACTCCTCCTGCGCGGTCTTCATGGCCGTCCAGAGATAGTCTATCTCCGCGTAAATATCCGGCGACTTGCTGTTTTGAGCATCCATAAATTAGCAAGAGAGCAAGAGAGCAAGAACCGGCTTTCTCGCTATCCCGTCTGCGCTTTGACTTCTATTTTGCCTTTGCCGCTCAGCTCAAGGGCGGTTGAGAGCACTCTGGCCCGTGAATTAATGACGGCGTCTTTTTCCTGGACGGTCGTAAGCATATCTTTTACGATAAGCTTTATATCGTCGGGGAACAGTTTAAGCACGTTCATGACGGAGGCGTCAGGGGCGCCTTGGAGCGCCGTCGCCCAGTCCTTATAGGGCATGGAGACCACTACGGGCCGCAGATTTTTATCGTCCAGCCTGCAGATATCGTCGAACGTAACCAGCGAGTCCCTGAGCTTCCCCGCGCCGGCCGCGTCGACGCGGGCCAGGTTGTCCATGATCTCGGAGCGGTCCGCTTCGTCCACCAGGCTCAGGAGCCGGCCGAGTTTCTCCGCCCCCTTAAGCGATTTCTCAAGTTTTAAGCGCAAATTATTTTCTATTTCCATCAGCTTTTCCGGTTCCACGGCTTTAAGGGCGACCATTCTGGAGGTAACCAGTTGTCTTTTTACGGGATCAAGGGCAAGAAGTATTCTGGACGAAATGTGAGGCTTCTTATCGGCCATATTGGCGATAACCACCGCTGCGTCCTCGTCGCTTTCCTCGCCCAGCAGCTCGGCCGTTTCCTTCGGCGGGAGCTTTTCTATAAAATCGAAGGCCGACTGGATCGTCAGGAGCCCCGCGCCGGCGGCCCCGGCTTCTACGTCGATTATATCGGAATATTCTCCTTGCGGGCCTTCCCCGCCGGCGGCCCCGACGCCGCCGCCCGTGCCGGGCCCCCCGGCCAGGGGCTGGCTTGCGATGGCGTTTATGCGCGCGTAATCAAAGAAATCCGACAGAAGTTTCCCTCCCAGGGTGTAGGCGAACAGCAGAACGATCAAAATTACTACCGCCGCCATTGCGGCGATAAGGAGAACCCTGCGGCTGTCGGGCGAGTCTAAAAGATTTTTCCACCAGGGAAGCATATCGGCCCTGGCCATGATCAGGCTGTCTCCCCTGGCATTGTTTAACCGGAGGACGTCGGAAACCAGGAGTTTTACGGCGTTGGCCTGGGCGTCGGGCACGCTCCTGTCAAAGATGATGGAAACGCTTATCTTCTTTATCCTGAATTCCGTGGTGTGCTGCGTTTCCGCTTTCTGCTGCTTTATGTACTCTCCGGTCTTTTCAAGGATGGAGACCTGGGCGTAGCCGGGGAGCGCCAGCACGGCTTCCGGCGGGGTGCCGGATTCTGTTTTGCTTTTCAGGACCGATTCCCCTTCCACATTGACGAACGCCCGGCTTTTCTCTTTGCCGACCAGCTGGGCAAGAAGCCGGGAAAGGTCTTCCTGCATGCGCGCCGAGATCTCGGCTTCTTCGGCGCCCGGCGCGGCCGGTATCTGCTGGGCGCCGAGCGCGCCCGGAGAGGCGGCTGCAAGAACCAATAATAATAAGATTTTTCTGCCCATAGCGATTACTACCCAGGTAGACAGGATGCTGCCTGAATAGTCACCTAATTCTAACTGATACAGATTACAAAGTTATTACAGGAATGAGAATTATCCGTTCCCGGATGGCTGACCGATTTTGCAGCGAAACAAGGAACGAGGAACGCGGCGTAGCAGCGCTACGCAAGCGACGAGAGACGCAGTTGCAGCCCAAAAGCGGTCAGCCCCCTGGGGGAGGCACATCTTTGGCCGGCTGCTGCGTTGCTCCTCCTCAATGTAGCCCAGCTACACCATCGTCGTCGCGCCTTGCATCCGACTCAAAGCTGTGCCTCCAAATGTGTCAGTTATTTCTTAACGGCTCCTTAGCCGGTATCTCAAACCAGAAAGCGGCGCCCGCACCCGGCTGCGAATCAAAGCCGATGCGCCCTTTGTGCAGGTCTATGATGCCTTTGGCCAGCGCCAGGCCGAGCCCCGTCCCTGTGGCGGCGTCGCCGGAGGAGGCCTGGCCGAATACCGAGAACAGCTTCCCGCGGTCCTCTGCGGCTATGCCCCGCCCGGAGTCTTTTATGCGGGCCCGGAAAATTTTCCCGTCCCCGGAAAAAGCCGCGCCGACCGCTATCCTGCCGCCTGCCGGCGTGAATTTTATGGCGTTCGAGATCAGGTTCGTGAATACATGCGCGATCAATTCCCTGTCCAGGCTTATGAGCCGGCCGGGTTCAGCCGATATCTCAAGGGTAACCCCGTTTTCCAGGGCTTTCGGCTTTAAAAAAGCCGTTACGTCGCGCGCCAGAGCGCAGGGATCCGCTTCGGTCAGGTGCAGATCCATCTTCCCCCGCTCTATTTTCGCCAGGTCAAGCAGGCTGGTGACGAAATTGGCCAGCCGGGCGGCGTTGGCCTTTATGCGTTCAAGACTTTCCTTTTCCGCTTTAGGCCTGCGCGTCCGGAGCAGAAGCGAGACGTGGCTTTCTATGGCCCCCAGCGGGGAGCGCAGTTCATGGGTCACGCAAGCGCTGAAATCTTTTTTTATGGTCTCAAGCTCCAGCAGTTTCTGGGACATCGCGTTGAAATTCGCGGCAAGCCGGGCTATCTCGTCCGAACCTGAAATCTCCACTTGATGCCCGAAACGGCCCTCGCCCAGAACTTTTGTCTCGGCGGAGAGGGCTCTGAGCCGTCTGGTAAGGTGAAAGTTTAGGACGAGGGCCAGCAGCGCGGAAACGCATACCGCGCCGGCGAGCGAGTAATACAGGCGTTTTGAAAGTTCAGCCAGAAGTCTGGAGCGTTCCCCAAGCAGGTATTTGCGGGAAAGATAAAGCCTTGCCCCGTAAGCTCCGGCTTTAAATTCTTCCGGGGGCCCGTCTTTCAGGAATTGGGGACTGTCCCTATTTATAGGGACTGTCCCCTTGAAGCTTGCACCACGCGGCCTGACCGGTTGCCAGGACTTTCCGTTAAAGGTCTCAATGGCCGCGATCTCGGGATGATAAGCGTAAAGGTTTGAAAGATAATCCACCAGCATCAGCGGATCGCGGGCGAGACTGGCCTCAGCCAGGATATTTTTCACCCCCTGGGAGATAAGATTCAGTTTTTGGCGTTCATTGGCAATGATACCGCTGCGCTGGAAACGGAAAAATATGACGGACAACAGGCCTGCCGAGAAGAGGGCCGTAATGACCAGCGCCGCGTTCAGCTTGTGATAGAGCTTCATTATTTAAGAACTATTTAGGTAAAGGTATAGGCAAAGGAACAGGTATAAGTAAAGTAAATTTTCTTACTCTACCCTATACCTCCATCTTTACCTCTGCCTGCTGTTTCACTGCGACAGCCTTATGATACGTTCCAGGGCTTTTTTTGCCTGCGAATTTTCCGGGTCCAGTGTCAGTATCTTTCTGAAATTATCGGCCGCTTTGCCGTAATCGCCCTTAGTGTAGTAATCTGCCCCTATCTGGTAGAGCTTTTCTATTTCCCTGGCGTTGCCCGCGCCCCCGGTTGTTTTTTTAGCCGCGGCGGCCGGCGTCCCGGCCCCGGGCGGCGCGGCCGGGGTTTCTGCGCCCGGGGGTTCCCAGGATTCCTGGCCCGGCGCTTTTTTGCCGGCGTCGCTTACCATCTTGAGAAGCTTTTCCTTTTCCGCCGGGTCGGTTTCCTTTTTAACGGCGTTTTCCCAGTTCCTGCGGGCCAGGGCGTAGTTGCCGAGCAGGTAGTTGCATGACCCCATTTTTTTAATTGCAAGAATATTCTCGGGGTCGAAATCCAGGATATCCTGGAGCTTCGCCAACGCGTCGTTGTATTTTTTAGCGGCGTAGAGCGCGTCCGATTCCTGGAATTGATATTCCACATACCCGCGGTTAAAGCTCGCCGGGACCCTGTCGGCTTTCAGATGGGTGGTTTCCTCCACCTTGTCCAGAAAATTGGATAACGCCGTGTCGCGCTGGTTTTCAGCCTGGGCGTAGGTTAACAGCTTGATGGCTTTCGCGTCGTAGCCCCTTAAGTAATTCTGTATTCCGGCCGACAGCATCTCGTCTGCGGGGGTGCGGCGCGCCTCTTTGGGCCGCGAGGGATAGAAGGCCGCCGTCAGTCCCAGGCGCTTTGCCAGGTTTATCACGGAGGCGTTGGGCAGCAGGTCGTTTGCCTTGTCCATCAGCGTCCTGTTTGCCGCGTAAAAATCCTCCTGATTCACCAGGGCCTTAACCTCCTTGAGGCGCGGGTCGTTCAGGCTTAAAGTGTTCCTTGAGTCGGAGTAATCCGGGCTTTCTCTCAGCTGTTTATACTCGTCCAGAAGCTGCGCGGCATACTGCTCGCCGGAGGTAAGCGAACCGAAATGGTAAGCCAGGGCCAGCCTGTGGTTGCCGACGGTGCTGCGGACCGTGCCGAGCGGTATTGAAAATCCGTAATCAAACTGGATCCTGTTTATTTTGTAGGACAGCCCGGCCGTCACCTGCCTGAAATCCCTGTCGCCGGCTCCAAGCGAGGCCCTGATTCCCACGTCTCCCCTGTCAAGGCTCGGGAAAACCTTTTCAGCCGCGAAAATGAAGTCTTTGTCCAGCTTGCCGTCCGGGCCTTTTTGCATCCTTGCCTCGGCCGTCATAATCATCCACAGGCTTTTATAGGAGCCGCCCACCCGCGTTTTCATGGGGACCTGGTCCGCGGAAGCAAACCCGACGTCGGCTTGCCTCAGGTTCAGCACCGCCGCGCCGATGGCGTACTTTTTTGTGAGCTGAAATATGAGACCCGCGTCCGCGTCGATCACGGACCTTGAGTTTTTTCCCATAAGCACGGGATCCGGCCCGGCGTTGGCAATCAGGTCATTCATGGCATTATAGGATTCGTCCAGCCTTGAAAAGGAATGGCTCAGATATTTGACGGAGGCGCCGACCGCGAATTTTTCAAATATGGTGTTTTTCGGCAATCTGAAACCGTAGGCGGCCTGGATGGTCCTTTCGGCGTATACGCCGGACAGCGAGAACTGGTTCCACAAAAAGCCCGCCGTGCCCAGGCGTCCGCCCCAGATGGGGGCGGCTATGACCAGATTTGTGAGCCCCAGGTTTGAGCCGTCGTCCAGGCCTGAATAGAGCATGGAATGCGAGGCCGTCGCTTTCGGCCGTTCCACAAAGGCGAGGCCCGCGGGATTGTAATAGGCCGAGCTGGCGTCGTCGGCGATGGCCACAAAGGCGTTACCCATGCCGGGCACTCTGGCGCCTACGCCCAGATCTTCAAAAGCGGCAAATGCAGGGTGTAGGGTATAGGGTATAGGGTATAGGGTAAAAACCAAAAGAAGTCCCAAAACTCTTACCCTCTGCTTATTATGCGTTGCAATATTCATAAACTCAATCTCATTAATTGCCTTTTCCCTCTCCCCTTTCCCCTATACTATCTTATTACCGCCACTGTGCCTTTATAGGCTTTATTGTTGACGATTACTTCATACAGGTAGAGCCCGCCCGGCGCTCTGGCGCCGGAGTCGGGATCCCATTCAAGGTAATCGTACGGATACGTTATGGATTTATCGGACTTAATCCGCATGGAAGCCAACCTCTCGCCGCGCAGCCCGTAAATTGTCGCGGTTATGCGGAAATCCCAGGGATTATAACACCTGAAAATGAAAGTGTCGTTTTTGCCGTCGCGGTTGGGAGTCACGGTCATGAGCAGAGCGGCTGAATTTCCCGGGGCCCCGGCCGCGAAGATAGGGTAGAGGGCAAAAGCAAACAAAAACGCCAATTTTTACCATACCCCGCCCTAAAGAAAGGATAAAGGATCAGGGATAAAGGCTAAAGGCCGGAATAATCTCTTTGTTTTTCCTTCATCCTTCAGCCTTTATCCTTTAGCCTTTCTTCGGGCGGGGTAACCTTGGGGCAAAGGGGAGTTTGAGGGGGAAAGAAATTTCCCCCTCATCCTGTTGGATACAGTTGAATTGTGTCGCTTCGCTCCACCCCGGCAAGGTGTTGAAGAAAACCCCGTGCCGGGTAGGATAAAATGTTGTCGGACAACATTTTATTTCTTTCGTCTCAGATTTTATACCGGATTGTCACGAATCCGCAATAATTCAGTCGCAATTAAGGGTTATACTGAAGAATATTATGAATATTCCGGCGCATAACAGGAAAGCGATAGCGGTTTTGGCGGCTCTGTTCGCCGTTACCCTAACCCCGAGCCCCTATACCCTAACCCCTGTCTTCGGCGCCAGGGTAGAGAGCGTGTATTTCTCGGACGTGAACGGCGGTCTTTCCTATGGCGCGAAATACAGCTATTCTTCCAGTTTCGAGCATAACGGCAACGCACAGGAAACGGCCGTTTCAACGGCGGCTGCGGGCGCTTTTTCAGCCAGAAGCGGCCTGCTGGCGTTTTATCCCCAGCCTTCGCCGATAAACGACCTGGCCCTGGTCACCATTTCCAGCTACAGCCTGCGCATCACCTGGACGGCGCCGGTGGCCAACTGGTACCGCAATACCGGCGCGGTTGAAAAGTATATCCTGCACTACACCAGCGCCGCGTACATATCCACGGACGCGGCTTTTTCCTCGGCCCGGGACGTGCCCCAGGGCTGGACCCCGCTGGCCATCGGCGTGCGGGATACGCGCATCATAGAAGGATTCGACGCCGGCACCACTTATTACTTCGCTATTGAGAGCGTAAACGACCACCTCCTGCAATCCGAGCTGTCCAATATGGCCTGCGTGTTCGCTGTGGTTCCCCTGGTTCCCATGAATTTCAGGGTAACCGCCAACCCGACCTCTGTTACCATGTCCTGGATACCTCCGATCGGCTTCGCCAACCTGATGCCGTTTAACGACCGCTTCAACCCGGTCTACCCTTATGAGATAAGCGGCTATCAGGTTTTCCGGGCCACGGCGCCGGCCAACGCGGACTGGCTCCCGCTTGGTCCGGAATCGGGATTATCAACGGATACTTTCCATTGGACCGACAACACTGTGGATGCGGGCCGGCAGTATTACTACCACGTCAAGGCCCTTAATAAGGCCGGATTTTCCGCTCCGTCATATACCCAGGGCAATACCGGCGCCGCGCTTTATTTTATAGCGGCCGATAATACCACCCTCCTTGAGATCCCCGGCGACGGACTTGGCGATTTTGTCTCCGACACCCCGAACCCGGACCCGATGAACCTTTATACCGTGGAGATAATCCCTCACCCCGAAGACCTGGGCGGCCGGGTGCTGAGATCCGTCGAACTTTCCGCCTACAGGGGCGGGATAGAAAAGGACGGGCAGTTCAAGCTCTCCAGCCCGGCGACCCTGAAGGTCTATTACCGCAAATCCGGCGGCGTCGTCGTCCCCTCCGGCGAAGATGCCGCGGCCTTGAGCCTTTATTATTACAACGGCGCCAAATGGCTTCAGTTTTACGGCAAGGTGAATGAAACGGATAAAAACGTGGAACTCCAGACCACAATGCTTGGGAAATACCAGCTCCGTTCCGTCGTGCGCTCCGTGTCTTTCTCAGCGGACGCGGCGGGCCTTTCCAACAGGCTGATCACTCCTAACAGCGACGGCAAAAATGATAACATGGTATTCGTTTTCGACAAATCGCTGCTGTCCGGGGTCAAAGGGCGGATCTATGACATGAAAGGGGCTTATGTCGCGAAGATGACCGCCGGCCCGATAACTAATTCCCTGGTCTGGGACGCCAAACGCGGCGGACAGATCGTGCCGGGCGGAGTCTATATTTACCAGATTGAGTCCGGTGGGAAGGTGTATAACGGCACGGTCGCAGTGATAAGATAGGGTCTAGGGGTTAGGGTAGAGAGGCGAGGCAGACGGAGGATTTTATGAAATTTTCAACGGAATTTAAATCGCATCGGTGGAAAAAATTTCTGTTGGTTGTTTCGGCTGTTTTTACCCTATACCCTATACCCTACACCCTCTCCCCTGCCTTCGCCGCCATAACGCAGAGCATAAATTACCAGGGCTTCCTGGTCAGCAAAATCACGAATCTGGCCGTGGATTCTCCGCAGGACATGAAGTTTGCGATCTATGACGTTCCAAACGGCGGTTCGGCGTTATTTACCGAGAGCCGCTGTAATGTGTCGGTCTTAAGAGGACGCTATGATGTGGAGATCGGCTCCGCCGTTTCCGGCGGCATTCCGGGCGCCCTTTTTACCGGCTACAACGGGCTCTGGCTTGAGATACAGGTGGACAGCGACGGCGACTGCACGGGCGTTTACGAAGCGATGTCGCCGCGCGTCAGGCTGCAGGCTTCTCCGTACGCTTTTAACTCGCTTTACGCTTCCACGGCCTCGGCTGGACCCGTTTTTTCTCCGGCGGGGACACCCCCTTTCAAAGTGGATCTGATAGGAACGCATGACGAAACCACAAACGGGGCTGTGACTATTTCCTCCAACCTTTTCGTGATGGGCGGCATTTCGGTAGGCAGCATCTCCCCCGGGACGCAGTTAAGCGTAAGCGGCATGGTGGAAAGTAAAGGGGACTGGCCGATCTGCGCCTACGACCCCTTAAACTATACCTGTGGATTCAGGTTCCCGGACGGTTCTGTGCAGACCATAGCCGCAGGCGACACGTTGTGGCGCCCGGCAAACGGCGACCAAGACCTCTACAATGTCAACCCGGGCAATGTAGGCATTTCCACGAACACTCCCCAGGCAAAGCTCCATATTTCAACCGGGCCCGGCGAAACCGGGAATATCCTTATAGTCTCCACCGGCTCCACCAATGTCTTCAGAGTGACGGGCCAGGGCAAAGTTTACGGCAGTTATTTCTACGGCGACGGCGCGAATCTCAGCGCGGTCAATGATTCTACCAAGGTGCGCAAGATAGGCGATACTATAACCGGCACGCTTTTCATTTCCAGCCCGATCTACAGCTCTGTCGCCGGCGCGAGCCTGATCGTGAACGACGCGGCCGGCATTGTAGGGAGGCGGCTGCAGTTTACGACCAATGTGGAAATATCCTCCACCACAAGCGCCTATTACGGCGGCTTATATGTCAGCACCCATGTTTATTTGGCCGGCGGGGCCAAAATTATCGGCAACGGCTCGCAGTTGACCGGCGTGATCTCCGAGGACACCTCTAAAGTCTTAAAGTCCGGCGATACGATGAGCGGACATTTGATAATTGCGGGTTCAAGCGTGACCATAATAACCAGCAACACCGCCGTTGCGCCCTATTCCCTTGCCGTCACCACCGACGCCGCCATGCTGGGCTGGCATCTTTATGTTTCCACGGCCGGCGGCGTAGGCGTGGGAACGAACAACATGACCCATAAATTAAGGGTGGAGGGCGGGATACTGGCTGTTTCAAGCGTAACCGCCCAGGACGGTTTTTATACTCAGGGACCGTTAAGCGCGAATTCCATAAGCCTGGTTAACGATATCACCGCGTCAACCGGCACTTTTTTCGGGGGTTGGGGGGCGGATAAGTACAGCATTGAGACCACTTCAGGCATAAAGGTGCTCACCGGCGTCGTGTCGGCCCCGTATTTTAAGGGCGACGGCTCGCAGCTCACAAATGTAATCGGCACCGATACCGCCAAAGTCGCTAAAACCGGGGATACGATGACCGGGCCGCTTACCCTCAACGCCGCCCTTACCGTAAGGGATTCAAGCGTCACCGTGATCAATACTTCCGCCGGCGTCTATGCGCTTGTCGTTTCCACAACGGCAAACCCCGGTTCCGACTCGCTGGTCGTTACCGACCAGGGTAAGGTGGGGATTCATATCCCAAATCCGACTTACTATCTGGACGTCTATAAGGAGATGCGGATCATAAACCAGGCCGGCCCGGCCGATATCCGTATTAACACGTTCGGAGACTTCGGTTATATAAGGTGGTCCGACGATTCCCTTGCTTCCGGCGGCCGCCAGGGCGCGCTGGGTTTCGGGGCCGGTACGAGGGATTTTATCTATAGGGCGGCCGCGTCCGATCCCGCCACCGACGGGGCGGAAGTTTTCCGCATAAAGTCGGATGAGCTGGGCAACTGGAAATTCGGGGTCGGGACTATTAACCCGGAGGAGAGCCTGCATATTAACGCGAATATGCTCATCGGCCAGAATTTGGCCGCGCCGGCGCTTTATGTCAGCACGACTTCATCAGGGGTCGGCATTTCCACTACTACTACTTCCCATAAACTGGTCGTCGCCGGCGGAGTCCTGGCTGTTTCAAGCGTCACAGCCCAGGGCGGATTTTACGGGGACATGAATGGGAACCTGTATGGCAAAATCTACACCTCCTCCATTACCATGACCGGCAACCAGGGCATAGGCAACCACTTCGCCATGCTGAAAGTCGGAGAACAGACCGGCGAAGACTATACCGTCGTCATAGGCACCAATAATTCCGCCGACAATTATTATGACATGGTGGTGACACCCGGGGGCAGGGTAGGCATAGGCGTGAATATCCCGGACACGGACGTCATGCTCCATACGATAAAGGGTATACGGATAGGCAGTTCTGGTGATGGCGGTTCAGGCTCGTATCTGGATCTGAAACCGTCCGGCGGCCCTACATATATAAAGTGGGATGAGCAAGCCACTCCGGATAAAGGCGTTTTAGGATTCCTCGCCAGCAGCAAGGACTTGCAATACCGGACAGGCGCTACCAATATGACGAGCGGCACCGAGGTGCTGCGGATAATGGGTGCGGGCGGCGCCGTATTTAAGTCGTCGCTTACCGTTACGGGAGAATACGGGCTGACGGATTCCGACGACGTTCTAAATGTGGCTGGCGCCAAGCTGGTCGTCAAAAAGGACGGAAGAGTGGGACTCGGCCTGGCCTCGCCCGCCTACCTGCTTGACGTAAACGGCGGGGCGGTGGTAAGTTCTTCTTTTGTCGTTACCGGCACGGGCTTAAGCGGCACGCAGACCGGACTTTCAGTGATCGGCTCCACGCTTGTGGTGCGTGCCGACGGCAAGATCGGTATAGGCGTGGCTTCTCCGGCTCAAAGGCTGGATGTGAACGGAAACGCCCAGTTCGGCGCCGGTGTTACCAAATCCACCTTTACCGCCGAAGGCTACTGGCAGCCCAGGTGGCTTACTTCAGCCGGGATACAGGCGCTTGCTCCCGGTGTAATAGGGCAGGTTATAGGCAATTCGGTCATTTTAGACCTTTGTGTTTCTACAGGTACGGCGGTGGGGCAGTGGGCACTCGCGGGAAGCAAGGGCGTGGGAAATTGCTTCTAATTTTTACCTGGATTCTGCGATATATCGTAATTGCTCAGTACCTGAGTTACAACATATCTCAATAATGAAAATCATTGACTATGCCGGTTCTAAAGAACGCCGGATCGCGGCGGGGCTGCTGCTTTTCGGGGCCGCCTACCTGCTACTGCGCCTGTACCTGATCCGCGACCGGACTTTTGACGCGGACGAGCTGGAGCATCTCCACGGCGCCTGGCTGGTGGCGCGCGGGCAGGTCCCTTTCCGGGATTTCTTTGAGCATCACGGCCCCCTTTTCCCTTATCTGCTCGCCCCCCTGGCGGCGTTCATTGACGATCCTATCCGCGCCGTATGGTCCGCGCGCCTGCTTATGCTCGCGCTGACGGCGGCGACAATGAGGATGCTGTGGGGTATGACGGAACCACGCCGCCCTCTCCTGGAGCGGGCGCTGCCTGTTCTTTTACTATGTTCATTCACGACGTTCGCGGACAAATCCCTTGAAGTCCGGCCCGATGTTCCCGCCATGGCGCTGCTGAGCATGGTCCTGCTTGGGGACACTTCTGCCCCGAGGAGGCGGCTAGCGGCGGGGTTACTCCTGGGGCTGGCCTTCTTCTTCACGCCGAAAATAGTATATCCGGCCGCGGGGCTTATCATCGGCTGGCTCATAAGCGATGCGGGCGGGCAGGGCGTCGCGCCGGGATTTGCCTGGAAAGATTTCCTGCGGCGGTGGGCCTGCTTTTTCCTCGGGGCGGCTATTCCTTTCGCCGGGCTGGCGCTTTATTTCCTGGCAAGGAATGGCGGCCGGGCCTTTTACGAATGCTTCTATCTTTTCAACCGCCGGTTCCGCGCCGGCTTCCCTTTTACGGTTTTCTGGCTCCCCTCTTACGTGGAAAATGCCGCGGTCTGGTCGTTGGGTTTGTTCGGGATGTGGGTATACAGGAAGGAAACCGTGAAAGTCTGCGCGCTCGGCGCGGCCGCCGCCGGCGCAGTACTGCTACCCGTTGTTTACGCGCAGTACTACCTGCTGATGGCCCCGCTCCTTTGCTTTTTCGCGGCGGGGGCGCTGGGATGGCTGTCAGGCAGGATCCGCAGCCGCGCCGCGCGTTTGGCGCTGGCCCTTGGTTTTTGCATTTCCCTGGTCCCGCCGCTGCGGACCCAGCTCGGTTCGCTGCGGGATACCAACGCGGTCCAGGTGGAAGGCATTGCGTGCGTGATGAGCCGGACCGCTCCGCAGGACAGGGTGTTCGATGTATGGACGGGCGAGTCGTTTTACCGCCCCCATGCCTATTACTTCTGGTTCCTGCATGACGAAGTGCGCGCCATGCTCGAGCCGGTCCGTCTTGAAAAGGAGATCGTGCTGGCGCTGGCGGATCCACGCTGCAAAGGGCTTGTCTGGGGCGGTTATTTCAATACTCTCCCGGCCGGAGCGCTGGACTACGCGCGCCGGAACTACCGTTACGGCGGCTGCGGACGGCTCTTTTTAAAAAAAGCAGCGCCGGCCAAACCCTGAAAAGCCGTTTTTATTGGATCACTTCAAGGGCGTTTTTTTTCTGCTCCTCTAGCAGAGTTTCGCTTTGGTTCCTTTCCGCTTCGTTCTTTTGCTTTAGGGCGCGCGCAAAATCGTTTTTAAATTCCCCGAAAATATCCGGGCTCAGGTAGGTGACTTCGTAGTTGGTTTCCGGTTCCGCTCCGGGAAACAGCTTTTCGACGCCGAGAATGATCGTGGTTTTCTTTTTATCCCAGATCTCCATGTTATAAGAGCCTATTACCGCGTTCTCAGCGGGATCGGTGTTCTGGAAGGCGACGGCGCGCGAGTTCCTGCCGTGGTTGGCCGTTATCTTTTGCGCATACTCCGAAACCGGCAGGATTTTATCCAGGTTGCGGGTGTAGAAGAAAAAACGTTTTTTATAAAATCCGAGCGTCGCGTCCTGAGGCCCGCTGTAAAACCATTCCAGGTCCGGGCCCAGCAGATCGTCGGGATCGGACTCGGCAATGCCGGCGAGGCGTAAAATTTCCCACGGCAGTTCCGCCGTGTAATTGTTCGGGTCGGCGCGCGTAAAATCGCCGCGCAGGCCGGCCTTAACTTCCTCTTTTGACATTCCCCAGACGGCCAGTTTATAACCGTTCAATTCCGTCGCGAAAGCGCCCGTGCTTTTAACGGGCGGGCCGGCGTCTTTGCGCTGTTCGGCGACGGGGTCTGTTGAAGGCGCCTGGGCGTAAGCTGCGGAGAAAGAAACGCTGAGGAGCAGACAGACGAAGACCGGCTTCAATGGAGCGGACATGCTGCCTCCGGGTTCCCGCTTGCCGCAGCGGGTATCCTGTTCTAAAGATTATACATTATCCATTCCGTAAACGGGAAGCTTCCGGTAAAAGCCGGGCTGACGGCATTGAGGATGTGCGTGCTGAACTTGTCCCCCTCCACGACGAAATCCTGGACCAATTCAAAAGTTTCGGTGTTCAGGAGCTGCGCCCGTATGCCGGGCCTGGTCCACTGATTGAAGCCCGCGCCGTCCAGCTTTTTCACCAGCCTCAGTCCCAGACCCACAAAAAACGGTTTATAGTATTTCCGGATCTCTTCAAAAGCCAGGCTCCGGAAGCCGAAGGAATTCTTGAGAAAAAGCAGGCTCGCGTATCCGGCGGTCTCAAGCAGCTCGCCGGGGCTGAAATTGTCGAAGCCGGCGTAATTCTCGCGCCAGAAAGCCGGGATCGCCGTCGGGCCGAGCTTGACCTGCCCGTCTACGGTCACCGTGTAATGGACGCCCAGGAACGGATTTTTAAGGTTGGGGACCGGATACACGTTGACTTTCACCGGCGCGGCCGCGCCGGAATATTTCAGATAGACGCCTTTGAACGGGATTATGACGTACTTCTTTGAGAAACCGAAATCCCGGGCTATCCTGTCCGCGTAAAGCCCGGCGGAATTGATCAGCCGGGCGGCCTCTATAAGACGGCCTTTCGTGGTTTTGACGATATTCTCCCCGACCCGCTCCCTGTAGCCTTCCGAGAACAGAATCCGCACCCCTGAAGCCAAAAGCCGGCCTTTAAGGGAGGCGCAAATTTCAACAGGATCGACTGTCGCGGTCGTCGGAGAATAAAGGGCCTTTTTAAAGGTCCTCGCATTGGGTTCTATCTCCGCGAGCTCGCGCTCGTCAATAAACCTGACATCTACGCCGTTGGCCTTGCCGCGCTTTTCAAGTTCAAAAAGCGCCCCAAGCTCCGTCTCGTCGCAGGCTACGACCACTTTGCCGCACTCGTTCAGGGCCAGGCCGTTGTCCCGGCAGTATTTTTTGAGCGCAAGATTTCCGTCCCTGGTAAAACGGGCCTTCAGCGAATCAGCCGTGTAATAAAACCCCGCATGCAGGACGCCCGAGTTCCTGCCGCTCGAATGGCAGGCGGCATCGGCTTCCTTTTCAAGCAGCAGGATTTTTTTGCCCGGCATTTTTTCCCGGAGTTGGCCGGCAAGCTGCATGCCTATTATGCCGGCCCCGATTATAAGATAGTCCACTTTTTCAGCCTGCATCAAAGGCCTCCCGCTCCGTCAGACCCGGGCCGGACGGCGCGGGGGAGGCACATCTTTGGCCGGCTGCTGCGTTGCTCCTCCTCAATGTAGCCCTGCTACACCATCGTCGTCGCGCCTTGCATCCGGCTCAAATCTGTGCCTCCAAATGCGTCAGTTATTTCTTAACGGCTCCTAAGCCCGGGAGCCCTTCTTGGGCGTGCGCCGGTCTTTCTCATTATACCTAATAAAATGTTGAAGCAACATTTTATCCTACCCGGCGGGTTTTTACATCCCCGTGCCGGAGATGAGGGAGAAATTTCTTTCTCCCTCAAACCCCCTCTTGCCCCAAGGTTACCCCGCCCTAAAGGGCGGGGTATATTAAAAATTTTTGCCGCAAAAATTTTTAATAAACTTCTTAGGAAAGCATTTACATTTGCGCTCATAATCATGTATGATATAAATAACGCGGCAAAGCGCCGCGTTGAAGTTAAAATGCAAACAAAAGGAAATGTAAACAAATGACGAAAGGAAAAGTGAAGTGGTTTAACGATAAAAAAGGTTACGGATTCATCACCCCGGACGAAGGCGGGGCGGAGCTTTTTGTGCACCATCAGGAAATACAGGGCGATGGTTTCAAAACGCTTGCCGAAGGACAGGCGGTGGAGTTTGAAGTGGCGCAGGGGGAAAAGGGTCCTAAAGCCGTTAAAGTCGTTAAACTGTAAAGTCCGGTTTTAGTAAATAAAAAACCCGCTTAACTGCGGGTTTTTTATTTCCAGCATAAACAAGAATTATTTTTTCATCCCTCATACCTCATCCCTCCGTCCGCCTAACCTGCCTGCCGGTAGGCAGGTTAGGCGGACGGGTTCACAGTTCGTGGGTGTGGAGCTCGTGGCTCTCAAGGTAATCAAAGGCGTTCCTGGCGGCCGCCTGCTGGGCCTCTTTCTTGTTTTTGCCGGCGCCGACGCCCAGGACTTTCCGGCCTATCTTCACCCTTACGGTAAACACTTTCTCGTGTTCGGGCCCCTCGGTGTGCATTATCTCGTATTCCGGCGGCTTCTTATGCCGCTTCTGTATCAGCTCCTGCAGAGTGCTTTTATAGTCCGTCTCTACGGAAGACGCGCCCGGGCGGTCCAGCCAGCGTGAAACTAACACGAAAGCTTTCTCAAGTCCCCCGTCCAGGTAGACAGCCCCTATAAGAGCTTCAAGAGAATTGGCCAGTATGCTGGAGCGCTTCATCCCGCCGGTCTGGGACTCCCCGACGCCCAGAAAGACATGCTCGCCGAGGTTCAGGTCTTTAGCCCAGCGCGCCAGGTTCGTCCTGGAGACCAGCACCGATTTTACCTTGGACAGGTAGCCTTCGTCCTCGCAGGGATATTTCGTAAAAAGATAATAGGCTACGATCAGGCCGAGAACGCTGTCGCCCAGAAATTCCAGCCGTTCATTAAAGCCGGCCTGACCCCGTTCGGTGGAATACGACTTATGGGTCAAGGCCTGAGCGAGCAGTTCTTTGTCCTTGAAACTGTATTCTATTGCTTCTTCGATGGAAGCCATTATTTATCGGTCGCCGGCACTCTGGCGGCCGGTAAGTTTCCGGCTGTCCGCCGGGGCCGCGCCTCCGTGCCGGCTTGCCGCGCCGCCGGCCTTCTCAGTCTTTTTTGGGCAGCTTTTCCTTGATATAGTTCACGGCTTCACCGACGGTCTTTATCTTTTCGGCGTCTTCGTCGGGGATTTCAATGTCGAATTCCTCTTCCAGCGCCATCACCAGTTCCACGGTGTCCAGGGAATCCGCCCCCAGGTCCTGCACGAACTGCGCGGACAGGTTGATCTCCGAGGCGTCAACCGCGAGCTGCGACACAATTATTTTTTTTACTCGTTCTTCCAGATTTTCTGCTACCGCCATTATAGTCCTCCTGAATTACGCGGATCTAACGAAGATCGGCTTCGGCGATCTGCGCGTTTTCACCTGCGATAATCCGTATTTTTTCATCGGCGCCTATCTGCGTTTCACATGTATATCCCGCCGTTGACCGCCAGGACCTGCCCGGTAATATAGGCGGAATCTTCGCCGGCAAGGAACAGGACGGCGCGGGCCACGTCCCCGGCGGCGCCGAAACGTCGGAGCGGTATCAGCTCAAGGAGCCTGGCTTTCGCTTCATCCTTGAGAGCGTCCGTCATCCGGGTCTGTATGAAACCCGGCGCCACGGCGTTGACCAGAATCTGCCGGGAGGCGAACTCCCGCGCCAGCGACTTGGTCAGGCCGATCAGGCCGGCTTTTGAGGCCGCATAACCGGCCTGGCCGGCGTTGCCCATCTGACCGACCACGGACGCGATATTGATGATGCGGCCGCCCCGAGCGCGGAGCATGCTTCTTGACGCCGCTTTGGCCATCAGGAACGCGCCTTTAAGGTTCACGTCAAGCATGACTTGAAAATCTTCTTCTTTCATCCTGAGCGCCAGGTTGTCGCTGGTTATGCCGGCGTTATTGACCAGGACGTCCAGCTTTTTGAAGGTCTTGAGGGTTTCTTCAACGGCCCGCTCGCAGTCGGCGGACTTTGAAACGTCGGAGGCGAGCGCCAGGGTTTTGGCGCCTGTCTCTTTTTCGATGATTTCGGCGGCCTGTTTCACGCCTTCGCCGTTTACGTCCGTCATAACGACCGAGGCGCCCTGGAGCGCGAAGGCCCTGGCTGTCTCAAAGCCTATGCCGCGCTGGGCGCCTGTCACAAGCGCGGTCTTCCCAACAAACAGTTTCACTTCCACTCCTTGAGCCCTTTAACGTTTACATGGGCCGTTTTGGCCTCGGTTATCCGGCCGCTCACCTTGGCCATGTGCTTTTTGATCTGTTCCACCAGCCCGGATCTTGCAAGGTCGCCCGCGGCCGCTATCGCGCTTGAAATGGCTTTAGGCGTGGACTTGCCGTGACAGATGAGCACCACGCCGTTTACGCCCAGCAGCGGCGCGCCTCCGTATTCATCGGGATTCATCTTCTTCCTTAAATCGGTGAAAACTTTTTTCATCAGCATGGCGCCTATCTTATAGGTGAACTTTCCCATGATCCGGTCTTTAAGCATTTTGAAGATGACCTTCGCCAGCCCCTCGGAGAGCTTGAGCGCCACGTTGCCCGTGAACCCGTCGGTCACAACCACGTCGGTGACGCCTTCGGGAAGATCGCGGCCTTCCACGGGGCCGTAAAAATTTATGTCCATGTTTTTCAGCAGCGGTATGCTCTCGGTGACGAGAAAGCCGCCCTTTGTCTCCTCTTCGCCGACGGACATGATCCCCACCTTCGGGTTTTCAACGGCGAACCTTGCGCGCATATAGATGGACCCCATAATGGCGAACTGGGCCAGGTGCCAGGGCTTTGAATCCGTATTGGCGCCGGCGTCTATCAGAAGCGTTATGCCTTTGGGTGTCGGGTAGGGAGCGGCCAGGGCCGGGCGTATGATGCCGCCAATGCGCTTGAGCTTTAAAAGGGCCGCCACCATGACGGCGCCGGAATTGCCGGCAGAGATGAAGGCGTCGGAGGCGCCGTCGCGCACCAAGTCAATGCCGACCATCAGCGAGGAATTGGGCTTTGAGCGGCATTCCTCCACCGGCTCTTTGGCCATTTCCACCAGCTGCGGGGCGTGCACCACCCTGATCTTCGCGTTCTGTATCGCGCCGAGCCTGCGCAGTTCTTCCCGTATTTCCGGATCCCTGCCCACAAGTATTATCTCGTGGTCAAGCTGGGCGGCGGCCAGAACCGCTCCTTCAACATTGGGTTTCAGGCCCAAATCGCCGCCGTGAGCGTCAAGCGCTATTTTCATATTAACGGTTTTTTCAGGGACAATTATTTCGGATTCTGTCCTTCCTCTTTTTTGCTTTCTTTTTTCGGCACTTCTATCTTGCCGTTATAGGCGCCGCAGGCCGGGCAGACTCTGTGCGGCAGGCGCAGCGCTCCGCACTGGGGGCACGAAGAAAGGGATTTTACTTCCAGTTTCCAGTTTGCCGCCCTTCGGGAATCTCTTCTGGACGGGGAATGTTTTCGTTTTGGGTTAGGCATGGCTGCTCCTCGGTAATTTGCGCGTTAAATCGGTTTTTATTTCGCGTCCTTTTTCCCCTTAAAGCGTTTCAGCGCCCTGAAAGGGCCTGTCTTTTTGGTTTCGTCCGGCGCTTCGGGCATTTTGCAGCCGCAGGTTCTGCGGTTCAGATCGCAGCCGCATACCGGACAGAGCCCTTTGCAGCCGGCGCCGCAGAGCGGTTTCATGGGGACCATGACGGCTATCGCCTCAAGCGCCGGCTTGCACACGTCTATAGATTCTACAGTATCTTCGTATACTTCGTCAAAGGGCTCCGTGAATCCAGCCGGGAAGATCCCCGCGCAACGCGCGCATTCAAGGTCCAGTTCCGCCGAGGCCCTGGCTTCAAGAAAAATGGAGCCGCCGTCAACCGAAAAGACCAGTTCCACGCAAGCGCTTTTCACGGCGGAAGGCTTGTCTACGAGGCCCGCGTAAGAGGCGGGGTCAAGCGGCCTGGCGGCTTTAAGAGCGCCTTTTGCGCGGATCTCGGCCGCGCTGAAGACAAGTCCGCTGCCGGTTTCCATAAGTATACTAAGATATCAATTATGGCGGAACTATTCAACCGGTAGAATCTTAGCCCATTGAATTCGCCGGCTTTAAAACCGCCCCCGCTTTTTGGTAATATACTGATAGCGGCTTAAGGCTTAGGAATTTCAATGTTTGCTGTAGCAGTCGCATTCATGCGACGAATTTGTGCGATAAATCGCACCGCTACAAAAGTTGCCCCCGAAGGGGCGTTAATTTATCCGCAGAACTAATGGGCTGCGAAAAAGCTATGGCGACGAAAATACTCATAGTTGACGATGACTCCGGAACGCTGGAATTTTACAGGTTCGTTCTTGAAGGCGCGGGCTTTACTGTGGAAGCCGCCTCCGACGCGACAACCGCCATGGCGGCGTGCGAGGCTTTCAACCCCGACATGCTCCTGCTGGACTGGGATATGCCGGGGGGCGGCGGGAAAGCGGTTCTTAACAAGATCTGGACGCTGCTTGGCAAAAAAATCCCCGCCCTTTTTATTACCGGAATGCCGGAAAAAGTGGACGTGGATCTGCTTGCGGGCAGGATATCTGTTTTAACGAAACCGGTAAATATCGACACGCTGCTTTCCCATGTGGACTCCCTTTTGAAGTAGGCCGGTCCCGTTAAGTAGACTGTAAACCTTGGACCATTAAAGGAGGCTCAAAATGGCGCTATTCGGAACAACCCCGCTGCCTCAGCCGCAAGCAGCCGCCCCGGCCGGTCCCGACACGCTTGAGCAAAGATACGAGAGCCTGCTGTCCGCCAAGGGAAAAACGGACGCCAATACCCTGACGAACGGTTTTCTCAGGGCGATCCTGGAGTTCGCGCTGCGCGAAGGCGCCAGTGATATCCATTTTGATCCGCTGGGAGAGATGTTTCGCCTGCGGTTCCGTATCGACGGCAGCCTTAAGGACAAGCTGATCTTTTACAACAATGATTTTTCCGTCACCTCACAGCTGCGGGTAATGGCCGGTTTCGCGCCCCAGGCCGCCACGGCCTATACTCCGGAGGACGGGGGATTTGAGGTCGTGGTAGGGGATCGCCCCGTGCGTTTCCGGGTCTCCGCCTTCCCCTCCATCCACGGCGACAAACTTGTCCTGAGGATCCTGGACATGGGCCACAACACCCTGATGCTTGAACATCTGGGATTCGCGCCGGATGTCCTGGCGCAGGTTCAGTCCGCGATTAAATCCCCCAGCGGCATCTTTTTCGTGTGCGGAGTCACGGGCGGCGGAAAGAGTACGACGTTGTGCAGCATCTTAAAAGCCCTGACCAGGCCGGAGATCAGCATTATGACGCTGGAAGACCCGGTTGAATACATGCTGCCCGGGGTTACCCAGTCAAAGATCAGCCCCCAGGCGGGGTTTAATTTCGCGGACGGCCTGAGATCCATCCTCAGGCAGGATCCCAATATCATCATGGTGGGGGAGATCCGGGACCGGGAAACCGCCGAGATCGCGATACGGGCGGCCTTGACGGGCCATCTGATCTTCACTACGATCCACGCCACCAGCTCCGTAGGCGTGATCACGCGGCTAGTCAATATAGGAATAGAGCCTTTCCTGATTTCCAGTTCCACCGTCGGAGTCGTGGCCCAGCGCCTGATCAGACGGGTCTGTCAGGAATGCGCGCAGCCTGCCGACCCGGATTCCCAGACTATCAGCAGAATAGTGGCGCGCAGCGGTTCCGCCGTAAAAGCCGTCCTCACGTCCTCCGAAAAGAAATTCGTCAGGGCGACGGGTTGTCCGGCCTGCAACGGCTCCGGCTACCGGGGGCGGATCGGAGTTTTCGAGCTCCTGCTGCCGAACAATGAGAGCAAGGCCCTGATCGACGCCAAAGCCAGCACGGCCGACCTGCGCAAGGCGGCCATCAAGTCCGGGATGAGGACCATGATGATGGACGGCATCACCAAGGCTCGCGCCGGCTTAACCACGCTCGACGAGGTCCTGTCAGCCGTTTCGGAGTAATCGTCTTATTATTTATTTTTCAGCGCCTGCAGTTCCGCCTTGAGTTTCTTATCGTCAGGAAAGCGCGCCGCGGCCAGCCCGCCGTACCGGACGGCCTGGGCTTTTCTGCCCAGTTTGCGGTATGCGTAGAATAAATTGCGATACTCCTTGCCCGGGTCCGGATCCGTTGCGGCGGCTTTTTCCAGCAGCGCGGCGGCCTCTTTCGTCTTTCCCAGCTCGAACAGCAGTTTGCCGCGGTTATTATAAAGCGCCGCGTCTCCCGGATAGATGTCGCTTCCCAGCTTATAAAGTTCAAGGGCGTCGTTAACGCGGCCAAGGCGCCGCATAGAGAACGCCGCGTCGGAAATGACTGGCGCGCCGACGTTTTGCGGCGCGGCCTCTACGGCGCTCCGGAACGCCTCCAGCGCTTTCCCGTGCTCGCCGAGCTCCG
The DNA here is from genome assembly GCA_016208085.1 of Elusimicrobiota bacterium. Lineage (GTDB taxonomy): Bacteria > Elusimicrobiota > Elusimicrobia > Elusimicrobiales > UBA9959 > JAHJSU01. Next base: position 25,275 of record JACQYT010000109.1, on the reverse strand, counting down.
AATAAATGGAGGTCAACTGGCCCCAGGCGGCGGCTTCCGAGAGTTTCAGGCTGAACGGGGGAGGGGCCAGGCACAGGAAGACGAGCGGGGAGGCGGCCAGGCACGGCTTCCAGATATTTTTCAGCTCTAGGCGCGCCGCCGCGGCGGCCAGCCGCTCCAGCGCGGCGGCCGCGAGCGGGAGCAGAAAGACCAGCGCCGGCAGGCGGTACCGGTCGCTTATCCAGAACGGCAGCACGGAAAGCAGGTAGGCGAGGAAAAGGAAGAGCGGCGCGCCGGAGGGTTCTCTGAGCCGGCACAGGAAAAGCCCGACGGCGCCGAGGCAGCCGGCAAGGGCGAACGATGCGAGCGGTAATTTCAGCGCCGTATTAAAATGCTTCTGGATGAAATGCAGATCGTAATTATCCGAAATTTCATGCCAGTTCCAGAAAAACCAGAATTTCAGGCAGGTCAGCGTAAGCCAGGCGCAGGGCTCGGCGGAGATGAACGCCAGGCCTTTCCTGAACCAGAAAGAAGAGACCTCGGAGGGCTTCAAGGCCCTGCCGGAGGACTTTTCCGCCAGCCGCAAGGACTGGCTCTCTTCAAGCAGCGGGTCCGAGCTTACGCCTGACGGATAGGTCACGAGGCCGGTCGCCTCCGGATTGTTGCCGATGAAGAATGCGAAGCCGCTTGTATAATTGAGGAGCACCAGGTCGCGGCTCGCGGCGAAATTATGGAGCGTTGCCGGGAGGACCGGGAGCAGGGTCCCCAGGAGCAGCGGGAAAGCCGTTCCCTTCAGGAAGCCGCGGACGGTCCCCGGCGGCCGGGCGCTCCCCGCGCGCAGCCAAAGCCAAAGCAAAGCCGCCGGGACGAGCAATAAGGCGTTCGGACGCAAAAGGAGGCACCAGCCCGCCGCCAGCCCGCACAGGAAATGCCGGCGGAACAGACCCGCCGCGTCGGCGCGCAGCAGCGCGATAAGGAAAAGCGCCAGGGCAAATAGGACGAAAGTTTCCTTCGTCAGCAGGGCCGTATTGAAAATGAACGGCCTGTAGAATGCGGCGAGCAGGCCGGCAGCCAGGCCGGCGCGCGCGCCGAAGCAGAGTTTGGCTATGCGCATGATAGCGACGCAGCTCAAGGAGTCTATAAAGGCCTGGAGCCACAGGACGCCCTGCGGCTGGTGGCCGAAAAGTTTGTAGAACGCCGCCAGGAAGTAGGGATAAAAAGGCGACTGGTAGAAGGCGGTATGCCTTATCAGGCGTCCGTCCAGGATATCCAGCGCCCATCTGTCGCAGGCCCAGGCGTCGGCAGCCAGGGAATCTATATACGGAAGGTCCGCCCATTGCGCCAGGAAAACGGCCCGCAGCGCGAATGCCGCAAGGAATACCGCCGAAGCCCGCCGCCAACCCGGAAAATTTAGTTGAATTTTCCGGGAAGGATAAAGGATTAAGGATAAAGGATTAAAGGCGGAAAAATCCATTTGTATTCTCTGTATCTTTTCCTTTAGCCTTCAGCCTTTATCCTTTAGCCTTTCTAAAATTGCCTGGTTTCTTTTATGTGGTAGGCCGGCTTGCGGGTGGCTCGGTAATAGGTGCGCACCAGGATCTCGGCCAGGAGTCCCAGGAATGCGAACTGCACGCCCACAAGCGCGAAGAAGATCGCCACCAGGAAAAGCGGCTGGTCTTTTACGAATACCTGCCCGAAAAATTTCCTATAAAGAGTGAAGGCGGCCATAACGCCCGAGGCGAAAAGAAGGCTCAGGCTCAAGCCCCCGAAAAGGTATATGGGCTTGGTTATGAAATCCCCCATGAATTTCACCGTGAAGAGGTCCAGCGCCACTTTAAAAGTCCTGCCCAGCCCGTATTTGGAGCTGCCGCTCTTCCTGGAGCGGTGGTTGACCGCAAGTTCCGCGATGCGCGCGCCCATGTAGCCGAGCAGCGCGGGCAGGAACCGGTGCATCTCGCCGTAGAGTTCGGCCGATTTCAGCAGGGAGGCTTTATAGATCTTCAGTGTGCATCCGTAATCGTGAAGAGCCACGCCGGTCACTTTTGAAATTATGGCGTTGGCGATGAAGGAAGGAAGGCGCCTTGTGAAAAAAGGGTCGCGGCGGTCTTTGCGCCAGCCGCTCACCACATCGCAGCCTTCAAGAGCCTTTTTAAAAAGGGCGCCGATATCGGCGGGATCGTTCTGGAGGTCGGCGTCCATGGTCGCTATGTATTCGCCCGAGGCGGCCGCTATCCCGGCGCTTAAGGCCGCGGTCTGGCCGAAATTCCTGGCGAACCGTATCAGCTTCGCCCCCGGCAGGCCTTTCAGGACGGTGAGCAGCTCCTCGTAAGAGCCGTCGGAGGACCCGTCGTCCACCCAGACGCTTTCCCAAATGCCCGCCTCCGGGCCCGCGAAAGCGGCGGCAAGCTCGCGGGCGAGCTCTTTAAGATTTTCCTTTTCGTTATAGACCGGTATCACCACTGAGATCTTCGGCGTCATATAGGCACCCCTTTTTCCTTTAAAAGTTCCAGATAGAGCTCTTCCTGGTCCCGCACCATGCGGTCTATGTCAAATTCGCCCAGGGACGGCCAGCCGGCGGCCCGGGCGGCTATTTTTGAGCGCAGGGCCGGGTCCGAAATCAGGAGACGCAGCCGGGCGATAAGCGTTTGGATGTCGCCGGGTTCCACCGCGAAGCCGTTCTCGCCGTCAGAGATAAGGTCGGCTACGCCGTCGGTCCTGTAGCAGACCGGGGGCAGGCCTGTTTTCATGGCCTCCACCAGGCTTCTGGGCAGCCCCTCCCAGAGCGAAGTCAGCATGAAGATGTCGGCCGCGGCGAGTATTTCCGCGCAGTCCCGCCGCCAGCCGGGGAAGAGACAGAGCTTCTCAAGGCCCAGGAGTTTAATTTCCGCCCTGGTTTCTTCAAGCTTGTCCCCCCCGCCCACGAAGATAAAGACCGTATCCTTGAATTCGGCCAGGATCCTTTGCGCCGCCGTGATGAAATGGGCCGGATTTTTCTGGGGTTTAAGATTGCCGAGGCTTGCCACCAGGACCGCGTTTGCGCTCACGCCCAGTTCTTTTCTTTTGGCCGCGCGGTCTATCGCGGCGGGATAATTCTTAAGCGCGATGCCGCTGCGGATAAGGCGGTATTTTTTTTCTCCGCCTAGGGCGCGGGACCGGGCGTATTCCATATTGGCCCTTGAGACGAAGATCAGCGCGTCGCAAAAACCGGCGCAGAGCCGTTCAAGAAAAATGAACAGGGCTTTTTTAAAAAAGTTCTGCCGTTCGTGGAATCCGAAACCGTGGAAGGTATGGACGATGACCGGCGCCCCGGCAAGCCGGGCGGCCAGCCGCCCCAGAATGCCGGCTTTTGACGAGTGGGTGTGAACTATCTCGGGCTTTTCCTTTTTGATTATCCGGAAAAGTTCGGCCAGGGCCGCGAGGTCCTTGAGCGGGTTTATCTCCCTGCCCAGGCGGCCGGCGCAGATCATAAAGTCCCGCGGGACCTCGTTAAGCAGTATGCCGCCGGGGCCGGACACGACCTTCGCCTCAAAGCGGCTCTTGTCCAGGTTGGCCGCGGTGTAAAGGGTGTTGGCCTGCGCGCCGCCGAATTCAAGCTTGGTAATGATATGCAGGACTTTGCAGGGCATAAAAAATCAGGCGAAGGCTGCTCCTTCCGTAAAAAGCCGGTTTTTGGTACAAAACTGTAGCGGCGGACGTTAGTCCGCCAAATGGGCGACTTACGTCGCCCGCTACAATTTATTTTAACAGTTTCTTTACCTTATAGTAAGGAAAATAGTGGTTAAGAATGTTTGCCGATTTAGCGCCCGCGTTTTTGACCATGCCGCGGCCGCCCAGTATGCAGTAGCCTTTCCCGCTGCCGGTGCCGAGCCCGCGCAGGACAAAGAATTTAGGATATTTGCCTTCGTAGAGCGGCCTGATGGTGAATAACGCGGAGCGGAGCGCGCCCGCGGTCAGGATCCGGGAGATGTTTTCAAAGCCTTCCACGGTCATGGACCCGGCGGTGCCTTCAATACGAATGCTTTGCACCTTGCCGCTCTGCGACCGTTTCAGCGCGGTTATCGCTTTTATATAGCCTATTTTTGACGCCCGGTTGGCCCTGTTCTCTATCCATCTGGGCTCAAGCAGCAGAGTCCAGTAGACGTCCGAGCTTGTGGTCTTGTCCTGGGCCAGGCAGAGCAGGTCGTCCGGCGGAGATTTGAGCAGAAGGAGGTTCAGGCCGAACGGCGTGAGCGGGGCCGGGCGGCGGCCGCCGTCGTTTATTTCTTCCTCCGTGAAGCCGCCGCAAGCCGTGTGAAAATACCCGCCGGCCGGCGCGCCGTCTTTAGAGAGTATCTCGTCTTTGGCGAGGGCCGCCGCAATGCCTGCGGCTTCGCTTTCGGCCTGGAGGCCCGGAAAAACGATGCAGTGGTCGCCGTCGCAGAGGTCGAACTCCGCGTCTTCATGCGGTTTTGAGTTCTTCAGGGTTATCAGCCGGGTCCGCACGACGATGCTCAGGGCTTTGAGCTCTTCAATCTGCCTGGAGCTGCCCGCCAAAACCGATACAATGGCGGGCACGCAATTTTCAAGCCCCACGCTGTTTACAAGGCGGAAGCCGTTTTCCTTGGCCTGGATATTGAGTTCGCCGGTCACTTCACGGTCGCTCCGGTTGACACCTCTGCGAAGCAGCGGCTCCGGATTCTTTATAAGGATAATTCCGCCTTTGACCCTGGGCGCGAGGCGCAAAGAGTTCCTGGTGGAATAGACCGCGACGCCGGAGTTGTCCCTGAGCTCATAGATCCTGTTCATCGGGCTGTATCTGACGTTCCACTGCATATTGGCTTTTCCGCCGCTGACCGGGCCGAGCCGCGCGTCGGTGACGGAAAAATCCGTGTTACAGATGAAGCTGAATTCTGTAAGCACGGCCGGTTGGGCGTCCGGGCCGGAAAAGAGCCCGATGCGGATAAGGTTCCTGTCGTCGTAATTCACCGGCCGGTTATGCGCCGGCCAGGAAAGGCGGGTCCAGTAAAGCAGGTTGTCAAGTTTTCCCTTGACGTATTTTGCGAGCTTTTTCGCCTTTTCCTCAAAAAAGGGCTCCCCGGGGTCCAGTTCCGACAGGGTATAGTAAGTCTGCCAGGCCGGCACATGATAATCCGCCTCCTCATAAAGCCGGGCCAGGTCTATCTCGGCCTGGATCTCGCGCGGGTCGTAGGAAAGCGCCTCTTTAAGGAAGGTGACGGCATGCGCTCTTTTTTTAAGCGTTTCATAATTCGCGCTTATCCTGGCGGCGGCGGGAGAAAGGAGATAGGGGTAATGCTGGTAAACGGCCTGCAGGTGCGTTATCGCCTCGGCCGGCCCGGCCAGGTGCGGCTCCGCCAAAGCCAGCGCGAAACGCGCCTGGTTCCTTAGGTCGGCGTCGGCTGTCAGCGTCAGCGCGTGCTCCAGCGCCGTGCGGGCGTCCATGTGATTTTCAAGACTTAAGAGGTTCCAGCCTTTTTCAAAATAGATGCAGGGATCTTCGGGCGTCATTATCTCGGCCTTGGCCAGGTAGGCCAGCGCCTCTTCGTGCTTGCCGAGTTCGGCCAGCAGGACGGAAAGGTCTTTTATGGCCGTGCCGGCAAGGCGGGTGTCGGAAGAGCGGAACACGACATATTTGAGCGAGCCGGCGGCGTCTTGGGGCCTGCCGTCCATCCAGGCGCCGAGCGCGTCGCCGTATATTTTATTTAAGTCCTCGGCCCGGCAGTTAACCGGGGCAAGGGCCGAAACGGCAAGAAAAAGTATCAGCCGGATAATTATCATGACAGTAGTAACGGGGATTTTATAAATCTCCCCCGCTCCCTCCTTATTAAAGTAGGGGTGTACATCCCGCCTGCGATCTCCTCATCTGACTACCGCAAACTTCTCCGTCTTCTTTAGGTCCTTCCCGGCTTTTTCGGCCTCAATGTAATAGTAGTAGACGCCGCTCGGGATGCGCCCGCGCCAGGCGTATTCATAAGCGTAGCTTAACCCGTTGCCGTCGTCAAGGGCGGCGGGCGCGCCGGTGATAGTATGCTCATGCGCCGGCCTGCCTGAAATTGTATAAATTTTTATAGGTAACTGCTCAGGTAGCCAGAAGTCAGAATTCAGAATGACGATGTTTCCGGGTCAAGGCTACGGCAGTGCCGCATCAGCAACTATGGCCCTCAAACGGCCAAGCCAGTTGCTGCCCACCAAACAACTCAGGTCCGCTTCCGGCGGAAAGAGGTCAGCAACTGTCGAATGCCTATTCACAGGCCATTGTGAATTCTGACTCCTGAATCCTGTCTACTTGAGATAATAATCAATGTAGCAATTCTTACGCCGGTTTACAAATTACGGCGCAGCAATTCAGCAATTCCGCAAACGACCGCGGAATTGCTGTCGCGCGGCCGCTGTTTCTTTGAGTTTTTATGTTTATTTATGTAAAATAGGCTCAGGCGGGCCGTTAGCTCAATGGTGGAGCAGGCGCCTCTTAAGCGCAAGGCTACTGGTTCGAGTCCAGTACGGCCCAGAGTAATTAAAAATTTTTGCCGCAAAAATTTTTACGGACGGGTGGCGGAACTGGCAGACGCGTACGGCTTAGGACCGTATGCCGCGAGGCTTAAGGGTTCGAGTCCCTTCCCGTCCAGCTATAAAAATTTTTGCCGCAAAGAATTTTACCGGAGGACCGATGAACCTGACGTTCAGTTTGGGCGATAAGATCAAAAAAATACAACAGGACGGCTGCGTGCATGTTTTTGCCGTCAACATTTCCCCCGGCGAGCTGAAGGAAGTCACCCAGACTGCGCTGGTCAGGCTTCAGTCCGTGGTGTCCCTGCCGGGTTTCAGGACCGGCAAAGTGCCGCTGGCGATGATAAAAGGACAATTCCCTTCCATGGTCAAAGACGAGGTGCTCAATATTGCCGCCAAAGCCGCGATGCCGGAGATACTTAAAGCCGAGAAGACGGCGCCGGTGGCCGCCCCGCTGATGAAAAACGTGAATTACGCGCCGGAACAGACGCTTTATTTTGAACTGCAGCTTGAATGCAATCCCCGGATCGAACCCAGGAATTACGAGAAAATACCTGCCGTCCGCAGGGTCCGCAAAGTGAGCGAAGAAGATGTGACAAAATACATCGCCCAGGTGCGGGAATACAACGCTTATTTAAAGCCTGTGGAGGCCGATGCGCCCGTAGACAAGACTCATTTCGTCATAGTTGACTACGAGTCCTGGGAGAACGGGGCCAGGATGCCCGACGGCGACGTGAAAGGCGAGCTGGTGGATATGTCCAGCCCCCAGACTATAGCGGGCCTTGCCGACAATATCCTGGGCGCAAGGATTGGCGAGACCAGGGAATTTGCCTCGGTCTTCGGGGAAAAAAAGATGTCTTTTAAGGTGACCGTGGTCGGGATCAAGCGGAAAGTGGTGCCGGAAATAGACGAGAATTTCCTTAAAGAAGCCGGCGTCAAAGACGCCGCGCAACTGCGCGCCGATGTCGCCAAACTCCTTGAAAGAAGCGAGACCGAGAAGACCGAGAAAGACCTGCTGGCCCAGATAGAGGATTCGCTTATAAAAAGCAACCCCATCAAACTCCCCCCCACGCTGGTCAGGGATGAGACGCGCGAACTTTTTGATATCCTGAAGAAAAAAGTTCCCGCCGGCGAAGAGATCAACGAAGACGCGTATCTCGCCAGGCTCAAGCCCGTGGCGGAAAGGAACCTGAGCCTTACATATCTTTTGCACAATATAGCCAAAAAGGAGAACATCCAAGCTTCGGAAGCGGAGCTGGCCTTTGAGCTTGATAAGGTGATTGCCCGGTTCGGCACCGAAGAGGAGAAAGCCGGGGCGAAGGAACTTTTCGCCAAGAGAAAAGAGTATATCTTGGCCTCTCTCGTTGAAAACAAAACCATGGATTTTGTAAAGTCAAAGGCCGTAATAAGGGAAGAAAGGGTATAGGGTATAGGGTGTGGGGTGTAGGGAAAGAAGTTCCTTACCCTCTACCCTCTACCCTCTACCCTCTACCCTCTACCCTCTACCCTCTACCCTGCTGTTTGGAGGTTTCTTATGCTGATACCTACGATTATAGAAAAATGGAACCAGGGAGCGATGGTGGGTTATGATATCTACTCCCGGCTCCTGAAGGACAGGATTATTTTCATCGGAGATCCGGAAGGCGCCGTGTCTACCGCTTCGGCCAACACCGTTATCGCGCAGCTTTTGTATCTTGACGCCGAGGCCAGCGACAAGGACATCAATCTTTACATCAACTCGCCCGGCGGCATGGTGACCGCGGGCCTGGCGGTTTACGACACGATGCAGTTTATAAAGGCCCCCATCTCCACCATCTGCATGGGCATGGCCATGAGCTTCGGCGCCGTGCTGCTCGCGGCCGGCTCAAAGGGCAAGCGCTATGCGCTCCCCAACGCCCGGATCATGATCCATCAGCCCCTTATCTGGGGCGGCGGCATCTCGGGCCAGGCCACCGATATAGAGATAGAGAGCAAAGAGATGCAGGAGAATAAGACCCGGCTCATCAATATCCTGGCCAGACACTGCGAGAAAACGCCGGAAAAGGTCCGGGCCGACATGGAGAGAAACTATTATATGTCGGGTGAACAAGCCAGGGCCTACGGCCTGATAGACGGAGTGCTGGATTTTAAAAAGAAATAACCCGAAAATTGCCGCAATTTTCGGGCGCTTGTTCGCTTGTTTACCAGCTTTGGGCCAATAGGTTTGCCAATAAACGCCGGTGAAATTTTGCATCGCCGGTCAGGTAAAGAGCCCGAAAAAAATTAGTTTCAACTGAAACTTTCAGGATAACAACATGGATGCCGCCGACGCCGCTTCAAATAATTACCCGGTAACGCTTCCCGCGATAGCCATCAGGGACGTGGTGCTTTTCCCGCACATGGCCCTGCCGCTTTCGGTGGACAGGCCCAAATCCATCGCAGGGATAGAATGCGCGCTGAAGGCCGGCAAATATCTGCTGGCGCTGACGCAGAAAAAGCCCGCCGTCAACGACCCCGCGCCGGAGGACCTTTACCCTTTCGGGGTCGTCAGCGAAGTTTCACAGTCCCTTAAGATGCCCGACGCAACCATGCGGGTGTTCCTGGACGGCAAAAAAAGGGTCCGGGTTAAAAAACTCGCGCTGGACGCCCAAAAGAGCTGCCTGATGGCCGAAGTGGAGTATGTCCAGGAACAGGCGGAGAAGACCCCGGAAGTGATAGCGCTTATGCGCCACGCCGCGGAAATGTTTGAGGCCTATGTGAGGCTCGGCGCCCGCATAACGCTTGATTCCGTGGCGCTGCTCTCGCACATGGAAGATCCCTCGAAACTGGCCGACACCGTCGCGGCCAATTCAATCTTCAACATCCCCGACCGCCAGGAAATCCTTGAAACCGTGGATTTGCGGGAGCGGCTTGAAAAGATAATAAAGCTCCTTGCCAAAGAGATAGAGATCCTGGATATAGAGCAGAAGATCCATTTCCGGGTCAGGGGGCAGATAGAAAAATCGCAGAAAGAATATTACCTGAATGAGCAGATGAAGGCGATACAGAAGGAACTCCATCAGAAGGACGATTTTGCCAAGGAAGTGGACGAGCTTAAAAAGAAGATAAAAGCGGCCAGGATGTCCGGGGAAGCGGAAGCCGCGGCGGAGAAGGAACTGGCGCGCCTGGCCAAGATGATGCCTTTTTCGCCGGAGTCCACCGTTTCCAGGACTTATCTGGACTGGCTTGTCCATCTGCCGTGGGCCGTGGAGACGGCGGACGCGATAGACCTGGCGCTTGCCAGGAAACTGCTTGAAGAGGACCACTACGGCCTTAAGAAGCCCAAGGAGCGCGTGCTTGAGTACCTGGCCGTCTGCAAACTCACGCAAAAACTCAAAGGGCCGATACTCTGTTTTATGGGCCCCCCCGGCGTGGGCAAGACCTCCATCGCCCGCTCCATAGCCAGGGCCATGGGCAGGAATTTTGTCCGGATCTCGCTGGGCGGCGTGCGCGACGAGGCCGAAATACGCGGACACAGAAGAACTTATGTCGCGTCCATGCCGGGCCGCATTATACAGAGCATCAAGAAAGCCAAAAGCAGGAACCCTGTTTTTTTGATGGACGAGATCGACAAGATGGGTTCGGATTGGCGGGGCGACCCGGCGGCCGCGCTGCTGGAAGTCCTTGACCCCGAGCAGAACCACGAATTCACGGACCACTTCCTGGACGTTCCCTTTGACGTCTCAAAGGTCATGTTCATTACCACGGCCAATACGCTGTGGGGCATCCCGGTGAGCCTGCGGGACAGGATGGAAGTGATAGAATTCAACGGCTACACCCATAATGAAAAGACGGCGATAACCAAAAAATTCCTGATGCCGAAGCAGTTAAAAGAGCACGGACTCGGGGAAAACGCGCTGAGGATAAACGACCCGGGCATAGACGCCATAATACGCGGCTATACCAGGGAAGCGGGCGTGCGCAACCTTGAACGCGAGATAGCGGCTATGTGCCGGAGAGCCGCGAGAACGGTGGTGGAAACCGGCGTAAAGGAGATAAAAGTCACCGCGGACAACCTTGGCGATTACCTGGGCATACCCAAGTTTGTCCGCGACCTCGCCGCCGTCAACGGCCCGGGGCGGGCCACGGGCCTTGCCTGGACAGAGAACGGCGGCGAAGCGCTTTCCGTGGAAGCCGTGGCGGTGCCCGGCAAGGGCGACCTGCTGCTGACCGGTAAACTGGGCGACGTCATGAAAGAATCGGCGCAGGCCGCTTTCTCCTATATAAAGTCCAGGGAACTCGCGCCCGATTCCTATATACAGGCGCATAATTTTCATGTGCATATTCCCGAAGGCGCTATTCCGAAAGACGGGCCGTCGGCCGGCATAACCATCGCCACCGCGCTGGCAAGCCTCTTGAGCCGCAGGCCCGTCAAAAAGGCCTTCTCCATGACGGGCGAAGTGACGCTGGCCGGCCGGGTTCTTTCCATAGGGGGCTTGAAAGAAAAGGTCATAGCCTCTTTCAGGGAGGAAGTCTATACCGTCTTATTCCCCAAAGCCAACTTGAAGGAACTGGAAGAGATTCCCGCTGAAATAAAAGACAAAATGAGCCTTCTGCCGGTATCCTCAATGGATGAAGTGCTGGAACTGGCGCTTGAAAAGAAATCGCCTAAAAGCGCCAAGGCCGCCCCGCGAAAAAAGGCGATGGGCAGAGGGTAAGCAACCTTCCTTGGTAAAGGGAGGGTAAAGATATGAAAAGGATTTTTATCGGGTTGTGTTTCGCTGCCTATACCCTGTATCCTATACCCTCTACCCTTTCCGTTTTTGCCTATGAGGACACGCTGACTACGGAAGAGGTGCAGGGCACGCTTGAAAATACCAGATTAAGCGAAGTCTTTGAGCAATATCTGGCCACCATCCAGATGTACGACCCGGAGCGCGCTACCCGTCTGGGCCTCCACGGCTCGGACTCCCTGCTTACGCCGCGCAGCCAGGAAAGAGCCAATAAGCAGCTGGACGCGGTAAAAAAGCTTCGCGTCAAGCTCCGGGAGATAAAAAAAGAGTCTATGTATCCCTCTTTGCAGGTGGATTACGATCTGCTTGACCAGATGCTTGAAGTGGATGTCTACGAAATGGAGAACCTGGGCATCCTTAATAAAAGGCCGCAGTATTATTTGGAGCCGCTCTTCTCGGTCTATCAGCTGCTCAGCAAGGAAGGCGAGGATTATAATGTCAGGGCGGCTAACGCCATGTCGCGCCTTAAGGAGCTTCCCTGGATACTGGAGCAGGCCGAAAGGAATCTGGCCCATCCGCCCGCGATCTGGGCTGAGCTGGCCTTAAAGCAGACTGAAGACGCCCTTAACTATATTTCCGATTTCATCCCCCTTTTCAGGGGGTATACCCGCTATGACCCCGTTTTGAAGACCCAGATGGACGAAACTTTCGACAAAGTGAAAGCGGGGCTGGCGCGCTACCGGGATTTTCTTAAGGCCGACATCATTCCCAACGCCGACGGCGAGTTCACGGCCGGCGCCTACACCTACGGGTTTTACCTGGAGCGCTGGCACGGCCTGGACCTGACCCCGGGTTCGGTTTATAAACGCGCAAAACAAACTTTTAAAGAGGCGATGAAAGACCTCCAAAAAGAGGCGTTGAATATTGACCCTTTGCTGTCCAGGGAGAAAGGCTGGAAAGGGGTGCTGGACAAACTCCCCAAAGAGCATCCTCCCTTAAGCGACGCGCTGAAGGTCTTTCAGGACGAGGCGGACCGCGCCTATCAGCATTTTGACGAATATAAAGTGGTGGAATTCCCGAAGCAGCGCCTCCTGATGATGAAAATGCCGAGCTTTATGGCGGCGATCCTGCCTTACGCGCATTTTATAGAGCCTTTCGCCCTGGACAACCTGAAGGTCTCGGAGCTGTACATCTCGCTGCCGTCCGAGAAAATGCCCGCCGCCGCGCAGGAGAAGGCGCTTGCTTCCCTCTTCAATTACGCCCAGATAGAGCTTTTAACCGCTTATGCCGTGATGCCCGGCATGCATCTGCGGAGCTACGCGGCCGGTTTTAACCGGTCGCGGCTGCGGAAGATCTCAAACCAGCCGCTGGTCACTAACGGCTGGGCCGCGTACGCGGAACTCCTGGCCGAAGAGATGGGCTATTATTCCTCTTACTGGTCCAGATTTTTAAGGATTTATGTGCGAGCCTTAAGGGCCGCCAGGGCGTGCGTCGACGTGGAGCTGCATACGAAAAAGATGACTTATGACGAGGCGGTCGGGTTTTTCATGGAGAATTTTTATTTTTCAGAGGCGCAGGCCAAAACCGAGGCGCTCAGGATTTCCCTTGCGCCTACCGAAAGCGTCAGTTTTATCCTGGGAATGGACCGCATACTTGAAATGCGCAAATATTACCAGCGCACCGAAGAGAAATATTTTGACCTGCGCAAATTCCACGCTTCCTTCCTGAAGATGGGCAAGATACCGATGGCCGCCATAGAGTCCGAACTGAAAAGGCAGAATAAGGAAACGGGGAAGATGGTGAAATAAAAATTTTTGCGGCAAAAATTTTTACCATTCCCCGCCCCCAAGTCGCGGGGAAACCTTGGGGCAAGAGGAAGTATGAATGCTACTGGCGAAAACATCGCCGTTTTCTCCGGAGTGACAAAGATTTACCGAAGGCGCGGGTTTGTCTCCACGCTTGAGACCACGGCCCTGAACGGCCTTTCTTTTGAGCTTCGAGCGGGCGAGATAACCGGCCTTTTGGGCCTGAACGGCGCCGGCAAGACCACCATCATGAAGCTCCTGACCGGCCTGCTGTTCCCGACCGCCGGCTCCGTTTCCGTTTTCGGCCTGCCGCCCGCCGACATAGCTTCAAAAAAGCGCATAGGCTTCCTGCCGGAACTCCCCTATTTCTATCCCTACTCCACCGCCGCTTCGGCCCTGCTTTACTACGCCGGGCTCTCCGGCCTTGAGCGGCCCGCCGCCGAAAAGCGCCTTGAAGCGGTGATAGAAAAAGTCGGCCTTAAAAAGCACGCCGGCAAAAAAGTGTCCGAATTTTCAAAAGGCATGATGCAGCGCCTGGGCATAGCGCAGGCCGTCATCCATGATCCCGAACTGCTTATCCTGGACGAACCGGTCAGCGGACTTGACCCGCTGGCCATACACGAGATCAGGACCCTGATCTCCGGGTTGAACGCGCAGCGGCATACCGTGTTTCTGTCTTCTCACAGCATCTCGGAGCTTGAGAAGATAACGGACCGGGTCCTGATAATGGTCGAGGGGCGGCTGGCAAAAACCGTATCGCGGCAGGACTGGGAGCGCGCGCGCGGCGGGCTGGAAGAAATATTCGTACAGACCGTAAAAAGCGACGGCAGTTGATAAGTAAGAAAGTTGCGGCACTTATCAACTACTCAACTTATCAACTAGTCAACTTATAAACTTGTCAACTTCCCCAGCTTGGTCAACTTCCCCTGCAAGGAGGCGTTTGGTGAATTTCTTTCTTATCGCAGGAATAATAGCCTCGCAAACGCTTGGGGAAAACTATAAGAACAGGTTTTTTGCCATTTTTATAGTTTTCGCGGCCGTGCTCATATACGCCTCGCTTTTGGTCGGCGTCATGGCGGTGGATGAAGAGGCGAGGGTCCTCGTAGACTCGGGGCTTGCCCTGATGGAACTTATAGCGCTCGCCTACGCGCTGATGGCGGCGGCCGGGACCATAACGAGGGAAATAGAGACCAAAACCATATACCTGGTGTTCTCAAGGCCGGTCCCAAAGCCCGCTTATCTGCTGGGCAAAACCGCCGGCCTTTACCTGTCTTGCGCGCTTATGCTTGCCGTCATGAGCCTTATACACCTGAGCCTTATGGCTTTGAGGGGCTTCGCGCTTCCGGTTTTTTACTTCAAGGCCGTCGTCTTTATCTGGTTTAAATTGCTGATTATCACATCCACGGCGGTTTTTATCTCTCTTTTTTCAACCTCCGTCATCTCCACCGTGACCATAACGGCAATACTCTGGACCCTGGGCCATTTCACGCAGGAAGCGAAGTTTCTTATTGAAAAGTCTTCCGGAGCCGCGTCCTGGGCCCTGAAAGCGACCGCTTATTTTATCCCCAATTTCGGCCTTTTCAACGCCAGGGACCTGGGCGCGCGCGCCGCCGGCGGGCCGGGCCCGGTTTTCCTTTTTATTTATATTTTTCTCTGGTTTATCGTTCCGTACCTGTTTTCCCTGCTGTTGTTCAGGAAGAAGGAATTCTAATCCGAAAATTGCCGGACAATTTTCGGATGCTCGTTCGCTTATCGCCTGGCTCCGGGCCGATAGGTTTACCAATAAACGCCTGTAAAATTTCGTATCGCCGGTCAGGAAAGAGGTCAAAAATGAAAAAGTACCTTTACCCCGTACTGACGGCGCTTGGGGCCTGCGCGCTGCTTTTCGCCGGTCCCTGGGCGTTCAAAAGCTACAGTGCGCCGTTCCCGCCGGCCAATCTGATAAAGGAGGTCAGGGCCGGCGCCGCCGAAGACGCCCTGGCGCTAACGCTTGGCTTAAGAAGGCTGGCGGCCGATGTCTGGTTCGTGCGGCTGATGCAGTATTACGGCACGTCCGAGCTTGAAATGGAATTTGATTCCGCCGAAGGCGCGCGCGGGCATAAAGCGGGCCCTCATTACCATGGCGGCGTCCGCTGCGAAGGCGTACATTTCGGCGAGGGCAGGTATCCTGAGTTCCTGGGCTACGCAAGGCATATCTTGGCGCTCGACCCGTATTTTCTGAACGCGGGGCTTTACGCGGCCGCCTCGCTCGCCTTTAATCTGTCAAGGCCCGAGGAAGCGGTAAGCCTTGTGAACTGGGCCCTTATTTACGCGCCAAAGGAATGGAAATATGTGCGCCTGCTGGCCGCGATCGGCTACAGCAAGGCGAAAAACCCGGCTAAGGTGGCGCAGCTGATAGCGCCGCTCCTTGAAGAGCCGGATTGCCCCGTCATGATACGCCAGCTTGCCGCTTTCCTCAATAAAAAAGCCGGCAATCACGCGGCCGCCTATGCAATATACAGGAGCATCCTCGGCTCGACGCGGGACCGGCTTTATATTGAAAACGCTAAAAAAGAGATGGCGAAAATGGAACAGAAGTCTAAAGTGGAGAGTAAATAGAACAGAAGTCTAAAGTAATAACGAAATGTTTTAATACTCCACACTTTCGACTTTAGACTTTAGACTCCAATTATGAACATCCTCAACATCCTGGATTCCCGCGACTGGGACATAGTGGCTTATCAGGTCCTGCACATGTCCGTCCAGCTGCAGAAGATAGGCCACAATGTCATCCTGATGTGCCCTGATGACACGAAACTCTACGCCGAAGCGCAGAAAGCCAGGCTCGCCGTCAGAGCTTTAAACATCCGGGCGAGGCTTGGCTTCTTTGAAGAGTCGCTTTACGATATAGTCCATATCTACGATTCCGCTTCGGCCAATGTCATGTTTTTAAAGAAAGTATCGGCCGGCGCGAGAGTGTTCATGAGCCAGATAAAACTGGGCGGCCGTAAGACCCTTGAGCGGCTTAAGAGTTTTGAGCCCTATGTCACGAGGTTTATCGCCTCGTGCCCCTCGGTCCAGGATGACTTTTGCCGGGCCATCATAGCCCCGGGCAGGACTTTTGTCGTGCCGCCCGGCATAAATATAGGCCGCTGGGAAAGCGCCATGCTGATCAAGCCCGCCATGTTCCTGAAAAGGCCGTATAAAGTCGGCGTGATAAGCATGGACCGCACGCTTAAAGAACAAGACTTCTTTCTTAAAGTGGCCAAATCCGTCCTGACGACGCTGCCGGAAACCAATTTTATGGTGGTGGGCTTGCGGGACGAGAAAATACGGGAGATGGCCCGGGGGCTTAACATCAGTCACAAAGTGGACGTGCTCTGGGAGCGCAACGACATCCCGGAAGTCATGGCCATGATGCATATATTCGTGAAGACTACCGTTCGCGACGGATTGTCTATGGCTCTTGTCGAAGCCCAGGCCTCGGGCGTGGCCTGCGTCATTCCGCGCCTGCGGGGCCTCAGCGATTACACCGTGCATGAGCGCAACGGGCTGCTGGTGGAACCCGGCAACCACGAGGCGTACGTCCAATCAATAATCCATCTTATCGAGAACCCCCAGTTGTGCCATACCATCTCCAAAATGGCGTACGACCAGGTAAATTTCAATATGTCGGTGCCGGCCGTCGCCAATCTGCTGGAACGCCTCTATGAAGACGCGCTGAGCGCCCCGCTTCTAAAACCGAAAGATTAAAATTCGCTCCAAGAACGGCCTTTTTCGTCCCTGTGGGCGCAATCAATGAAAATGGTTCCGAAGTCCCGGCTTTTGGGGTCGTTGACATAGCCCCAGCCGCCGGTGTCCTTAGCCTGAAGGACCGGGGTAGGCCTGACCTTTAACGAGGCCCTGTGCCATTTGAGTTTCAGTTTCGGCGGCGCCTCAAGGTTACCGCTTGTGACGAGGTCGTTAAAATTCGCGGGCGCGGAGCCCTTTGAAAGCCTGAAAAGCGCCGTCGCCACGCGCATGCCGGCAAGCCTGCGGACAACCTCGGCCGCGTCCATGGAATACAAATAGTAACGCAAAACGCCCAGGGCCGCAAGGACCAGCGCCGCGGAGATAATGAGAGGTATTTTCTTCATGGACTTTGAGAAAAGACCGCCGGGCGGCTTAGAGCCTATCCGCAATTAGCGATTTCGGCTGCAACTGCCGCTTTTGGCCTGCGCCTTTGCGCCGCTTAACTTACAGGCCCTCGTCGAGCCTGCTCGTTTCGCGTCGCTTCGGCTCGGCTTCAAAATCGTCAGTTTCGCCATGAAAGCCTAATTACGGATAGGCTCTTATTTAAAAACTTTCACTTGCGGGTCCACGCAATAATTCGCGCTGTTAAACCAGTATTTTTCCTCGGCAAATTCCGCCTCCCTGGGTTTTACCAGATAGACCCTGAGCTCCTGTTTGATTGATTTTGCCAGAGCGGCCAATAACTCATCATGCGCATTCATCCACCGGCCATATTCGTTTTTGAATCCATCAACAAAACATAACCCCAATTTTACGGGTTTTTCCCCGCCGGCCGGATAATTTTTGTTCATTTCCATCAGCTGTCTGTAAACCAGGGCCTGCCCCAGCGCAGGGCCGATGTTAACAGCAGGATGATTCCAACCCTTACGCTCTATCAGTTCATAATAGTCCCCGCGGTCTATGATAAAATCGGCGGAAATTTTCACCTTTATCTTGCCTTGGTCTAATTCTTTTACTTCAATTAAAAACTCGCGATGGATTTTGTTCCGGGGGATTTTTTCCGCCCCAGCAAAATAATCGCTCAGAACCGCGTGCTGTATCTCCTCTTCCCAGCGGCCTTGCAGCATATTTTATTCCTCCTGTTTTTGCCGGATACGCGCGTTAAGGGCTCGTTAAAAAATAACTGACCGTTTTTGGACGCTGATGCATCCCGTCTGTCTGCGTTGCTCGTCGCTTACATACTCTACGAGTATGCTCGCTCCTCGCGCCTTGCCAGTCGGGCGCCTCAGCGCCCAAAATTCGTTCATTTATTTCCTAACGAGCCCTAAAGGATATAATACAATTTCTGCGGTTAAAATTTTTAATCAAAAATCCACAAGGCGGCTGAATTTTTGTAAAATAAAGGCGGTTGTAAAATTATGAAAGATATAAAAAATCGCCTGTTTTTTACGCTGACCGTGCTGCTGGCGCTTTTCACGACGGGTGTGGCCGGTTATATGGTCATTGAGGGCTGGAATTTTTTTGACAGCCTGTATATG
Source organism: Elusimicrobiota bacterium (assembly GCA_016208085.1). Lineage (GTDB taxonomy): Bacteria > Elusimicrobiota > Elusimicrobia > Elusimicrobiales > UBA9959 > JAHJSU01. The sequence goes on along the minus strand of JACQYT010000109.1, from coordinate 7,047 downwards.
ACGGTCATAACGCTGGCCACCGTCGGCTACGGCGAAACCAACCCCCTGACCTACCCGGGCCGGGTTTTTACGGTCTTCCTGATCCTGGGCGGCATAGGCGCGATGACCTATATCTTTTCAAGCATCACCGCCCTTCTTATTGAAGGCGAACTGAAGGACGTTTTCAGGAGAATAAAGATGGAACATAAAATTGAACATATGAAAGACCATTATCTGGTCTGCGGGGCGACGCATACGGGCTTAAGCGTCTGCGAAGAACTCACTAAGACGCGGCGCGACTTTATCCTGATAGTGCTCAAAGAAGAGGAGCTAAAAAAATACCTGGAGACGGGATATTGCGTCGTGACCGGAGACGCCTCCGTAGACGAGACGCTGCTTAAATGCAATATAAAGAGCGCCAGAGGCGTTTTCTGCACCCTTAAGAACGACAAGGATAACGCTTTCATCGCGATCTCGGCCAGGGGCCTCAATCCCGCCTTAAGGATCATCACCCTGCAGCGGGAGAGCGAGCCCGCTATGCGCGAAAAACTTTTAAGAAGCGGCGCCGATATAGTCATCAGCCCTTTCCATATCGGGGGACTCAGGATGGCTTCCGAGATGATCCGCCCAAGCACGGCCCAGTTCCTTGACCGGATGATGCGCGGCTCGACAGGTGAAAATTACCGGTTTGAGGACGTGCCGGCGGGCGAGAAAGCCGCCGGCGGGAAACTTGGCAAATGGATGCGCGCGGCCAGCGGCGGCGCGCTGGTGGTGGCGTTAAAAAACACAATAAACGATTCCTATCAGATAAACCCCCCTCACGACGCGGAACTTACAAAAGACGATGTGTTCGTAGTACTCGGCACCCCGGAGCAGGTGGCCGAACTGCGCGGCCGGCTGAGTTAACCCGTCCGCCTCAAGGCGCGGACGGGTTATTTGCCCGGCGCAGGGGCTTGCGTGGGCGTTTCGGCCTTTGCGGTATCGGCGACGGTGAATACTATGGTGGACAGGACCGCGTCGTTCTCATCGGTGACTTCCACTTTCCAGCTGCCGGGGCGGACGATCTTGGCGCTCCATACCCTCCAGGGGCTGCCGCCGATCTGAAGCTCAACTTCGGCCGCTTTTTTTTCGTTAAGATAATAGACATGTTTTATCCTGGCCGGCGTGGTCGCGGCGGTGATCTTTGTCCAGGTGTAGACCTTTGCCGTGTCTTTATCAAAGGCGGATGTTTCGTTGACCGGCTCTTTTTTCTCCACTCCGTAGGCGGTGACTATCTTTTCCACTTTAATTCCGGAGAGCGGAGCCGGGGCCGCCTTGGTTTCAGCGGCCGGGGTCTGGGCGTAGAGATAACCCGAAACCGCCGCGAGCAGCGTTGCGATAAACAGTTTTTTCATACGATTCTTTCCCTCCTCAATCTGTTCCCGCTGTAACTATTATACTTAAAATATCTTTATTCGCGCCAGTTTAATTTGTTAGAATTTTTGTAATGAAACTGCGCAAGATACTGCTGCTGGGCATCCCCGCGATCGTGATTTGGGTGATGGGGATCTTCGTTCTGGGTATTTTCCTTATAAAACTGTTCTGGATGTGGACTATCCCGGAATTATTTCCGGGAGCGGTGGCCGCCGGAGATGTGGCCGCCAAGATCTCCTGGTGGACGGCGCTGAAGCTTTCCGTGCTTGTCGCGCTGCTCGCGGCAATAACGAATATTTCTAAAGATTAACCCGAAAATTGTAATTAATGTCGATTCGTAACGACAACTTGACGAATAAAAATATCCAGGCATTTTTCGGGTGTTCGTTCGCCTGTCAAACAACTATAGCCAGGTATTTTGCCAATGAACGCCTATAAAATTCGCATCGCCGGTCAGGAAAGAAGCCGAAAAAAATCATTTCCAACTAAAACTTTCAGGTTAAGGCGCAAAGTTATAAGGAGTTCCTTTCCTTTGTGCCTTTGTGCCTTTGTGCCTCTATGCCTCTGTTTTGCCGCCTGCTCAAAGCCGAAGCCTCCGTCAGACGCCGCTTCCATAGTTCTGTGGGAGCAGGAAGACGCCCAGGTCGCCCCGTATATAGATTTCGTTCTTGATGCCTTCAAAAAACTCCCGGAAAACGCAGGCGTGGAGATAACCAGGACCCATTACCAGACCGAGGATCTGCGCTCGCAGTTCCAGGCGGCGTCGCTGGCCGGCGTGCCGCCGGACCTGCTGCTGGGGCCTTCAGATACGGCCGGGCTTTACGCCGTTTCCGGCTTCATCAGGCCCGTGGACGGGTTAATAGACGTTTCCAGGTACAATAAGGCCGTCATCCAGGCCATCAGCCTGGACGGCAAGGTCTGGGGCCTGCCGGTTTCCAACGGCAACCACCTGATGTTCTTCTATAATAAAAAGTTCGTCAAATCCCCGCCGAAAGACACCGACGAGCTTTTTAATTTCTGCGCCGGGGAAGCGCCCAGGCAGAAACTTGATTTCTGCCTGGCCTTTGACCTGGGCGAGCCTTTCTGGCTGGCGCCCTGGCTGGGCGCTTTCGGCGGCTGGCCCATTGACAACAAAACCCCCGCCCTGGACACCCCGGCCATGCGCTCAGCCATAAATTTTTACCTGGACCTTAAATACGTAAAAAAATACGTGCCGCCGGAATGCGATTATAACTGCATGGATTCGCTCTTTAAGGAAGGCAAGACCGCTTTTATAATAAACGGCGACTGGGCGCTGTCCGGCTACCAGAGCCATTTTAAAAAGAACTTCGGGCTGGCCCTGATACCGAAACTCTCAAAGACCGGCCTCTATCCAACGCCGATGGTAAGCGGAAAGTATTTTATGGTCAGCTCCGGCGTGAAACCGGAGAAACTTGAGCTGATAAAGCGGCTTCTCCGATTTTATACCAGCCGGGAAAACCAGATACGGCAGTTCAAGGAGCTTCAGCGCCTGCCGGCCCTGAGGGAGGCATCAGAAGCCCCGGAAATAACCGGGACGGAAATCTCACGGGTGTCCATGGAAGAGATTTCCAAAGGCAAACCCATGTCCATGGCCACCGAGATGCGCGCGGTCTGGGATTCAGCCCGTAATTACCTGGGCCTGGCCATGTCGAAGAAACTGAGCGTAGAAGACGCCACGCGCAAGATGCAGCAGAACGCCGACTCCAAAATAGCGGAGATGAACCGATGAACATAGCGCTTTGCGCTATGTTCGCCATAGGCCGTATGCCATAAGCTATAAGGAAACTCCTAAAATGCATATGGCATATGGCTTAAAGCGTATGGCAACCAAACGATATTAATTTTTATGGATATCCTTTACTCCATATACGAAGTGGCATGGTTCGTCCTGATAGTGGCTGCCGGCATTGCGGCCCTGGAGGGTTATTTCTATTATCACTTCAAATTATACGGCAAAAAATGGTTCATGGCCGTCTCGGCGGTTTTTTTCCCGCTTGCCGCGGTCCTTTTGTGCCGCTATCTCGGCCTTGTCGAAGGCGGCGGTCTCGGCCGGGTCTGGGCCTGGTTCTTTATAGCGCAGGTCCTTATAAACCTGTTTTTCAAGCATATCGTGAAGGGCCGGTTCTCCCTCCCGTATATGCTGCTTGCCCCCGCCTTCACGGGCCTGGCGCTGCTTCTGGTTTATCCGTTCGTTTTTCAGATCTATCTTTCCTTCCACGACCTGAAACTGACCACCATCATGGCCTGGAAGAATACCGGCCGGCTGCCTTTCGCCGGCATCCAGCAGTATATAAACGTCTTCACCACTTCCCCGCTCTCGGAAATAACTTTCTGGACCCTGCTTTTAAGGACTCTTCTCTGGACTTTTACAAACGTGTTCTTCCACGTGGCCGGGGGCTTTGCGCTGGCGCTGCTCCTGAATAACGAAATAAGGTTCAAAGGCTTTTACCGCACGCTTCTGGTGATCCCGTGGGCTATGCCGCAGGTCGTAGCCGTGCTGGCCATGCGCGGAGAATTCCACTCGCAGTACGGCTTCATAAATATCATGCTGGGCAAACTCGCCGCGGCTTTTCCCGCCCTGGCCGCGCTGGGGTTCGGTCCCGTTCAGTGGCTCAGCGATCATCCGCTTGCCACCTGCACGCTGATAAACATCTGGCTGGGTATTCCTTTTATGATGGTGGTTATACTCGGCGGCCTACAATCCATTTCCTCTTCCTATTACGACGCCGCCGATATAGACGGCGCCTCCTATTTCCAAAAACTGCGCTATATAACCTTACCGCTTATCAGGCCGGTGCTGATGCCGGCGGTGACGCTGGGCACGGTCTGGACGTTCAACAACATCAACGTTATCTACCTGGTGACCGGGCAGTCCGGCGGCACCGAGCAGGCCGATATCCTGGTCTCGGCGCTGTATAAGGCGGCTTTCACTTACAACCGCTACAGTTATTCGGCGGCTTTTGCCATAGTGATATTCGCGATGTTGTTCTTTATTTCAGTGTTCTACTATGCCCCGACCTTTGGTCGGGGAAACCTTGGGATAAGGGGGAGTTTGAGGGGGAAAGTAATTTCCCCCTCATCTCCGGCACGGGGATGAAGAAAACCCCGTGCCGGGTACGATAAAATGTTGTCGGACAACATTTTATTGGTTGACAAGTTGATAAGTGCCGAAACTTTCTTACTTATCAACTGCCGTTCCCCACTTATCAACTTGCTGCAATTATGGACAAAAAAACCATCCGGCACAGAAGAAAAAAACTTGTTAAATACCTGCTCATCCACGCGGTCATTATCGCCGTCGTGGTCATCTGCGTTTATCCGCTTTTACGCATTTTTTCGATCTCTATCAGGCCGGGAGACAGGGTGATCTCCGCCGACCTGTCGCTTATCCCATCAGGGGCCGGAATCGCCGCGTACCTGAGGCTGTTACAAGACACGCTGTTCCTGCGCTGGCTCTGGAATTCGCTGATAATTACAATAGCCACTTCCTTCATAGGGGTAAGCCTCGCCTCCACCGCCGCCTACGCGTTCTCGCGGTTTAAGTTTCCCGGCAAGAAGACCGGCCTGATACTTCTCCTCTCCACGCAAATGATACCTGCCGGAATGCTGATACTGCCGCTGTTCCTGATGATAATGAAGCTCGGCCTGATGAACACCTACCTCGGCATGATAATCGCCTATTCGGTGTCCTCACTTCCATTCAGCATCTGGATACTCAAGGGTTATTACGACACGATCCCCCGCTCGCTTGAAGAGGCGGCCCTGGTGGACGGCACCAGCCAGCTGGGAGCCTTTTACCGGATAATCCTCCCGCTTTCCACCCCCGCTTTGAGCATAGCTTTTCTTTTTAATTTCACCACGGCCTGGAACGAATACCTGGTGGCCAGAGTCGTACTTTTCAGTTCCAGGCAGTATACCTGGACCCTGGGGCTTTTTGAGCTGCAGGGCCAGTATATAACGCAATGGGGCATGTTCGCCGCCGGCTCCATGCTGGTGACCGTGCCGGTGCTGATCGTGTTCCTGTATTCGTCCAAATGGCTTATTTCGGGGCTTACGCTGGGAAGCGTGAAGGGATAGGATATTAGGGGAAAGTCAAATTGCAAAATGCAAAATATAAATCTCAAAATTCCGGATTTTTCACTTTTCAATTTACACTTTGCATTGCTCCGGGAGATATAATATGGCTGAAGTCAGATTTTCGCATGTCACGAAAAAATTCAACGAAAACATGATCCTGAACGGCGTGAGCGCGGAGATAAAAGACCATGAATTCGTGGTGATAGTCGGGCCTTCGGGTTGCGGCAAGACGACTCTGCTGCGGATGCTTGCCGGCCTTGAAGAAATAACGGCCGGCGAGATTTATATAGATAACGTCCTCGTCAACAACATGCACCCGAGCAAACGGCAGATAGCCATGGTTTTCCAGGATTACGCCCTTTACCCCCATATGACCGTCGAAGAGAACATGAGCTTCGCGCTGCGCCTGATGAAGCTCAAATCCGGCGCGATCTCCGCCAGGGTGCATGAGGCGGCGGCCATACTACAGCTGACGAAGCTCCTCAAACGGATGCCCAAACAGCTTTCCGGCGGCCAGCGCCAGCGCGTGGCCATAGGCCGCGCGATAGTCAGGCATCCGAAGGTTTTCCTTTTCGACGAGCCGCTCTCAAATCTTGACGCCAAGCTGCGCGAAGAGATGCGCGTTGAAATAGCCAAGCTCTATCAAAGGCTGAACGCCACTATCATCTATGTCACCCATGACCAGGTGGAGGCCATGACGCTGGCCGGCAGGATAGTTATAATGAACCACGGCATCATCCAGCAGGTGGGCACTCCCATAGAAGTCTACCGCAAGCCCGCTAATCTTTTCGTCGCGGGCTTTATCGGCAGCCCGACCATGAATTTTCTGTACGGCAGGCTGCAGGCGGAAGGCGAAAAGCTGTTCTTTAAAAACGATTCCCTTACTCTGTATCTCCCCCCGTTCCTGCTGGCCGACGCCGCCAGGAACGCCGGGCGGGAGGCGGCGCTTGGGATCAGGCCCGACGATGTGGTCATCGGCCCCGGCGTCAGGGAGGACTGCTCCGAAAAGATAGAGGGCATCCTGGAAGTCAGCGAGTTGCTGGGCCACAGAGAAAACCTCTACATCAAAGCGGGCGAAAACCGGATCCTGGCCGCCGTGGAGGCGTTCTTTAACCAGAGCCCGGGCAGCAAGGTGTCCGTCGGCTTCAATTACCGGAATATGCATGTCTTTGACAAAAAAACGCAGAAGCGGATCAATAATTCCTGAAAAAACCCCGCCATAAAATTTAGGGGGTAGATGTTATAATTTAATTCAATTCATAAATCTCCTGAAAATTACTTCTTCGCCTCATCGGATCGCGAAATTCTTCTGGCGCCGGAGGGATCGACTTCAAAAGTCAAAATATTCGTCTGCACCACGCAGCCGCCAACCATAACAACCTGGTCTTCTTAATGTGCGCAAGACGTGGTAATAGTTACCTGAATTCCGGGCGATTTTTACTCATTACAACTTGATGAGTTTCTTATCTATGGCCCTCAAAATCAGTTCTTGCTTTTTCGTGAGAGTGACAACACGAGACATTTTAAAAATTCCCCTGGAGTCCCTTAGATAAACCT
>JACQYT010000024.1 GCA_016208085.1 Elusimicrobiota bacterium | reverse complement strand
GTATCCGAATCCCCCCCGGCCAAAAACACCAGCAAAGGGAACGGAAGCCCCGGGGCAATAAAGGCTGTAAAACTGCCGATTTTTGGGGGTTATTAAAAACACCAGCAAAGGTTCAAAAGACTTCAACCGGCAGAATTGGTTCAGGCAGCTTTGCGCAAAACATGCGGGCAAGCCGGGCGCAGACAATTTACGCGTTTTTTTAAAACACCATTGAATTTAAAGTTGAAGAAAAAATCACGCGTATTTTCCGCTATATGGTGGGCAATAATTTTAAAAACAGCCCATGAAGTCGCTTTAACGACTGAAAATTCAAGACGGACTTTTTAAAGCTTCAAGCGGCTATTGCGGACGGTTTCCGGTGCTGCCAAAGCCGCCTTCCCCACGGGAAGTCTCATCCAACAGGGCAACTTCCCTGAAAGCTGCGCATTCCACTTTATTAAATATCATTTGCGCCACTTTTTCGCCCTTTTTTATCTCGTAAACCGCCGCGGGATCGTGATTTATGATTATCACCCCCACCTCTCCCCTGTATGGCGCGTCGACGGTGCCGGGCGTGTTAAGCACGGTGATGCCGTGTTTCAGCGCAAGGCCCGACTTCGGCCTTACCTGGCCTTCATAGCCGCAGGGGATGGACAGCTTTAAGCCTGTGGGTACAAGCGCTCTTTCCCCCGGCTTTAAGCTGTGGGCCGTCCTGGCATACAGGTCCACTCCGGCATCTCCGTCGTGGGCGTATCTGGGAATAACCGCGTCATCGCACAGTTTCTGCACCAGCACTTCCAGCTTTTTCATATTCGCGCCTTATTCCGAATTAAATGTAGCGGGCGATGTAAATCGCCCCAATTTCGCGGATTCACATCCGCCGCTACAACAACGCTCTACGCCCGTATTTCGCATTTCGGCAGGTATTTTGAGACCTCCGCTTTCATTTCCTCAAGCAGCGGCAGCGGGGTTTGGGGAAAGCTCTCCAGTCTTTTATCCAGCAGCCCTTCTTTTCTCGGGACGAATTTCTGAATGAAATATTTGTGATCGTCCGAGCCCGTGATTTCCGTTATCATTGCGGCGGTGTCTGCGAGCTCCGCCGCGGTCAGAAAGCTTATTTTCCCGTCGCCGCGCAACACGGGCGCCGCCGTCGTCCTGTATTCGTAATCCGGGAATCCGGCGATCGCACGGATGCTCCGCTTTATGGCCTCCGGAGCCGGAACGGTCCCTGTAATATTGTCCAGCAGGCGGGGCGGCCCTTTTACGTCCAGCGCCGCGTAAGCGATCAGCTTTTCATCCAGCAGCCGCTCCAGGACTTGGGGCGCGCTGCCGTTCGTATCGAGCTTTACGGGTATTGCGGCGGCCGCAAGTCTCCGCGCGAACGGGACCAGGTCCGCATCAAAAGTCGGCTCGCCGCCGCATACGACGACCCCGTTCACCCATTGCCGCGCGCCGGCCAGATATTTAAAGAACTCTTCTTCCTTTATAAGGGGAACTTCGTCCAATATTTTTTTGGCGTGGCAGGCCGGACAGTTGAAATTGCAACCCGGCACAAAGACAACGGCCGAGATTTTTCCGGGATAATCTATCAGGCTGAATTTAAGTATCTCTCTTATCCGCATTTTATTTAATCCGGCTTCTTCTCTGACCGGCGCCGCGAAATTTGACCGGCGTTCATCGGCAAAACACATGGCTATAGCTGTCTGACAGGTGAGCCAGCACTCGAAAATTGCCTGCTTACCGGCAGGCAATTTTCGGGTTAAACGCTTCCTCCAGCATTTTATGATACTCCGCTTCTTTCCTGTGCAAAGGCTTTCCCCGTTTGAACTCCGGTTCATAGCGGTCAATAGTGCCGTTGTTCTTTATCAGCACCGTCGGTATGGGGTCCAGCGGCACGTTGTGTTTCGCGGCCAGCAGCCGGCTCTCCTGACGGGTCAGGTCGTGGAATTCGACCGGTATGTCCAGCCCTTCGGCCTTCACGGCCCGGATCAAAGCTTCTTTCGCGTCCGAGCACGAGGCGCATTCCTCTTTTCCAAAGACCATAACTTTCTGCGACCGGTCCTTTTCACGCATCCATTCGAGCCCCGGCGTAAAGCTGGCGTACCTGTCGGCGACCGCTTCCCGGGCCCTGCTTATCGCCAGTTGCGAGTCGTTCCAGGCGCCGAGGTTGCTGAAATAGCCCACTATTTTCGTCCTTTTTGAAACGTCGGCGCTTCCGCATCTGGCGCATTTATCCCTGAATCCGAAGTGATTGGTGCGGCAATTATTGCAGTGAGTGAATTCCGGCGAGACGGTCAACTGGGAAGCTCTCGTATTCCTGTAAACCCTCTCGACAAGCGCTTCAATCGATTCCGGCGGTATTCGGTTTTCGCCGCAGTAGACATGGATTATGGAGCCGGACTCTATCATGTCGTGGAATTTGGACTGCAGCTCTATTCTGTCTATTATGGAAACGTCGGCGCCGGGATTCAGGTGTATTGAATTGGTGTAATACGGAGCTTTTTTAAGGTCCCCCTTTATGACTTTCTTCGCGCCGATGAACCTCCCCAGGTCGCCTTTCGCCAGCTTTTGCGTCGCGGATTCCGCCGGGGTCTCTTCCAGCGTGAATTTTAAGCCGTATTTTGCCTTGAACGCCGTCACGTTCTGATACATCCTGTCTATGATCTTCAGGCCCGTTTCATAAGCCTCGGCGCTCTCATGTAGTTCTTTGCCGGTCAGGTACTGCACCGCTTCGTTCAAGCCGATCAGGCCTATTATATAAGTCGCATCCTTGAGTTCCACGTAGGGTTTGCCGTCGTCGGAGGGAATGCCGAACGACCTCAGCGGGCTGCCGTCCGTGTCAAGCAGCATCTGCGTATATTCTTTCTTCTGGAGATGGGCCTTCACGGCGGTTTCCATCGCGCTGTCTATGTTTTCCAGGGCGCCGTTAAGCCCTTTCTTGCTTTTGAACGCCGCCTGCGGCAGGTTTATCGTCACGTTCTGAAACCCGGTAAACCTTATCTTTTCGGGATGCTTGAGAAGGTCCAGGTCGGTGACTTTTTCTTTTAACCTGCAGCACTGCGCCAGAACGGCGCCGGCGCCTTCCCTGTCGAACATGAAGTAGGTGGAGCCGTTTTTTGAGGCGAGCCGGCAGCCGCGGCTGAAAACTTCCCGCTCGCCGGGATCTTCAAGGGCGTCCTTGCCCACGTGAAGGTCGCATTTCGGGAACGCGAACTGCACTCCGTATTTATCCCCGTCTTCCCACACCTTCATCAGTTCTATCGCGAATTCCTGCGCGGCTTTGACCATTCTCGGGTCGCCGTAAACGACGTATTTCCTCCCGTCCGCGGGCTGCACGACGTCGCCGGTCCGGAAATCGCCTTCTACGCCCTTAAAGCGCGGCGCCTCATCCGCCGGCTCAATACGGCCGTCGCCGTCCTCTATCATGTACTTGCCGCCGGGGCCGAGCGCCGGAACGTTTTGCAGGTACTCGGGGACGCCGGTATGGATATTAAAGTCTATGAACAGGGTCTGCCCGCCCCGCGAAAAAGCGTTCTGGCTGGCCGAAAAGATCAGGTTCTGGGCGATCTGGCGCATCTCGGTCCTGGACATTTTTAAAAGCATCCGGACTTCCCCGGTTTTCTTGAAATAAGGCGCGCCGGTCCCGTCCCGGTCGGAGACGGCGCCGATTTCAAGCATCGCCTCCAGGGTGTCTTTTTTGAGCCTGACCCGATGGCCTTCCAGTTCCCCCTCCACCACGCTCTCCGGACAGTTAAGCATCGGGGCGAAAAGTATGTTCAGGAACCCGAAGCCCAGCGCGCCGGCGTATCTGGACTGCATTGACGCCAGGAACGTCTGTATGTGGCCGTTAAGGACCATGGCCGATCTGGCGGGGCGGGACTTATTCTGCAGATTAGAAACTATTTTATCCAGCCCGTATTTTTTTATGTATTCCACGGAGTGGCTGGAGCAATAAACCCGCTGCGGATAGCCGAGGTCATGGATGTGGATGGTCCCCCAATTGTGCGCCTCCGCTATCTCGTCGGAGAACACTTTTCTCAGGGAATACTGCTTCAGCGTGTATTCCGCTATGCCCAGGTTGACCGCCTCCGGATTATTGGAAGTGATGTTGGAATTTTCCCTGCTGCCGGCCAGGACAAGCGCCTCAACGGTGGACAACGGGATTGAAAGGGAGGTGTCCTTCACGGGGATGCCCATCATGGACAGATGCGATTCGGAGAGCTTGCGCAGGAACTGCGTATCGAAGTTGTTGCTCCCGTACCTGTCGCATAATTTATAGGCGTCGTTCTCGGTTTCCTTGGCTATCATGTCGGCAAGTTCCCTTGAAAGATGATACTCTTTCTCCAAGGCCTCGGAGAGCTTCTTCCTGTCGAACCTTTCTATGGTTTCGTTGGTTATAGACTGCACAAGGAGCATCTGGTCCGTCAGGTCGCCGCGGCCGCCCTTTTTCTTCACGTGTAGTTCGCGCTGCCGCACCAGGGTCCTGTCCAGGACGTACGACTCGAATTTGTCGGCCGTCTTGTCTGACCCGCCGGCCCTGAGAACCTCTATGCAGGCGGCATTGCAGTCGTCTACGGTCGGGATCCTGGCATGAGCGGTAAAATCGGCGTATATCTTTTTTGCGACCGCTTCCGCCGTCTCGGCCGCCTTCTTCTCGTCCCTTCCGCCTATCGCGTATGCCGCCCGGTAGATGGCGCTCTTTATTTTTTCAAGATTGAATTCCGTCACTTTGCCGTTTCTCTTCCTAAGGACCTTCGGAAAAAACTCGTTCATTTTCCCCCCCTCTCTTTTATCGCTTTGATCTCTCTCTCAAAATCCTTCACGTCCGCAAAATCCTTATAAATGGACGCAAACCGTATATACGCTATCTTGTCCAGTTTTTTCAGCTTTTTTATGACCCATTCCCCGACCAGCGAGCTCGGTATCTCGCTTTTATCCTCGTTCCTCAGCGCTTTCTCTATCTCTCTTGCCGCCTCATCGATTTTTTCGACGCTGATATCCCGTTTCTGGCAGGCCTTTGTGAAGCCGTTCTTCAATTTTTCGCGCGAAAAATTCTCCCGCCGGCCGTCTTTTTTGATGACGATCAGCGGATTCTGTTCTATCCGTTCATAAGTGGTGAACCTTTTTCCGCATTTTTCGCATTCCCTGCGCCTCCTTGTTTCAAAAACATCGGAATCCCTGCTGTCGGTGACTTTGGTGTCATCGGCGCCGCAAAACGGACATTTCATCTGCTTTCTCCTGATAGTCGAAAGTCTAGAGTCTAAAGTGTAGAGTATGAATCAGATTTCCTTATAATCTTTAGACTTTAGACTCTCCACTTTAGACCTCTGTTCTGTTCATCTGCTTTCTCCTGATAGTCGAAAGTCTAGAGTCTAAAGTGTAGAGTATGAATCAGATTTCCTTATAATCTTTAGACTTTAGACTCTCCTCTGTTCTGTTCATCTGCTTTCTCCTGATAGTCGAAAGTCTAGAGTCTAAAGTGTAGAGTATGAATCAGATTTCCTTATAATCTTTAGACTTTAGACTCTCCACTTTAGACCTCTGTTCTGTTTGCTCTCCTCATACCATACCTTGTGTGAATATCTCCCATATCACACAATTAGTGGTATATTAGTATTATATACACTAATTGATTTATTTGTCAAAACCACGAGTGAGGGATGAGGGATGAGGAATGAAGGATGAGAAAAAATTTACTCAATTCGGCGGATTGGGATCCTTTGACGCGGCGCCCGCGCGGGGTTCGGCAGCCGGGCTTTTGCGCATGTATAATGCAATCGGGATAAGCAGATAACCGGCCAGCAGAGCGAAGGGTGACAGTTTGGCGCAGATATTTTCCCCGGCCGGATCCGCTTTTTTCAGCAGCATATAACCCAGCGCTATCAGCGCCAGGCCGCATGCTATAACGATATAGTCTTTTTTCCCGGGCCCCGCTTCGTCGCCGGCGGCCGGCGCGCCGGGACCGGCCTGCGGGTTTACAGGTTCGGCAATCCGCTGCGGAAACCGCCTGCTCCGTTTTTTTTTGGACACGATTTATTTTTTCTGCTGGAGTTTCAGCCTGGCTATAAGTCTCTGCCGGGCAAAATCAAGGAGGTTTTTATTGCCCGGATCCTGCTCGGCCGCATAAAGTTCGTCAAGAAGCTCCAGACTCTTCTCCGTGCCCGCGGCGGCAAGGACATTGGCGGCCTGATTTTTAAGCATGAGGTCCGTGGATTTTATAAGCTCACAGGCTATCTCAAGGCCCGAAGCATCGTTTAATTTTGCCAGGGCAAGCGCGGTCTCCACTTTTACCCCCGGATCTTTGTCCTCCAAAATTTCTTTCAGGAGCTCTATAGCCGAAGGATCGCCTATATCGCCCAGGGCCTTTACAGCTTCAAGCCTTACATACTGGTCCGGATCGCTTAAGGCTTTCTTAAGTTCGCCTGCCGCTTTTTTGGACTGTATCTGGCCCAGCGTCGAAATGACGCCTCTGCGCATATTGACGTCCGCGTCAGTCAGAAGCGCCAGCAGGGCTTCTTCCGCCTCGCTGTATTTTAAAACGCCGATAGTCCGCGCGGCGGCGTAGCGCACGCCGGGATTTGCGTCTTTAAGCGCGCCCGCGAGCGCCGGGCCGGCGGCCGTGTCGCCTATATAGGAGAGGGCGATAGCCGCGGCCTGCCTCAGCCGTGGTTCGGCGTCCTTTGAAAGTATTTCAGAAAGCTTCCCGGTGGCTTCCCTGGCGCGCAGAAGGCCGAGGCTGTCCACGACCGCTATGCGGACATCGGCGCTGTCGTCGTTTAACGCCTTGATAAGGTGCGGCACGGCGTTGGCATCACGGCTCTGTCCCAGGAAATCCGCCGCTTGGCGTCTTGGGCCCGGCTCGCCGGTCTTTAATTTCTCAACAGCATCTTCGAACGGGGTCAGCGCCTTAACGGTAACCGTTGAAACCGGGACTTCTTTTGCCGGCGCCGTCGTTTTGGCTGCCGGGGCGGCGGGCTTCGCGTCCTGGGGTTTCTGCGCCGCCGGCCTGGCGGCGGGCTTGGCCGGAGCCTGTTTTTTTGCCGCCGGCCTAGCCTTCTGCGAGGCGGCGGATTTCTTAACGGGCGCCGCGGATTTCTTAACGGGCGCCTGGGCATAAGTGGCAAGCGCTGAAACTAAAAATACAAAAACGGCGACAAGTGCGATGTTTTTGGGTTTCATAATCTGAATTCTAGTATATTCCCCCCCGCCAGTCAACCGCAAAACGCCCTGCGGGTGCATTCCCGTCGTCTCGGACTGTGGCGGTCGGTCAAGTACGAGGACGTGTTCTTGAAGGGCTACCGGACAATTCCGGAAGCAAGGGAAGGGCTAGGAGCGCGAAATTGACGATTTTGATGACGAGCCGAAGCGACGCGAAACGAGCAGGCTCGTCGGAGCCTGTAAATTGAGCGGCGCAAAGGCGTAGTCCAAAAGCGACAATTGCAGCCGAAATTGCTTATGTCGGACAGGCTCCTAGACAAACCCCCACTTTAGCTTCCTCTAATTTCAGACCTCCTGACATAGCCGGACAGCCTCAACGAGACGTATGGAACATACCTCTTGGAAGTGTGCACGATAATATGTCCGCTTTTTTGGCCATTTGCCTATCAGTCCCGACGGTGTATTATAACCTGTTTCTCTCCGGCGCCGGACCCCGGCTATGCTCCGGACTTTTTAATCGTTTTGGACTCTTTTATTAGTTCAAGGGCGTGCTTGCGGCCCAGTTCCGAAGATTTAAGCCTGCCGCCCAGCATCCTGGCAATCTCGGCGGCGCTTTGCCCGGCATCCAGCCTGGTTACGGTTATGGCTGAAGTCCCGTTCTTAACGGCTTTTTCAACGTAGAAATGCGCGTCGGAGAAAGCCGCTATCTGCGGCATATGGGTCACGCAAAAGAGCTGTTTGGCGCGGGCCAGCTTTGAAAGCTTTTCTCCCAGAAGCCTGCCCACGGCGCTGCCCACGCCGGTATCCACCTCGTCAAAGATCAGCACGGGGATATTGTCGGAGGCCGCAAGCGCGGTTTTAAGGCCCAGCATCACCCTGGACATCTCGCCGCCGGAAGCGGTGAATTTGAGCGATTTTAAAGGATAGCCGGGATTGGCGGAGAACAGGAACTCCACGCTGTCCATCCCGGAAGAAGTAAAGCGGCCCTCTTCCGCTTCTACCGCCGCGGCGAATTTGACTTCCTTAAAACCCAGCCCGGAGATCTCGCGTAAAACCGCCGCAGAAAGTTTTTTGGCCGCGGCCAGGCGGCGCGCGTGAAGCGCTTCGGCCAGTTTTAAGAGCCGGGCTTCGGCCTTCTCTAAGCCAGCCGAGAGCTCCTTTTTATCCAAAGCCGAATCCTCAAGAGCGGTTATCCTGTCTTTCAGTCGGGCGGCATATTCAAGCGCGGCGGCCGCCGACCCGCCGTATTTTTTCTTTAAAACGGCTATTTTATCCAGCCGGGAGAGGCACTGGTCCAATGCCGCGGGGTCCGTATCAAGGTTTTTTGAATACCGGTACAGGGTTTCGCCGGCGTCCCGTAAAAGTATCAGCGCCTGGGAAAGGCTTTCTTTTACCGGCTCCATGGTCCCGTCAAGTTTGGCCAGCTCCCCCGCTTCCCTCAGGGTTTTTTCCAGCGCCGGCACGGCCGGGGTTTCGCCCAAAGCCAGCAGCTCGTACGCGCGGCCGGATAAATTAAAAAGTTTCTGGGCGTTCGCAAGCCTCGGGTAAAGGACCGAAAGTTCCTCCTCCTCCCCGGTTTTCAGGGCCGCGGACTCTATCTCCGAAACCTGGAACCTGTAAAGTTCAAGGCTGCGCCTCTTTTCCTCCTCGGAAAGGGAGACGGAATCCATTCTCTCCAGCAGGCGGCGTCTTTCCTCAAAGACCGAACCGTACGCCGCGCACTCGTCTTCAAGGCGGCCGTAGCGGTCCAGCAGCGCGCGCCGGACTTCCGGCTTCATCAGGCTCTGATGCTCGTTCTGGCCGTGAAAATCCACCAGCGCGTCGCCCAGGCCCGAGAGGAAGGCCGCCGTGACCGGCCGGCCTTCAAAAAACCCCCTGGTCCTGCCGCCCGGGTCCAGTTGTCTTTTTACCGAGAACTCCGGCCCCTTCAGGCCGTACTCCGCGGCAAGTCTTTTCGGCAGGGCGCAAACGCAAAAGACCCCGGCCACTTCGGCCTGGGAAGCGCCGGTCCTGATAAGCTCCGAGTTCGCCCTTTCACCCAGCAGGAAGCCTATGGCTTCTATGATTATGGACTTGCCCGCCCCTGTTTCGCCGGTGAAGAGGTTCAACCCCCCGCCGAATTCCAAAGCCAGGCGGTCAATGATGGCAAAATCCCGTATTTCAAGCCTTTTCAGCATAACGGCAAGTTGACTAGTTGATAGGTTGACTGGTTGACAGGTGAAGAAGTTTAAAACCTTACACTGCTGTTTTTACTTATCAACTTATCAACCGAACAATCTTTCAGCACTAACGCTCCCCCCAGCTCAGTTTTTTCCGCAGGAGGTCAAAATAGGAAAAACTTTCCGGCACGAGCATCTCGAAGTTCGCGGGATATTTGCGTATGATTATTTCATCGGCGCAATTAAGCTCAAAATTCTCCTGGCCGTCCAATGAAAGAGTGACGCGGTGGTTAAGGCCGGGCTTGCCCTTCACCGTTACCCTGATGTCTTCTCCGGACGGAAGCGCTATCGGCCGGTGGGTGAGGGTGTGCGGACAGATGGGCGAAAGCAAAAACACCTCCAGTTCCGGCAGGACAATAGGGCCGAACGCGGCCAGGTTGTAGGCCGTGGAGCCGGTGGGCGTGGAAATTATGAGCCCGTCGCCGAAATACTCGCTCAAAAACCAGCGGCCGAAACAGACTTTAAGCGTAAAAGCCCGGGACTCGGCGCTTCTGATGACACAGTCGTTCAAAGCCGGATAGGGGCCGAAAACCAGTTTGGCGCGCCGCCGCGCCGTAACGGCCAGCAGCCGCCTTTTTATCTTTTTAAACCTGTTGCCCAGAAAAGCGTCCAGATTCCTGCGGAACTCGGACCGCTCCATGCCGCTTAAAAAACCCATGCCGCCGGCGTTTATTCCAAGGACCGGCATGCCGTATTTTATGACCTGGCGGGCCGCGTAAAGCACAGTGCCGTCGCCTCCGACGGTGACGGCCGCGTCGGCTTTTTTGAAACCGCGGACTGGATCGTTTACGCAGATTTTTGCCACCGTCACGCCCCTGCTTTTGAGCATTTTTTCCACGCCTGAGGCGAAACCGACGGATTTTTTCCTTTTTGAATTATAGAACAAGACCACGCTTTTTATGCTCTTCATAGCAATATGATACAAAAATTAGCGTGCAGCGATCAGGGGTCGGAGTATAGTGTTCTGTCCGCTGTTCCCTGCCCTTTACAGCTCAAATTCAAGCAGTTCTCCTTTTTTGCCGGCGAAATCGCGGCATTCGCCGCTGATGCCGCAGGCTCCGGCCGCGCGGCGCCCATCGTCTTCGACGGCGACCTTAAAATCTTTTCCGCTGAAGCGCCAGTCAAGTCCTTCATA
Source organism: Elusimicrobiota bacterium (assembly GCA_016208085.1). Lineage (GTDB taxonomy): Bacteria > Elusimicrobiota > Elusimicrobia > Elusimicrobiales > UBA9959 > JAHJSU01. Next base: position 36,550 of record JACQYT010000024.1, on the reverse strand, counting down.
AGGGGTATTGCCCCCGTAACCGCCGGACCGGCCCCGCCAGACGGGATGAACCCAAACGCCGGAGATGTCCAATGCTTCTCCGCTCCAGACCCTGAGCACGGCCCCCCCGTTCTTTTCAAGCTCGGACAGGACTTCCGACAGTTCCTCGGGCAAAGGCCCGTACGGCAGTATGATTTTTTTCACGCCAAGGCTTTGCGCCATCCCGCCGAGCCCGCTCCAGTCTTTTCTGGCCAGCGTGGAGATAAAAACGCCGTCTATCTCGCGGAACCCGTAATACAGCGAGGAATTCACGAGTTTACCGCCGTCCAGGCCCGGATTGACCAGGAAAACGGCTTTGGAGCCGTGTTTTAAGATGACGGAATGCGTATCCGCGTCGGAGAACATCGCCGCGAGATTTTTTTCGGGGCTGACTTTTGTCCCGAAAACCCCGATAAGGAGCGAGCCGGCCGCCGCAAAATACAGTTTTTTATTCCTAAATCCGAAAAGCGGGGCATGCAGGAGAGCGAAGATAAAAATGAAAAAGGCGGACAGCGTCAGGGCCGAAGGCGGGCTCAGCCGGACGGCGGAAAACTCGAAAGAAGCGAAGAATTCCACCAGGCGGATAAAAAAACCGACGGCGAAAGCGCCCAGCGGCTTTATTACGGCGAAGAGCGGGGCCCAATATGAAGCCGCCACGCAGAGAAAGCCGAGGCCCATAATCACGCCGGACGCCGGCGCCAGCGCGACGTTTGATAAAATCGAAATAAGCGACACCTTGTGAAAATAGAGCGCCATCAGCGGATAAAGGCCTATCTGGGCGAAAAAGCTCACCAGGATTATGGCCAGGATGTTATTTGAAAAGCCCCCGATCCTGCAGATCGGCCCCCACAAAGCCATGCCGACGATTATGCCGTAAGCCGCCATGAAAGACATCTGGAAGCCGGCGTCAAAAAGAGCCCGCGGCGAAAAAACAAGTATCGCCAGGCAGGCGAGGACAAGTCCCTGGAAAACGCCGGAATCGCGCGCTATAAGAAATCCGAGAAAGGCGGCGGCGAACATCGCGTAGCCGCGCACCAGCGGCGGATCGAGCCCCGCGGCCGCGACATAAAAGCCGGCGCAAGTCAGCGCCAGAAACCCGGTATATTTTTTATCGAGCCCGGCTTTCGCGCACAGAAAATAGATCAGGAAAGTCACAAAACCGACGTTGGAGCCGGACGCCACCAGGAGATGCATGGCCCCCGAATCCTGAAAAGCCCTCTTAAGGCCTTCGGAAACGCTTTTCTTTTCCCCCATGACTATGCCGCTCAGGACTGAAGCCTGGTCGGCCGGAAAATTTTTCGCAAAGACTTCCAGCGCCTGCGCCCTGAAGAGCTGCGCAATCCTGAAAAAGAACGGCGCCTTTCTTATTATTTCCGGTTTCTCCCCCTTTGCTTCCGCTTTTATCCCGCGGTCGGACAGATAACCCCGCCAGTCCAGGTTGCCGGGCACGGCGTAATTGAAAGGTTCGCTCAAGGCGGCGGTGAACCGGACCGAATCGCCGTAAGACGCGCCGTTCAGGTCCCGGACATAGGCCATCAACGAAATATCCGACCTGGCGCCGTTTATTTTATCGGCTCTAAATTCAAAACGCCAGCGTTTATACCGGCTTATGGGATATTCCTGCACCAGCCCTTCCAGGGATACCATTGAAGACGGCAAAATAACCTGCCGGGCCGCTGCCGGACCCCGGGAAGAGGCCGCCTTAAAGACAATTATTCCCGCCGCGTAACACAAAAGCAGGATAAAGAGAGGCCTTTTATAATAGGAAAAACGCATAAATACAGCAGGGTAGAGGGTGTAGGGTAGAGGGTAGAGTAGTAAGAAAATTCCTTACTTCCGCACCCTAAACCCTCTCCCCTATACCCTATACCCTGCCTTTATACTTTCGTCCTGCCCTTCAGGGCGTAACCGAGCGTGACCTCGTCCATATAGTTAATGTCCCCGCCAAGCGGCACGCCGCAGGCAAGACGGGTTATGCTGGGGACGGAATCTTTCAGGATCCTGGTAAGATAAATCGCGGTGCTTTCCCCTTCGGTGTCGGGGTTGGTGGCGATAATAAGCTCGCTCAGGGCGCCGTCGGACGCGCGCACCCGCTCAAGCAGTTCTTTCAGCTTCAGCCCTTCGCAGTTCACGCCGTCCATCGGGGAGATGGAGCCGTGCAGAACATGGTATACGCCGTTAAAGGTCTTTGTCTTTTCTATGGCCGCCACATCCTGCGGCTGGGACACCACGCAGATGACGGAACGGTCGCGGGAGCGGTCGGCGCAGACGGAGCACAGTTCTTCTTCGGCGTAATTCGCGCATTCGGCGCAGCAGCGCACCGAATTTTTAACGGCCATCAGACTTTCCGCCAGTTCTTCCATCTGTTCGGCTGGCGCTTTTATCACATAAAGCGCGAAGCGCTCCGCCTGCTTGGGCCCCACTCCCGGGAATCTCCTGAACAGGGCGATGAGTTTATCCAGGGTTTTCATTTTATCTTCTGTATCCTGGCGATCCTGCCGTGAAAGACTTTTGAAAGTTTTTTAAGCTCCGCCTCTTCCTCGGCCGGTATCGAAGCGCCCACATCTTCCCATTTAACCTCTTGCGCGGGCGCCTTGGCGGCAGGCTCCGGCACGGCGCAGGAAACCTGCGGTGCGGGCACAGCGCTTTGGCCCTTTTCAGAAAAACCGCGGGATGGACCTGGGGGGGACGGCGTATCTTCCACAAAAACGGCGTCCTCTGTTTCCTCCGCCGATATTTCGGCGTCATCAGCCGCGGGCTGCGCGGGGATGGGAGGATCATGTTCGACCGTAAAATTTATCTTCCGGCCGGAGACGCGCTCCATGATCTCCTCAAGTTCTTCTCTGGCCTTTTCTATTATAACCGCTTCAAACTTATTTGAAGAAGAAAGCTTCCAGCTGTGGTCCTGTTCAAAGGCCACCTTCGCGGAAAGCAGGATATTGTAAAGCACCGGTTTTTTCGCGCAGATGCCGGAAAGAAGTTTTTTCCAGAGGGCGGAAGAAGGCATTGACGGGGCCGGAGCGGGGCGCGGCTGCGGCGTTTCCGGTCCCGGAGGATCAGCCGGCGGCTGTGGCGCTAATCTTTCATTTTTTTTTTGGACGGTCCCGTCCTGTTTCACGGGCGGTTCCGGAATCGGGACGGCCGGAGCGGCGGCGCCCGACGCGAGCCGCCCTTCAAGGGCTTCCAGCCGTTTGACCAGGCCGTCCAGGTCCTGGGGGGTTTCCGCCAGCGTAAACAGCGCTATTTCAGCGGCCATGGACGGCGCGTCCGAAAATTTCACTTCATCTATAACGGCGTTAAGTTTTCTTGAGAGCCGGGCCAGCGCGGCCGGACTGAAGTCCTTATCCAGAACTCCGGCCAGGGCCGTTCCGGTTTTTGAGAACTTCTGCAGATAAAGAAAAGTTTCGGCCAGCGCGTTCCGCAGGTCCCTTAAAACCGTCAGCGGGTCATAGCCTTCCTTTGCTATCTTCTCAAACCCCGCATAGAGGGCGGCCTGATCCCTTTTCACGAGCGCGGCGGCCACGTCCATTATCAGGTCGGCGCCCGCGTGCCCGAGCAGTTCGTTGAGAACTTCGGCCTGGACCGAGCCTTTGCCGAAAGAGGCGGCGCGGTCAAGCAGCGTCAGCGCGTCGCGCATGGCCCCGCCGGCGGCTTTGGCTATTATGGCCAGCGCCTCATCGGAGGCCTTCAGCTTCTCACGGGAGGCCACTTCCTTCAGGCGTTCGGCTATCAGGGCTTGGGGTATGGGCCTGAAGCGGAAGCACTGCGAGCGGGATAAAATAGTGAGCGGCACCTTTGTCTGCTCGGTGGTGGCCATCACGAACACCACGTGGGCGGGCGGCTCCTCTATGGTTTTTAACAGCGCGTTGAAAGCAGCCTTGGAGAGCATTTGCACTTCGTCCAGAATATAGATTTTGTATTTGTCCCTGGAAGGCGAAAGGTCCACGTGTTCTATAATGACGTTCCTGACATGGTCCACATCGGTGTTTGAAGCGGCGTCTATTTCTATGACGTCCAGGGACCTGGACTCGGCTATTTCAAGACAGGAGGGGCATTTGTCGCAAGGTATTTCATTCTTGGATTTCCGGCAATTCAGGGTCTTGGCCAGAATGCGCGCTATGGTGGTCTTGCCGCAGCCGCGGGGCCCGTAAAAGACGTAGGCGTGCGCCAGGCGGTCCAGCTTAACCGAGTTGGCCAGCGTGGTCTTGATGGTATCTTGCCCCAGCACCTCCGAAAAGTTCCTGGGGCGGTATTTGGCGGCAAGGTTTTCGTACATGGTAAATTCTACCCGGCATGGGGTTTTCTTTGAGTCCCGTGCCGGATTGGAAATATTTTTTTCCGGACTCTTTCCTGACCGGCGATATGAATTCTATAGGCATTCATTGGTACAACCTATTGGCTGAAGTTGGTAAACAGGCGAACGAGCATCCGAAAATCGCTGCGATTTTCGGATTAAAACTTTATCCCGGCGCCGATGGAAATAAAACTGGTCCTCGCGGAGCCGTCGTTAAAGATCTGATAAGCCACGTTCGCGGCGACCATGTTCAGGTCCAGGTCGGCCCCGAAAAGGTAAGCCGAACTGTCCTTTTCTCCGGCCTTGTACTTGGTGCCGGTGTAGGCCACGAACGGCGTTACCAGCGGATAGCCGGGCAGGGTCACGCGCGCGTTGATGCTGGATCTGGGATAGGCGGAACGCGCGAAATTAAGGCCCGGCACCGTGCCCAGTTCCGGCGCGGCTTTTTCTTCGCCATAGGCATAGCCGGTATACGAGGCGCCGAGTTGAGCCATAAGGACCCTGGCTCCCGCGAAAAGCGAGAACTCGGTTTGGCCGGTCTTTGTGTCGGTGCCGATCGTATTATCATGAATGGTGTGCTTAAGTCCGGCGCCGACGTCTATGCGGGTAACGCCCGCCCCGCCGCCGGAACCGCCGGCGCGGGCGTTGGGGCCGGCCAAGCGGGATTTCCCGCCTTTGCCGGGAGTAAGAGACACGGTTATGTCTCCCCCCGCAAAGTTATTGGAATAACCGCTCACTTCAGGCGTCATTCCGGCTAAACCCGCGAGCGTATACAGCTCAGTTTCATATCCGGCGCGCAGCTGGAACGTCCGGCGGGTTTTTTTAAGGGCGTCCGAGTTATAGGTAGCCATGGACGGCGTCAGCCAAAAATTGTCGGTCCCCGCGGTAAAGTACAGGTTCGTTCCCCTGTAGTCGCCCGGACCGGTGGTGAGATCGGCTCCTCCGTTAAAATAGGCGTTCGCGCCCGCCGCGGCAAAAACCGAAACCAGAACGAAACACATCGCTTTTTTCATTGTTTTTCCTCCGTAATCAGATATTCACGGATATTTATGGATATGCATGGATATCCGTAACTGCTCAGGCAGCAAGATGAGCAATTAGTTCTGATTATACAATTTCAGGAAGGCCTTTGTCACAAAACAAGCCCCCCGTCGCCCCTGCCTACCGGCAGGCAGGTTAGGCGGACGGGGGGCGCGAAAACAGCGGTTGTACCTGCTTACTTACACGGCTTGCCGCGCAGGGTGTCGTACTGCAGCATTTCGCCGTGATTATAGTTGTTCCAGGTGTGGGCGTAGTTTATCTCGGCGACTACCTTCGGGCCGAGGTCCCAGCCGGCCGAAACCTTTCCGCCAAGCTGGTTGGCGCTGGAGGCTGTGCCTTTTCTCATATTGGCCTGTTCTATGACCCAGCTGCCGGTTCCCTTTTTGCAGGCCACCTTGACTTCCATGTCGTATTCCATGCGCTTAACCGACGGGTCTATATAATACGCCAGTCCGCCGGAGGTTAGGACCACCTGCGAACTGCCGGCAGTCCACTCCACCTTGGCGTTAAGCGGCAACTGCTCGCCTTTGCCGTATGAGAGGTAGTAGTCGTTCACCTCTACCGTGACCTGTGTTTTGACGTATTTCTTGCAGACCGGCTGGCCGGTAAAGCCGCTGGTAAAGCCCACGCCCCATTGGACGCATCTGTCAACCTTCAGCGGCAGGCCCTTTCCGTCATAAGCGTTGATGGTCGTCCTCCCCTTGACCAGGCTGACCTGGTCTATAGCATGAGGCGGCGTATTCTTGGGCTTAGGCTGAGGCTGAGGCGTCGGCGTAGGAGTAGGTGCAGGCGTCACAGGCTTCTTGACGGCAAGTTCGCCCACTTTCGCTATGCTCTTATCAAACCTCACCTGGTGCCGAGCGGATTCAATGCGAAGCACCTCAAGCCTTTTGTTTATCCGGTCCACTTCCGCCTGGGAAATACCCGGTTTTTGCAGCTGCGTCTGCAGGTCTTTAACTTGTGTAATGTTCATTCTTATCGAATCACGCGCATCGTTGGCGATAGCCAGGTTTGTCTTGCATGCCGCAGACGTGCATTTTGATACCGGAGCCGCTTTGTATAATGAATCCGTGCCTTGCAGAGACGTTTCCATGATTTTAAGGTCGTCTGCCGCGGTAGTTTTAGCAAGGGCCACAGACTCTGCCGACGCTTGTCCAGCGGGAACTGCGGGCGGCTGGCCCGGAATGGTGTTAGTGTTCTGGTTTATAATATTTATGCTGGTACCGCTGTTCGGCGACGGGCTTGGCGTAGGAGTCGGCGTCGGGCTCGGCGACGGGCTCGGCGACGGCTGCGCGCCGGTGGGGTTATCCAGATTTATCCCCCAGCCGTCGGGCAAAGGACCCGCGAGCCTCTTGCGCACCTCTTCCATCTTGGTTTTCAGGGGCGTGAGCAGAGTAGCGGCGGCTGTGGGATCAATGGCGTTATTTTTCGCGTCGGCCGGGATCTCCGAAACATTCCGCAGGGAAGCCGCAAGCAGGTTAGGGGGAACATTATCGTATTTATCCAACAGCTCATTAATGGTCGCTTTCTTAAGCGGGGTAACGGTAAGCCATGCCGCCTGCTCTTCTTTTATGGCCGCCGCATCATTGGCTTCGCCTTTTTTAAGGAAAGGCTCATTTTGGTCCAGGCCCCTCCAAGCTATCGGCCTGTATATAAGCCCCGCCGGCTGGGCGGCGGCCTGGTCCCTGTAATCCGCCGCATTCCTGGTATTGAACGCCAGCGCATAGGCGTCAAGCGCGCCGCGGGAGACTGTGACTACGGGAGCGTCGGCGGGGAGGGCGGGCGGTTGTACGGCCGGGTCCATGCCGGCGATTGCTTTGAAGTGTTTGACAATGGTCGTCTGTTGCTCGGCGTCCGGCGCAACGCCCGTGCCCAGGCTGTCCTTTATTTCTTTGAGTTCCTTATAAATGCCTTCAGCGGCTTTCAGAACCCCGTCCTTGCCGGTATATTCCTCTTTCACCTTGTCGGCTACGCCGGAGGCAAAACCGACCTGCTCGCTGTATATGCCCAGGGCTTTCTTATTGAACTTCATTCTCTCCTCGGCCTTGGCGAGAGAATTCTTTTCATACAGCTTAAAGCTCTCTTCGGCCGCGTTAAGATAGGGCATAACCTCCTCACCGATAGACGGGGCAGGCACTCCCTGGGCGGAGGAACCGAGCACAAGCGTACCCGCTTTGGCGGCTTTGACTACGTTGCCGAACCTGGTCTTAAAGATGTTATAGTCCGATTTAACGGACGCAACCTGCATCTCCGTGTCGCTGATGCTCCGTTTATAAACGCTGATTCCGGAGTCCGGATCAGTGAGGGCTTTCTGACCGCTGTTCCTGATCCCGGCCGCTATGCCGTTGGCCTTAAGGTTGGTAAAACCGCCGGCCATCTGCATGGTATTGTCAAGCAGGACGACCGGGTCGGTGGTTTTTGCGCCGTCGGTGCGGGCCATAAGCATCTGCTTAAGAACTTCGTCATAACCGGTAAAAGACTCCTTTACCGGCACGGGCAGCCCCGGGTTGGCGGGATCGGGAGTAGGGCTGGGAGAAGGACTGGGACTGGGGCTGGGAGTGGGAGCGGGGCCGCCGCCTCCACCGGCGCCGAAGGTCGCCTCATACCCGCTCTTGGACCACGCCGAACATGGACACGTATCCCTGTTGGGGTTGCCCCAGGAGTCAATTGTCTTCGGGTCGTTGGAGGCAAACTTTATTTTGACATTGCCTTTCGCGCAGTCTTTGGTCTTGTCAATCTTATCCACGCAATAGTAGGTCTCAGCGCCGCTGGTATTGCCCAGAATCTTATCGGCCGTGCCGCCTACGAACTTGCCGAGCGAACCGCCGAGGGCGCCGACCATGGCCCCGATGAGATCCTTCGCTATGCCGTGCTTTAAATACTCTTCCCACTCAAGCTGCTTCTGCAGCCTGAATTTGGCGGCCAGGTTCTCAAGGCTTTCGGGAGGCTGGAATCTGCTCTCGTTGCGCGCGCTGGAGACGGGAGGAGCTTTAGTGGCGTCGCCGGAGCCGCCTCCCATACCGCCCTCGCCGCCGATCGCGGACGGAGAATCGGCTGCGGCCCTGTCAAGCGCGCCGGCGGCGCCGCTGCCGGAAAAATTACCGGCCGCTTTACCGGCCTGCTGGCGCAGTTTTTCAAAGGCGCCCCTGCTGGCGCTGTTGGGCAGATAGGCTACGCCTTTATAGCCGGTCGTGGCCACGGGTTTGACCATGGTTTGTTTGGCGGACTTGCCGGACGCATTTTTGGCATCGCTCAGTATTTTGCCGTCAACGCCGCCGCTGGTCCTTGAACTTTCCCCTCCGCCGAAGAAAGAACCCATGGCTCTGAGCCCGCTCTGCATCCTGGGAATGGGCGTGGGCGCGCCGGCGGATTTTGAAACTTCGGAAAAAGCCGAGCGGCCGGCGTCTTTCATGGCGTCCCTGAAACCGGACGACGGGGGAGGCACAACGACCGGCGCGGCGGACTGCGACCCGATAATGAGGGAAGCGGGGTCCCTTGCGCTTAAAGGCGTTATCACTTCGCCGGAGCCGTCGGGGGAGCCCTGACTCAAAGAATTAATGCCCGGTTCATAAAGGGAGGAATCTCCGCCGCGCTGGCCGAAGCCGCTGGTAAGCTGATTATCGCTTGAGGGCTTGGACATGAGGTACTCGGCCACCGGCGCCGTTATCAGAACGCTCAGGCCGACCACGACGAAAGCCAGGTCTTTCTTGGAAAGGCTTTTGATCCTTTCCATAATGTTTCCGGCCGCTTTTGAGAACAGCGGCGATTTGCCGAAAGGGGAGGTCTTCTTGAAAGAAGCCCCCAGCCTGCCGATGACGGGACCGCCTTCATCGCGCTTTTTATCTTCGTTGCGGTTCATAAATCCTCCTGAATGAAGTCTACAGCCGAAAGTTGAGAGAGTATAGAGACGCTAACCTGCGTTATTTACTTTAGACTTTACGCTTTAGACTTCCTTAATACTCTCCTAAAAGCATACAACAGGGCGCTCTTTCCCTTATTATAGCTTACCCGGTTCTTCCGCTTAAGACAAGTGCCCATTGTCCCGGTTTCACATAGGCCTTTTGGCCCACGATAAACAATCAAGCCCACGGGTTAAAGTCCGCGCGCGTATCGTTCCGAAACCGGACACAGCCGCCACCCCGCCGCCTGCTTATCCGCCTGAGGCGGAGCTCCGAGCTGCAAGCGGGCGGCGGGGTCACAAGCCGGCCGCCGTCAAGAAACATGATATACACATCCGGAACAATCGCTCCTGTACCGCGAACTTTAAACAACGGGCTTGAGAAACTTCTTTTTAAGGCGGCGTAGCGCCGTCTCCGTCAAACTTGGGTTTGAGATCGTCCTGCGTCCCTCCCCCGGCTCCCGTGTCCATGCCGCCGGTACCGCCGGGGTCGTCGGGGAACAGTATGGAAAGGGCGATATACGCGAATAAAGCCGCCAGAACCGCTACCAGCGGGCCGAAGATGATAGCGATGGCGATCATCACCGCGATGAACAGTATCCAGAATATCATCCACAGGAGGCAGCACCAAAATTTTTTCCAGCTGCATTTGCACTTGGGCTTCGGGCAGTGCTTTATCTTCATGCCGCCTTCCGTCGTATACGAACTGTACATGCCGCAGCCTATCGGGTCGGGTTTGACCTGACAGCCGTCCGCAAGGGCTTTGTTGTGCATGTTAAAATCCTGGCAATAGCTGAGCAGCGAATCCGAACCGCCGCCCCCCACCTGGTTGTTCCAATTGTCAACCGCGCCCTTGTCGTCGCAGTCGGGGGCGTGCATAGTATTGAGCTTGGTCGTAAGCGCGGTCATGGCATCGGACATACCCGTGCCGTGCACGGCTTGCGCTTGATTGCACTCGTCGGCCTCGTCCTGGATATCGGTAACGTCGTTTATCGCGTCTTCGGTAAAACTGACGTCCGGAGAAACGACCGGCGGATCCTGGAGTGTCTGCACAAGATCGAGGTTGACCTTGTTGCCGTCATAGGTCGCCCCGGTGTACGCGGCCTTGTACTCAGGGGCGGAAGTCGTGAATTGCGCGGCGGAGGTTGTCAGGGCGTGAGTATCAGCTACCTGGTACATCGCCGCTGCCAGGCCTGTTTTGATATTCAGTTTGGCGCCGGTGACACTATAGCCCACGTTTCTCCATGTAAACCCCGATACGCGGCCCAGCGTTTTGGCATTGACTTTTTCCGGAGCGCCGGGCACGGGTATTTTCCCGCTTGTCTGGCCGATCGCGCTGTTATATCTCCCCTCGCCACGCCCGGCTACCGCGCCGCCGGTCCCCGTAGCATTCTTACCGACATATGGGGCGTTGTTGTATAAAGAGCCGCTGCCGTAACCCCCGCCGCTGCCGCCACCCGCGCCGCCCGCGCCGCCCGCGCCGCCGTACCTGTCGGCCAGATTAGCGCCCAGGAGATTCCCGTAAAGGCCGCTGCCATAACCCCCGCCGCCGTAACCCCCGCTGCCATAACCCCCGCCGCTGCCGTAAGGACCGCTCCCGGAACGCCCGCCGCTGCCGTAAAGACCGCCGCCGGCGCCGCCGCCGTGCCTGCCTGCAAGATCCACCGTGTCCCCGTTTTCCCCGCGGGCTCTGTCTTCATCGCTGACAACGCCGCCGAACTCATCCTCCCCCGCTCCCCCCTTCCCCCGTTTTTTGCCCTTTTTCGCAGCATCTCCGTCCGCCAGGAGGTCGGCGCCGCCTTTTACCATATCCAGCGACGACCCGCCGCCGGCGCCGCCGAGCGCGCCCGAGCCGAGGCTCTTCAAAAACCTGTTCCAGTAGGAATTCTGTTCGCTCTCCAACCAGGCTCTGCCCATAGCGGACTTAAGGAAATCGCTTGAATATTTGGGATTGATGGCGGATAGTACGGAACCCAGCCCCAGGTGCCTCATTATATAGGCAATTGAAGGCGCTTCAAGAAGCCTTGAAAGAGTGTCGCGTGAAACGACAAAAGGTATTGACGTGGCCACGACCAGCAGCAGTATTACCACATACTTGGTGTGGCCTGAAAAAAGAAGCAAAAGCGCAGCAAGCAGAGACTTCCTTTTATGTTTTTCTACAAATTGGCTCCCCATATATCCTCCCGCCTGGTCCGCGTCCTCCGCGCAAAACCAATACTATACACGACCGCCGGCCGTCCGCGCCCTGAGGCGGACGGCCTGGGACCAAAAACCTGCCCCCCGCTGTCTATCCCAGCATTGCACCCATCAACGCGACAACACCGGCTGCCAGCGCCACCCATTTAATCATGACGAGGAGCGCGGCCGACATGTTGCCGAACATGGCTATGCCGGCTGCAAGCCCGGCCAACCCGGCGGCGGCCAGATAAGCTATGCCCAGCACCATCTGTGAGCCCATCAACTGAACGGCCATGACCCCCGCGTAAATGGCGAGAGCCAGCGCTATACCGCAGAGGATCATGCCGATCACTTTCAGATAGAAAGTGGCGGGGGTATTGCCCGCATTGATAAGCATGGCTCCCACGAGGGCGAGAGCGATGGAAACCGTTATCAGCATAAGAATAGTCTTGGCAGTGCTTTCAAACTCGCTGTCGACATGCGTGGCATCGGGAGCGAGCGGGGTATCAGGGGTCCCGTCGGGGCTGGTGGTGCCGCCGCCGGTGGGCTGGATCGTAGGCGTGTCATAGGGCGTGGGCGGAGGGCTCGTACCCCCCGTGGTAACGCCTGTCCCGCCATCGGGGTCCACGGTGCCGTCGGGCGTGCTTCCCACCCAGGCTGCATCCTGGGTGCCCCGCATTGTATCTATGGAGTAGCCCGGGTCGGATTTCTGCGTGAGCCTTAAGCCTTTGGACTGGCCCCATGCCTTTGTGCCTGTCCCGTACTTCGCGGCGCCTTTTTTGGAGGACGGCACGGCCCTGGCCGAACCTTTCATGGCCAGCAATTTCTTCCGCGAGTTAAACTCCGGCAGATTGGAAAAGCCCGAACCCACCTTTCCGAAACCGACTTTGTTGCCTGAGAATTTATTCCCGAACCCTCCCATATTGCTGAATTTGTTGCCGCCGCTGCCCATGGAGCCTGAAAGCCCGCTGCCGAAACCGCCGGCGAGTTTAGCCGCCATGTCCTGGCCGGCGTTCGGGCCGCCAGGCGAGGCGGCGCCGCTGCCGCCGGGGTTTCCGTTCCTGTCCAGGCCGTTCTTGTCGTAGCCGTTCCGGTCGTAGCCGTCCTTGTCGTAGCCGTTCCTATCGAAGCCTTCCTTGTCGTAGCCGTTCCGGTCGTAGCCGTCCTTGTCGTAGCCGTCCTTGTCGTAGCCGTCTTTGTCGTAGCCGTTTGCGTCGTAGCCGTTTCCATCCAGGCCCAGTCCCGCTTTATTGGCGTCTTTGAACATATCAAGCGAGGAGCCGCTCTGCTGGTTACGCATGATAGCGGGCACATAACCGTCCCCGGACTTGTTGGAACCGAAGGCCCCGGCGGTCTCGCCGGGATTGTTCAAGCCGCTCATGTAAATACCGGTTCCCAGCGCCACGGCGACCACGGCGGCAGTGAGCAGCAGGCCCATATTGCCGGACAATAAACCGCCGAACAGGCCGCCTGACGCGGAACCGAACCTGCCCGCGCCCAGAGCGGCCCTGCCGAGAGCGGCCCTGCTGCCGATTCCGGCGACGCCGGGCAGCGCTCCTCCGGCTCTTCCGGCGGCGCCGGCGCCGCCTACGGCATTCCGCCCGCCGATCCCTAGCTTGGAACGTATCCAGGGGATAAAGCCCTTTTTCTTCTCTTCTTTTTTCTCTTTGAAGTTTATTTCAGGTAAATCGCTCATATATCCTCCTATTTCCGAACCCTTCAGCCGCCTACCGGACACTCCGCCGGCCTTATAACCCGCCAAGAACATTGCCTAACCCCATGCCGCCTAACCCGCTCATCCAGCCGGGTGCGCCGGCCGCCGCAGACACCGCCGGAGTCGTCCCGGCCGCAGTAGTGGTTGCGGCTTTGGCGGCGACATCCGTCTGGCCCGCCATGTCGCACAGGGCGTTCCAGGCCGCGATCGCCAGCATCACGCCTGCCGCTATCATCGGTATCGCCAGCCCCAGCTGACCTGTCCACGGCGGATCGCCGTTCGGATCGCCTTTGTAAAGCTTATAGCCGACCCAGATCACTTTAAGAGCGGCGGCTATCGCCGCTACAGCCGTCGCAAAAGCCACGTAGTACATGAACGGCACGGCTTTGGCGATTTTGGCGAATATCTTGGTTACGACTATCAGCCCCATGCTGATAAGTATATACTTCATAGCCTCGTCGCGCAGATCGTTCCAGGGGGACACGTCTTCCGGTTCCGGAACTTTCGGCGGCGTGAAGCTGCTCCCGTCCATATTGGGATCGCTGGCTTTAAGTTTGTTGCCGCCGGACAGGCCCGCTCCGCCAAGCCCCGCGCCGCCGTCGGGAGCGCCGACATCGCCTGAACCCACAGTCTCGCCTGAAAATGCTTCGGTGGCGGTCGTCCTGGCGCCGGCGTCGGTGGAATGAACCGCCTTGGCGCCCATTTTTTTGGCGAATTTAGCCTGGCCGTGAGCGCCTTTCTTGCTGGGGGGCAACGAATATTTGCCGCCCTTCACGGACGCGGCCATAGAACCCGCCAGGCCCGAGGTTTTGCCTTTTTGGCCCGCCGGCGCCTTGTAGATCGGCGCGAACTTGCTGTTTATGCCGCCGGACATCCCGCCGCCGCCGGACAGCTGCGGCATGCTTGTGCCGCTTCCGCCGCCGCCCCGGCCGCCGCCGAATCCGGACGCCGACTGCAGTTTGGGCCCGCCGCCCGGCGCCGCCGCGGCATCAGGGGCCGCGCCCGCCTCCGCCGCGCCATCCGCAGTTTCGTCGGCCGGCTTCTCGCCTGAGTCTTTTTTACCGGCGCTCTCCGCGTCTTCGCCCAGGGCAAGCCCGTCCTTTTTTGCCTGTTCCTTGAACATATCCAGGGAACTTTCCACGGCCGCGCTTTTCTGCCTGGACCGGTCCAGGCCGGCGCTGCGGGTCTGTTCATCGTAATAGGCGCTCTGGAACAACTGCGGCGTGTAGCCCGATTTAGAGGAGGGTCCCAGGAAATTATATATCACGCCGACGCCGGCCGCTATGGTGGCGCCGCCCAGCACCATGCCGACGATGCCCGCTTTAGTGGCAAAAAGCCCGCCCAGCCCGGAGCCGGCCGAGCCCAGCCCGGACGCCCCGCCCAGCCCGGACGCCGAACCAAGCCCTCCGCGGGCCAGGGGCGCCTTGCCGAAAAGACCGGAAATGTACGCCCAGAAACCGCCTTTTCTTTCTTTATCCTTTTTGGGTTCCATCATATAACCTCCAAAACATTTTATTTATCCGGCTCAACTGTCTTATTGCTTCCTAACAAGTCTTACCGCTTACTGCTTCCTCACAGGCCGCTCCCCGCAGACCGCTAGGCGGGAGTCGGGGCGAATATGCTGTTGGCTATGTTGCTGAATATCGGGCCAAGCAGACTCTGTATTATCATCTGCATCAGCATCCTCTTGAACTCCTCGTCAGCCTCTTTTGACTTATCTTCCGTCGGCTTGGGCTCGGGCAGGGTTATCTTTTTGTTGTTCCTCTTCGGATCGCTTTTTTTAAAATCCGCGACCGCCTCGCCCAGCTCAAGGCCCGCGCCGGACGCGCTGTTCTCAATACCGGTGTTGAGGGAGGCATCGCCCTTGACTTTATCAAAAGCGGAAGTGGCCCCGTCACGCGCTCCGACGATCGTTCCCGCTTTGGAGGCCTTGGCGCTCTTGGCCTCCATGTTCTGGAGCATGGCCACCAGTGCGTTTCTCTTCTCCGCGCCCGGGGATTTATTCAACCCCTGGTCTGAAAGCGGCGTAAGCTCGGGCTTGGCGTTGGCGGCGCCGAAAAGCTTTTTATGCGCGCCGCCGGCGCTCATGGAATTCGCGTTGCCGGCGCCGAGAGAAGGCATGGCGTTCAGTTTGCCCTTGTGCGCGGCAGGGGCGCGCGCTCCGGCAAAAGCGGACCCGCCGCTCCCGGAGGAGCCGGAACTTCCGCCGGCCGCGGAAGCGTCTGCCGGGGCGGCATTCTCAGTCTCGCCGGGCCCTAACTGGAAAAGGGAAGAGGCTATCATTTCGCCTGAAGTGGCCGGATTGTCTATCATGGAGCCGTTCAAGGCGTAACCCGGCGCGCCGCCCTCCGAAGGGATGT
The DNA here is from genome assembly GCA_016208085.1 of Elusimicrobiota bacterium. Classification (GTDB taxonomy): domain Bacteria; phylum Elusimicrobiota; class Elusimicrobia; order Elusimicrobiales; family UBA9959; genus JAHJSU01. Next base: position 21,047 of record JACQYT010000024.1, on the reverse strand, counting down.
CGCTGCCGAGCGAATTCAGGTCGGCGGTCTTTGGTCTGAAGGGATTGGCCGAAACCGAAGAATCAAGCGAGGAAGTATTCATCAGCGGAATAGAGATCCACAGCAGAAGTATTACGACGGCGACTACTGCGCCGACAACATACTGCGTGGTTTTGGATTTTTTCCCCGGTACCCGTGTCATATCCGCTCCGTTTTCGGCTAAAACAACTTTAGACTTCCCCTGACACGCTCCATCGGATAGTTCAGGGCAAAGTTATCTGCTACGCTGATAGTATAGCAGAAATTCCCTGATTTGTCAAGGCCTGCGCCGATGCCATCAGAGCCGCAACAGTTCCCCAACGCCGCTACGGACCGACAATGGGAGTATTGGTGCCGAACTCCGTGGGCGTACACTCGTTCGCCACGGGCGTACAAGAGCCGACGGGCGTAACCTGATCATCAGGACCTTTAGAGAGGTCTATATTCACCGTATCCTTGTACGGCTGGTCGTCATGCGTCCCTTCGTAAGTGGCGTTGTAGGTTCCGTCCGGTTGTTTCTCATAGGTGATCTGCTTGTCCGTGTATGTGGAGCCGTCGCCGGGATCGCAGCTGTTGGGGCAAAATTTATCCACAGCCTTGCCGATAACATCGGGCGGCGGCATGCCGGCGTTAGCGTTAATCTTCGGTCCCCCCCCCCCGCCTTTGTTAATAGCGCTCCCTACCGCCCCGGCCGCGTTCTGCGCCATTAGCTTTGCCGCATCTGCGGCCGCGTCCCCTCCATCCTTCCCCTTCACCTTATTCGCCAGGGGGTCGCTGCCCGACTTGTCCTCCACAGGCGGGGGTATAGCCGCTGTAAGAGATCCCGGCTCAAGAGTCTTCAGATCGGCTATGTCGCCTTTTTTTATACGGTCCAGGTTAGCCAGCCCGGGTTTGGCGTAGGCAAGCGCGCCGCCCGCCGCTTTACCGGCAGCGCCGACCCCGAAACCCTGGTCCCACTTTGCCTTGGCGGTCATGGCCGAGCCCGACCTTATGCCTTCCTTCATCGCGGCCCGCGTGAGGGCCAGCGCGCCCATCGCGCCCTTGCCCGGGGCAGCGGCGCTCTGACCGGCCTTGGCGCCCGAGATCCGCGTACTCCCGGCGCCGCCCGGGCCGCTGAACTGCGCCAGCGCGGCGCTGGTCTGCGAGCCACCGCCGCCACCGCCGGAAATGTCGCCCAGGCCGCCGCCCATCCTCGGAACAGCGGTCTTTGCGGCGGACGCGCTCCGCGCCACCGCGTTACCGGAAGAGCCTCCCGCGCCGCCGCTTTTGTCCATCCAGTCGGAAACGTCGGCCCTGGACCCGTCCAGCAGGGAAACGTCAAGCCCCCTTGCCTCCAGCCTGTTCTTGGTTTGCTTGACCAGTTCGGCCTCGCTGTCGGTCCGGCTGAAATAGCTGATGAGAGGTATCAGCGCGTTCTTCGCGCTGAAGCCGTAATGGAAATTGCTTTTGCTGCCGCTGTTAAAATCACCCAGGCCCTGGAAGACGAAAAAGATAAAAATTCCGCCGCCGCAGGCGAGGAACGCGAGGACGAATATTATCAGCGCTTTCTTTCTGCTGTTTTTGTTTTCAGTCATAAAACCCCCGTGAATCAGAGATAATAGCGATAAAAACACACGACCTTATTTCCCGCGCTGCTTTAAAAAGGAACCGGAAAATAAAGTTTTTATAACTTCCTACTTAGAGTGTAGCAGACAAAACCGGAAATTTCAAGGGCTATTTTTGAGGGTCTATTTTTGAGGGCTGTTTTTGAGTTATGAAAACGCGAGGCTTTTGTGCTTTTCGGCTATCAGGCCGGCCAGAGCGTCAACCTCGAGCAGGTCGTCGGCGGTCGGCATGCCTTTGACCATGACCGGCTTCAGCGCTTCGGCCTTTATGCCGGATATCATGCCCGCGATGGTTTCAAGCGCCCGGCCGCCCCACCCGTAGGAGCCGACCACGGAGACGAACCTGGTCTTCGGCCTCAGCGCGTTGGCGAGATACGCCGCATAGACCGCTTTGGGATGCGGCCCCGCCAGCACGGTGGGCGTGCCTATTACGACGGTGGCCGCGTCCACCAGGGCCATGGCCACGCACCCTATATCAAACTCGTCCAGGTTTATCTTCTCCACGGGAACGCCCTTTTCCTGCAGCCGGCTGACAAGCCGGTTGACCAGCAGCAGAGTGCTGCCGTGCATCGAAATATAAGCCACCAGGACTTTATTTTTAGCTTCGGACAAAGCCCAGTCCTTATAAGCGTCCAGCGCGAATTTCACGTTCTTATGAATAGGCCCGTGACTCGGCGCTATCAGCGCAAGTTCGAGTTCCTTTATCTTTTCCAGATTGCTTTTAATGCTGCTCCTGAAAGGCATCATGATCTCGGCGTAATATCTTTTCATGGGCCCGTAGACGGTCTTTTCGTCCGAGAAGAGCTCGCCCGTGGCTATATGCGAACCGAAAAAATCGCAGGAGAACAGTATCCTGTCCTCTTCAAGATAGGTGACCATGGTCTCCGGCCAGTGCACCCACGGCGTGTAGATAAAACGCAGGGTCTTGCCGCCCAGGTCCAGACGCCCGCCGTCCTTAACCTCAATGAACTTTTCGGCCGGGAGATGCAGGTGCGACATCAGGAACTCTTTGCACCTGGGATTTGCGGCCACTCTGGCCGCCGGGTATTTTTCAAGCACGAAAGGGAGGGAGCCGGAATGGTCCTGTTCTGCGTGATGAGCCACTAAATAGTCTATTTTTTCCACGTCCCGCAGGAAATCAAAAAGCGCGTCTTTTTTTTCCGGGTCGGCAGAGTCCATAAGCGCCGTTTTCCCTGTTCCACGCACGAGGTAGGCGTTATAGCTCGTTCCGTCCGGCAGCGGGATAAGCGCGTCGAACATGCGCCTGTTGAAATGATTGATCCGCATGGAATAAACATTCTCGGCTATTTTTTCCGGCACCATAAGTGTTCCTCCGCTGTTAAGGAAAGGCTAAAGGCTGAAGGATAGTAAAAACATTGGAAAACAAAAAATAAAGAGAGTATTCCGCCCTTTAGCCTTTATCCTTAATCCTTTATCCTTCCCGAAAACTTCAACTGAAGTTTTCGGATTATCCCCCCGATATCGGCGGGAAAATATGCAGTATATCGCCCGCCTTCACCTTTATCGTTTTCGCTTTCCTGTTGTCAAGCAGCTCGGAATTGAGCGTAAGCACAAAATGATTCTTCACCCGGCCGGCCGCGTCAAAAAGTATGTTTTTGACGTCCGGCTTTTTAACGGCGGCGAGTTTCAGCAGAAGTTCATGCACTGTTTTCCCCTGGAGCTCCGCTTTTGAAAATCCGAGGCGCGCCCTTAAAGTGGTATATATCATCACGGTTATGCCGGCCATAGGCTCATCTTTTTTTTATCCTTTCAAAAAGGTCTCTGGCAAAATCCGACAGGGTCCAGTCCCTGGCGCCCATTACGAGAAAGATATCTCCGGGCCGGGCAAGCCCGGCGGCTTCGCTTATTATATCCGGACGCCGCTCAAAATAAAAAGCCTTCCGGCCCAGCCGGGACAGTTCGTCCACAAAGTCTTTTGAAGAGATGTCTTTGGCCACCGTGCCGCCGACATAATATATCTCCGGCATAAAAAGGATGTCTTCTTCTTTCAGGTTCGCGGCAAAAGCCGCTATAAGCTCTTTTTTAAGGTGCCGGGCCGGGGTAAAGCCGTGCGGCTGGTAAATGGCGATAATCCTGCCGCCGCCGGCCCCATGCAGCGCGCCCAGCACCGCCGCCACTTTGGCCGGATTATGGGCGTAATCGTCCACCACCAGCGCTCCGCCGGCTTCGCCCACCAGTTCAAACCGCCGCTGCACGCCTTTATATTTCGCGAGCCCGGCGGCGCAGATTTCAAGCGGAACGCCCATATCCAGGCAGACTTTCACGGCGGCCAGCGCGTTCTGGATATTATAGGCCCCCGGCGCCGGCACCCTGAAATCCAGGCCGTTCATTTTAAAGCCGGAGCCGAACATTTCCAATCTTAAATCTTCAATCTTCAATCTTGAATCTTCGATCCCGAACAGTTCCGCCCCGTCCCTGAAACCGGCCAGCTCGGGGTCGTCCGCGTTCAGATAAAGTTTTTTCGCGTTCTTCGCGAATTGAGCGAATATCCTCTTTAACTCGGCAACGTCTTTATGGTCCTTGCTGATGTTGAGGATAAGGCCCGCGGCGGGCCTGTATTTTTCTATGGTGCCGTCGGATTCGTCAGCTTCTATCACCAGGATCTCTCCCTTGCCGCGCCAGGCGTTGCCGATAAGCCCCCGCTCTTTAAGCGCGACCAGCGGGCCGCCGGTTATGACGCTGGGGCTCAAGCCCGCTTCCTCAAGGATGGTGAACACCATCCCCACCACGGTGGATTTCCCGCTTGTGCCGCCTACCGCTATGGTCTTAAAATTATCCACATAGGACGCCAGCAGTTCGGAGCGGTGCGTGAGTCGCGCGCCCAAGGCGCGGGCCCTGGCTATCTCGGGATTGGAATCCTCTATGGCGGTGGAGACGGCGACCTCCTCCGTGTCCCCGTCTATGCCCGAGCCGTCCTGGGGAAAGATCTTTATGCCGAGCTTCTCAAGCGAGGCTTTAAAGCCCAGGTTCCTGGAATTATCGAAATCCCTGTCGGAGCCGCTCACCCGCCGGCCCTCCATGGCCGCTATCTGCGACAAGGCGCTCATGCCGGAGCCGCCGATGCCGGTGAAGTGTATTTTTTTTGAGCCGCTCACGCTCATGTATTGAATTAAACGATATTAAAAGCCGTTAGGCAATACGCCGGAGCGAAGCGGGGGAGGCGTTAACAGTTCAACGCCTAATTCAAATTTTGTATCATATACACGAAAGGAGACGCCATGGACTGCAAAAAACCCGATAATCTGAACAACTGCAACTGCACCTACGAGCCCTGCTCCAGGAAAGGAATCTGCTGCGAATGCGTGGCCTACCACAGGAGCAGCGGGGAACTGCCCGCCTGTTTCTTTGAGAAAGCGGCCGAACGGAGTTATGATAGGTCCATAGAGAAGTTTATAGCCTCCAGAAAGAGCTGAAAATGAAAAAGATAATTTCCACCAAAGACGCTCCCGCGGCTATCGGCCACTACTCCCAGGCCGTGGAAGCGGGCGGTTTTATATTCATATCCGGCCAACTGCCCGTAGATCCAGCCACCGGAACGCTTGCCGGGACCGGCATAGCCGAACAGACCGAAGCCGCCATCAAAAATATCGGGGCCATTTTAAAATCGCGGGGATTGTCGCTTGAAAACATAGTGAAGACCACGGTCTTCATGGCCGACCTGTCGCAGTTCGCGCGGATGAACGAAATTTACGGCTCCTTTTTCTCAAAGAACCCGCCGGCCAGGGCGACCATAGAAGTGAAGGCGCTGCCCAAAGCCGCGCTGGTGGAGATAGAAGCTATAGCCGAAAGGGTATAGGGTAGAGGGTGTAGGGTAGAGTTATAAGGAATTCCTTACCCTATACCCTATACCCTACACCCTATACGCTGATTTTATGCATCCTCTGCTTGAAAAAGAACATACGGGCGTGCTGCTGCCGCTTTTTTCGCTACGCTCCAAAAAAGATTGGGGCATAGGCGACATCTCAAGCATGGCTTTATGGGTAGACGCGCTGGCAGACATCAAGCTGGACCTGCTGCAGCTGCTGCCGGTAAACGAGATGCCGCCCGGCGTGACCTGCCCTTATACGGCGTTAAGCGCTTTCGCGCTGGACCCGGTTTACATCGCGGTAGAAGACATACCGGAGCTCGCCGAATACGCGGACATTACCGCTGAAATAAAATCTAAAAAAATTCAGACCCGGCTGCGGCATCTTCGGGCCTCCCCGATAGTGCAATATGACGACATAAAGCGCCTGAAATACGAATTTCTCTGGAAGCTTTATTGCCGGTTCCACGAACATCACATACTGCAGAACTCTTCCCAGGCCAAAGAGTTTTTCGCTTTCACGGACCGCAACGCCTATTGGCTTGACGATTACGCGCTGTTCAGGCAGCTAAAAGAGACGCATAGCTGGGCTTCCTGGACGCGCTGGGAAGCCTCTTTAATGCGCCATGACGCCGCGGCGCTCAAGGATTTTGAAAGCGCCAATGAAAACCAGGTGCTGTTCTTCAAATACCTGCAGTGGATCATAGACCGCCAGTGGCGCCGGACGAAGGAAAAGGCCGTTTCAAGAGGCGTGCATCTGCTTGGAGACCTGCCTTTCATGGTCAACCAGGAAAGCGCCGATGTCTGGGCCCGCCAGAACGATTTTGACATCACCAGGGAGATAGGCGCCCCGCCAGACGCGTTCAGCGACACCGGCCAGAAATGGGGGCTGCCGGCCTATAACTGGCCGGAGGTGGAGAAGAATAATTTTGAATGGTGGCGGCTGAAGGTGAAAAAATCCTCGGAGTTCTACGATCTCTTTAGGATAGACCACATGGTGGGTTTTTTCAGGACCTGGCTCATCCCGCGCGACGTGTCCTTAAAACCGGATTTTGACATCAAAGACGAGAACGCCCAGCGCGAAAGAGGTAAAAAATTTCTCCAGGCGATATGCGGGGCGAGCCCCATGCTGCCGGTGGCGGAAGATCTGGGCGTCATCCCCCCCTTTGTGCCCGGGGTACTTGCCGAGCTTAACGTGCCGGGCTACAAAGTCATGCGCTGGGAGAAACAAAAGGGCGGTTATTACGCGCGGCCCGAGAGTTACGACAGGGTCTCCCTGGCCACCTCCTCCACCCACGACAACGAACCGCTGGCCGACTGGTGGCGGACCGTGGACCCCGTGGAGAAAAAGCTTTTATGGCTGATGGTCTCCGGCAAATCCGGCATGCCGCCCGCATTCTCAAAAGCGAGGGAAACGATCTTAAGGAGCCTTCTTAAAGCCGCTTCCTGCCTTATCATAATACCGGCGCAGGACATCTTCGGCTTCAGGGACAGGATAAATTCCCCGGGCACAATGGGCATCCATAACTGGACCTATAAATTCCCGGCGCCGGTGGAGAATCTTTTTAAGAAGTACGGAGAGCTGCTCAAAGCTTTCAGCGCGATGGTCATAGAGGAAAGAAAATGACAAAAGTCACCGGCTGCCAGTTGCCGGTTACCGGTTGCCGGTTGCCAGCCGCCAGTCACCGACCGCTGGTTATCTGTCGTCTGTACCGCTGTCTTGCTGTCTTGCTGTCCCGCTGTCTTGCTGTCTTGCTGTCCCGCTGTCTTGCTGTCTTGCTGTCCTGCTGTCTTGCTGTCTTGCTGTCCGGCTGCTCGCTGAACAAAATGGCGGTCAGGTCCACTTCCGGCATCATACAGAACGGCATGCCGGCGGTGTTCAGGGAGCGCGACCCCCAGTTCGTGAAAGAGGCGCTGCCCGGCAATCTCCAGTTGATGGCCATGCTGATAGAGAACGACTCCTCGGACGCCGGCCTGCTTACCGCGACGGCCCAGGGATTCTGCGGTTACGCCTTCCTGTTCCTGGAGGACGAGAACGAGGCCAGGGCCTCCGCTTTTTACGAGAAAGGCGGGGTTTACGCTTTAATGGCGGCGGAGCGCGGCGGAGCGGTCAAAGAAGGCGCTGTGGACCCCGCGGCGTTGACAAAGGAATCCGCGCCGGCAGCTTTCTGGCGCGTTTTCTGCAGGGCCGGCTTCATCAATTTAAACAGGAACGAGCCGGATGCTATAGCGGAATTGCCCAAGATAATGCCGATCGCCGAAAAACTTATCGCCGTCAGGTCGGATTATTATTACAACGGCGCATACGCTATACTGGGCACCTACTACGCCATACGCCCGAAGCTGCTGGGCGGGAACCCCGAAAAAGCGAAGCTGAACTTTGAGGAAGCCGTTAAAGGCCCCGGGGCGGATTTTTTGTTGAATAAATACCTGGCCGCCGCAATGTACGCCATAGCCGCGCAGGACGCGGAATTTTTTGAGCATACCCTGAACGAGGTGCTCTCGGCCGAGCTCAAGGACGATGAAACCCGGCTGGCCAACGAAATAGCCAAGCTGAAAGCCCGCAAACTCCTGGAGAAAAAAGATGAGCTGTTTTAAAACTGCAGGGTATAGGGTTGAGGGTATAGGGTATAGGGTTGAGAAATTTTCGGCTAGGTCGCCAGTCATCAGTCACCAGTCATCAGTTAACGGTCACCAGTCACAGGCCGCAAACCGAAGTTTACGCCGGAAAGTCTTTCTGGTTCTCCTCTCTACCCTCTACCCTCTACCCTCTACCCTGCTTTATGCGCAGACGGTGGTCAAATTCGCCACGCTCGCGCCGGAAGGCTCCACCTGGATGAAAGTGATGCGGCAGTTCAGCGCTGAACTGTCGAGCGCGACGCAGGGGCGGGTCAAGTTCAAGTTCTACGCCGGCGGCGTCTCGGGCGACGAAAAGGACGTGGCCCGCAAAATTCGCCTGGGCCAACTGCATTCGGCCGGCTTCACCGGCGTCGGCCTCGGCGAGATAGCGCCCGGGATACGGATATTGGATACGCCGTTCCTTTTCAAAACCCCGGCCGAGATAGACCATGTTTACGGGACGTTCAACGCGGAGTTCAGGAAGATATTTGAAGCCAAGGGCTACATACTGCTCGGCTGGGCGGAAGTGGGCAACGTGTACCTGTTTTCAAACAGCCCCGTGACTAAGCCTGAGGACCTCAAATCCGTCAAGATGTGGATCTGGGAAGGCGATCCGATAGCCGAAGCTACTTTTTCCGCCCTTAAGATAAACCCGATACCGCTTTCCATCACCGATGTGATGACTTCTCTTGAGACCGGCATGATAAACGGCATCTACGCCTCCCCGCTGTCGGCGCTGGCGCTGCAATGGCATACGAAGATGAAGTACGCCTTTTCACTGCCGATCGCCAACGCCTCCGGCGCCGTGGTCATCTCCAGGAAGCTCTTCGGCACGCTCTCAAAAGAGGACCGGAAAGCGATGACGGACATCGCCAACCGGCAGTTAAAGCTCCTTAACGCGGCCAGCCGCAAAGACAATGAAAAATCTATAATCACGCTGAAAAAAGAAAAAATAACGTTCACCGCCCCCGCTTCGCCGGAAGTCGTCGCTTCCTTTGAAAAAATGGGCGCCCAGGCGCGCCTGGCGCTGGCCGGCAGGCTCTACTCAAAGGAACTGCTGGAGAAAATAGAGGCCGCCCTTAAGCAGTTCAGGACGAAGAAATAACTGTAGTTGCCGAGCTTGCTCGGCTATTAAGAAATCGGCCAACCAAGGTTGGCAACTACAGTGATTTATGAAACTTATTTTTAAATTTGAAAACTGCCTCGTCCGGGCCGAGAAAGGCCTTATAGTTTCCTTTATTTTCCTGCTGGTGGCGCTTTCCTTCCTGCAGGTGCTTTTAAGGCTGCTGTTCCATTCCGGGATAGTGTGGCTGGACCCGCTGCTGCGGCACCTGGTCCTATGGGCGGGGCTACTGGGCGCGGCCGTCGCTTCCAGGTACGCGAAGCACTTCGCGCTGGACGCGCTGGTGAAATTCCTGCCGGGCAGGTTCCACAGGCCGCTCAACCTCTCCACCGGTATTTTCGCCGTTCTCGTTTCCGGAACGCTTTTTTACGCGGCCGCTAAATTCATAAAGGACGAGTTCTCCTCCTCCTCCATCGCTTTTTACGCGGGTGATTTCGGCGTAAAAGGCGGCTGGGCGGGGATGGTGATACCCGCCGCATTCATCCTGATCGCGTTCCACACGCTGCTGAATATTTTCCGGCGGGAAGACAAAGGGCAGGGTAGAAGGGCAGGGTAGAGGGTAGAGGGTAGAGGGTAGAGGGTAGAGGGTGCAGAAATAAGGAACTCCTTACCCTATACCCTAAACCCTCTACCCTATACCCTTTCCTTACCCTATACCCTGTATTTTTATGGGCATCATAGTTTCCATCGCAATATTGCTCCTGGCCTTGCTGGGCGCGCCTGTCTTTTCGCTTATCGGCGCGGGCGCGCTTTATCTGTTCGGCGCGGCCGCGATAGACTCCTCGGCCGTCATAGTAGAGATGCTGCGCCTGGCAAGCCTTCCCGCGCTTATAGCCATCCCGCTTTTCACTTTCGCGGGCTATGTCCTGGCCGAGAGCAACGCTCCCAAACGCCTTTTTGCGCTTGGCGAAGCAATCTTCGGCGCCCTGCCGGGCGGCCTTGCGATAGCCTCGCTGACAGCTACCGCCATTTTTACCGCTTTCACCGGGGCGTCGGGGGTCACGATAATCGCGCTGGGCGGGCTGCTGTATCCGATGCTGATGAAGCAGGGCTACCCGGAGAAATTCACGCTGGGGCTCCTGACCACCACCGGCAGCCTCGGCTTATTGTTCCCCCCCAGCCTGCCGATAATACTCTACGGCCTTATAGCGCAGATAAGCATAGACTCGCTCTTTAAAGCGGGCTTATTGCCGGGCATCTCGCTGATAGCCGTCCTTTCCGTCTACGCGCTTATCACGGCGAAGAAAGCCGGCGTCCGGAAGCAGGCTTTTTCGTTTGCGAACCTGAAGACGGCGGTCAGGGAGGCCGCCTGGGAGATACCGCTGCCTTTCCTGATAATCGGCGGCATTTACAAAGGCCTGTTCACGGCCGGCGAAGCCGCTTCCATAATGGCTTTTTATGTTTTAATAGCGGAAGTCTTTATCTATAAGGACCTGGACCTGTTCAGAGATATACCGAAAATAGCGGTCAAAAGCATGATGCTGGTGGGGGCGATATTCGTGGTGCTGGGGACCGCGCTGGGCTTCACCAACTACCTGATAGACGCGCAGATACCGGACAAGCTCTTCGCCTGGCTGCACGCCTTCATCCCGAACAAAGTCGTCTTCCTTATAATATTGAACGCTTTCCTGCTGGTCATCAATATGGTGGAGATCTTTTCGGCCATCATCATCGTGGTGCCCATCATAGTGCCGGTGGCGATGAACTACGGCATAGACCCGATACACCTGGGCATCATTTTCCTGCTGAACCTTGAGATAGGCTACATGACGCCGCCGCTGGGCTTAAACCTCTTTCTTTCAAGCTCCCGCTTCAATAAAAAACTGACCGAGCTTTATGGCGCATCCTTCAATTTCTGGCTGATATTACTGGGAATGCTGGCCATGGTGACCTACTTTCCCGCCCTGTTCTTCATAAAAGGCTGAATATTTGCATGAAAACCGACAGGCACAGGAAAAAGCGGAACGCGGCCGAAATAATCGCCGCGGGAGAAAAGCTTTTCGGCGAATGCCGATACCGGGACGCCATTGCCGAATGGGGCAAGATCCTCGGTTTTGACAGGAGCAACGCCGAAGCGGCGAACCTGATAAAGAAGGCGAAAGGCGTGCTGGAGTGGACGGATACGCTGCGGGAGCGGGGCGCGGATTTCAAGCGGCGCGGGGAGCGGCTGCGCGCGGCGGAAGTGTACGCCGAATTGCTGAAACTTCAGCCGGGGCTGGCGGAGGCGCGGCGGGAACTGGACGCCCTGGACCGGGAAACAGAAACGATAAACGCGGTTATCAGGGCCGGCGAGGAATTTTACGCCCGGCGGGACTATGACGGCGCCATGGCGAAATGGGCCGAAGCGCTGGTGGTGGACCCCGGTAATTCCGAGGTAAATTACCTTATAGACAAGGCGAAAAAAACCCTGGCCGGGGCGAACGGGCTCCGTGAAAAGGCGCGGGAATATGCGCGCAGCGGGCAGCTTGACCCTGCGGCGCGGACCTACGAGGAACTGCTGCGCCTTATGCCGGCTTCCCGGGCGGCCAGGGAAGAACTGGATAAAGTCAACGAAGAGATACGCCGCGCCAACGCCGGGCGGTTGGCGGGGCGGCGGCCGGAAAGGGCCGCCGGCGAAGCTGAAAAAGGAAAAGCCAAGACGACCGCCGGGCACCAGCCGAGGAAGGAAACGGCGTCGTCCGCCGCGGGAAAGTCCCGCGGACCGGACAAGACGATCTTACTGGCCGGCGCGGCGCTGGTTGCGGTGATCAGCGGACTGGTATTTATGAACCCGGACTTTTTATTCTCGTTTGAAGTGTTTGTCGCACTCTTTATTTTGGCCTTGATAGCCGTCCTCCTCACGCTTTTGTTCCCGGATATCCGGCGCATCATAAAAAACGCCCGGAAGCGCCTCCGCTGACCCCTCCCCCGAGCTACAACTCGCAGACGGCTTTATCGAATCTTATCTCGGAATTTTCGCCGATGTTTATCTGCTCGCGGCGGCCTATGATGGTGGCGCTGGGGCCGACCAGCGACCGGCTCAGGTTCATGTTCACTATCACGGCGTTTTCGTTGATGATGGAATCGGAGATGATGGAGGATTCCACGGTCGCGCCGTCGCCGATGGAGGCGTAAGGGCCGATCACCGAGCCGCTTACTTTGGCGCGCGGCGAGATATAGACCGGCTCCAGTATTGTGCAGTTCCCGGCGCGGCTGACATGCTTTTTCTTATTAAGGATATAGCGGTTGGTCTCAAGCAGGGTCTCCGGCTTGCCGCAGTCATACCAGCCCTCTATGGTGACGGGCTTGAATTTATGCCCGCCGTGAAGCATCAGGGCCAGGGCGTCGGTAAGCTGGATCTCGCCCCCGGTCGTCTTGCCGGACGTCACCAGCCTGTCAAGACTTTTGTATAAAAGCCCGCTGTCTTTAAAAGCGTAGAGGCCCACTATAGCCATGTTGGACGGAGGGTTTTTGGGCTTTTCCACCATATTCGTTATGCGGCCTTTTTCTATTTTCACGACGCCGAAACGCCTGGGATCGGCGACCTCCCTTACCCCGATGGCGTCTTCGCCGGCGCCCAGGAACAGCCTGAGGTCAGCCGAGATGATGGTATCGCCCAGCATCACCAAAGCAGGGCCTTTGACATACCTCCTGGTTATCCAGATGGCGTGGCCCAGGCCCTTGGGCTCGTCCTGCGTGATATATTCGACGTCCAGCCTGGGGTATTTCTCCGACACATAGGTTTTTATCTTGCCCCCCAGGTAGCCTATGACCATATAGATCTTTTTTATGCCGGCTTCGGAAAGCTCGTCCAGGATATGGCCTATGATGGGTTTATCGCCCACGGTCAGCAGGACCTTGGGATAGGTGTGCGTATGCGGCCTTAAGCGCATGCCCGCGCCGGCGACCGGCACTATCGCCGAGAATTCCATTTTCGCCATAAAACCTCCGGAGCTTATTTAAACTTATAACGAGTTAAACCAGCGGGCCGCCTCCTCTTCGCCCAGGCTGAAGGCGCGCAGGCATTTTACGCCGTCAAACTCAAGCACCTTAAGGCCGAGATCTTCCGGCGGCTTTATAAGGTGGACCTGCGGCTCGGACCTCACGAGGACGCGCGATTCATATATCTTCTGGGTATGCATGGCGAGCATCCTGCGCGCCTTTGATTCAAAATGGCCGAAAGGGCCGCCGGACGGGAAAACCAAGTCCGAATCCCTGGAATTGCTTATTATGAGGATGGTCCGGCAGCCTTCAAATATACTCAGGTTTATGGTGGCTATGCCTATGACCCCGCCGTCCACCAGGTGATAGGTCAGCCCGCGGTCGGTCACCTCCACCGGCGGGAAGATCAACGGGATGGAGCAACTGGCCACCAGCGCGTCCACGAAAGAAAGATTCTGCCCCCCGGTTTTCCCGTCGAACTTTATTATGTACGGAAGCTTTTTCTCCACGGCATGGCTGATGACGTAGAAATTTATGTTCCTTGAGAAATCGGAGCCGGCCTTGGCAAGCCAGCCGTTTAAAACGTCATAGACCGGCGCGTTGGAAAAAAGCGTGAACCTGGCGAGATTGTTTTGGAGCAGGAATCCGACCCGGGAAAGAAAATCGGGCTTATGATGCTGGTACAGATCGAGCGGGATATTATGATACCCCGGGCTGAAGCTTAAGATCCTGTCGGGTTTGAGCTTTTGCCAGATATTCTTCAGCTCGGCCGTTTTATTGTAGCAGTAAGCCGCGCCGTTAAGCGCCCCGATGCTGAAACCGGCCACGGCGTTGAAGCGCATTCCCAGCTCCACGAGCTTTGAAAGCGCGCCGGACTGCCAGCTGCCCAAAGCGCCGCCGCCGCACAAGAACAGACCGACAGGTTCCTTGAATTTATTCATTTCCGTTCGCCGCGTTAAATTAATAGAATTATTGATATTGTAGCACAAGTGTGAAGCATGCAGTAAGGAAGAATCGGGAAGAGTTCGGAAAATGGACAATTATTTTATCATCGCGGGACTGGCCGTCATTATGGCGTTTACCCTTGTCCTTCCTTTCTCGGTCAAGAAAGTCGAAGAAGAGCTGGAAGCGTTCCTGTTCGTAATGGGCGCGGCCGCCGTCACTATTTCCGGGGTTTGGAGCGGCCGCCTGGTCATTGAGGCGCTGAAAGAGCCGCTCCCGATAACCCTGGCGGTTTTGACCGTCGGATTCATCTTCAAGCGGGTGCGGCACAGGATAAAAGACTGGCTCGGCCGGCTTACCGCGAAGTTCGGCCTGCCCCGGACCGTTTTCATAATAATAACCTTTCTCGGCTTTGCCTCCAGCATCCTGACAGCCATTATAGCTTCGCTTATCCTGGCCGAAGTCATAAGCGTCCTTGAACTTGAAAGGTCTTACGAAGTCAGAACCGTGGTTTATGCGTGTTACGCCATAGGCCTCGGGGCGGCTTTGACCCCGCTGGGCGAACCGCTTTCCACCATCGCGATAGCCAAACTGAAAGGCCCCCCGCATAACGCCGATTTTTTCTACCTGATAAAGCAGCTGGGGGTTTGGGTGGCGCCCGGCGTTTTACTCACCGCCTTTATCGCCGGCTTCGGGGTCGGCAAGGCGGCATCCGGAAAAGCGGGGCTTACGGAAGACGCCATTGAGGACAATAAAAGCATCGTCGTGCGCGCCGCCAGGGTATATCTGTTCGTAATGGCGCTGATATTTTTAGGCGCCGGCCTCAAACCGCTCGCGGAAAGATTCGTGCCCGGTATGCCCGTCTGGGCTTTATACTGGGCCAATTCGGTGTCCGCTGTTTTAGACAACGCCACGCTGGTGGCGGCGGAAGTGACGCCCTTTATGAGCGGCCGGCAGGTGACCTTCGTGCTGATGGGGCTACTGGTATCCGGCGGGCTGCTGATACCGGGTAATATCCCCAACATTGTATGCGCGGCGAAGCTGGACATCAGCTCCGGCGAATGGGCCAGGGCGGCCCTGCCTTGCGGCGCGGCGCTGATGCTGGTTTATTTTGTTTTGCTGTCGGTTTTTGTCAAATAAAAATTTTTGCGGCAAAAATTTTTAAGGAGCTTCACCCATGGAACATAAATGGAAAACCATCATAGAGCCTTTTAAGATCAAAAGCGTGGAACCCCTGGGATTCACCACGCGCAAGGAACGGCTCCGGCTGCTGGAGACCGCCCATTATAATCTTTTCAACCTCAGGGCCGAAAAAGTCCTGATAGACCTGCTGACCGACAGCGGCACCGGCGCGATGAGCGCCGCGCAGTGGGCGGGGATTATGCTGGGCGATGAATCCTACGCCGGAGCCCGCAGTTATTACAACTTTGAAAACGAGATAAAAGGCCTGACCGGTTATACGGAGATAATCCCCGTCCACCAGGGCCGGGCGGCCGAAAAAATAATCTTCTCGATCATAGGCGGGAAAGGCAAATATATAATTTCTAATTCCCATTTTGACACTACCCGCGCCAATGTAGAATTTTCCGGCGCCCAGGCCGTCGACTTCCCCGCCAGAGGGGCGCTTGATTTCGACAAGCCGGCCCCCTTCAAAGGCGATGCTGACCTCGCCGCGATGGAACGTTTCATAAAGGAAAAGGACGCCGGTAATATACCGCTTTGCGTGATGACGGTCACAAATAATTCCCTGGGCGGCCAGCCGGTGTCCATGGCAAATCTCAGGGGCGCCCGGAGCCTGTGCGGGAAATACGGCATACCGCTGTTCCTTGACTGCGCGCGCTTCGCCGAGAACGCGTACTTCATAAAGCTCCGCGAAAAAGGCTATAACTCCACGCCGGTCAGGGAAATAGCCGAAGAGATGTTTAAACTGGCCGACGGCGCCATGATGAGCGCCAAAAAAGACGCGCTGGCCAATATGGGCGGATTCCTGGCCATGAACAACGGCAAATGGGCTTCCAAAGCGAGGCAACTGCTGATACTGACCGAGGGCTTTAACACTTACGGCGGATTGGCCGGGAGAGATCTTGAGGCCATAGCCATAGGCCTGCGGGAAGTGCTGGAAGAGAATTATCTTCAGTACCGGCTGCGCTCCGCCGAGTACCTGGGCGAAAAACTTTTAACGCGCGGTATACCGATAGTTACCCCCCCGGGCGGGCACGGCGTATACATCAATGCCAAAAAATTCCTTCCGCACATAAATCCGCTCAATTTTCCGGCCCAGACACTGACGGTACACCTGTACCTTGAAGGCGGAATACGGGGCGTCGAGATCGGGTCCCTTATGTTCGGGCGGCGCGACGCCGGGGGAGAGTTCCTGCCGGCCGCCATGGAACTGGTGCGCCTGGCTATGCCCCGGCGCGTATACACGCAGAGCCATATAGACTATGTCATAGAAGTCCTGGAATACATAGCCGGGAACAAGAATTCAATAAAAGGCCTTGAGTTAATCGAAGCGCCCGAAGTGCTGGCCCATTTCTCGGCTAAGCTCAGGCCGATAAAACAGAAGCAGGGTTTAAGGATCTAACACCTGAACCCCTCGCGCTATGTTCAAAAAACACCGGTTTGAAACCGTAAGAAAGGAACTTGAGGCCCTGCTCGGCCCGGAAAACATATTCACCGATGCGGCCGAGCTGCTGATGTATTCTTATGACGCCGGCCTGGCAAGGGCCAAGCCGGAAGCGGTGGCGCGGTTCACTTTGACGGAGCAGGTGGCGCCGGCGGTAAAAATACTCTACGCAGCCGGCATTCCCTATCTGCCTCGGCTGGCCGGCACCAACCTGTCCGGCGGCACCATACCGCTGAAGGGCGGCGTGATCTTAAATCTCTCGCTTTTAAATAAGATTCGTCAGATAGACACCGTCAATAAAGTCGCGGTGGTGGAACCCGGCGTGGTCAACCTGAGGCTTCAGCAGGAACTTGACAAATTCGGCTTTTTCTACGCCCCGGACCCGTCCAGCCAGAAAGTCTCGACCATAGGCGGCAACATAGGCGAGAACGCCGGCGGCCCGCTGTGCCTGAAATACGGCGTCACCGCTGACAACGTCGAGCGCCTTGAGGTGGTAACCCCGGAGGGTTCGGTGAAGCGCTGGTCTTACCTTGACCCCGGGCCGGACCTGATGAGCCTTATCATAGGCTCGGAGGGGACGCTCGGCATAGTGACCAGAGCCTGGCTGAAGATAATAGAAAAGCCGAAGCTTGTAAAAACGGCGGTCGCCGCTTTTCCCTCCATTGAAAACGCCATCACGGCCGTGACCGGGATAATAAGTTCCGGGATAGCGCCGCGGGCCCTTGAAGCCATGGATAAAATGTCGCTTTCCGCCGCCAAAAAAACCCTTAAAACCGATTATCCCGCCGGCAGCGAAGCCATCCTGATAATAGAGCTTGACGGAGCCGGCGACAAAAAAATAAATCAGGAACTGCGCGACATAGAATATATCTGCAGGGCCGAAGCCGCCGTTTATTTTAAGACGGCCGCCGGCGCCGAAGAACGCGAAGCCCTCTGGCAGGCCAGGAAAGGCGCCTACCCGGCCATGGCGCGGCTGGCCCCGAACGTGCTGGTGGAAGACGGCGTGGTGCCCAGGCCCAGACTCCCCCAAGCGCTTAAAGAGACCCGGGAGATACTCTCAAAATACAAGCTCACGGCCGGACTGCTGTTCCACGCCGGCGACGGCAACCTGCACCCCAATATCGTCTTTGACGAGCGCGACCTACAGGAAGGCAAAAGAGTCAGGAAAGCCGGTTATGAGATCCTTAAAAGCTGCATAAGGCTCGGCGGCTCCATCTCGGGCGAGCACGGCATAGGCGTGGAAAAAAGAGTGGCTATGAACTGGATGTACGACGCCCGGACCCTGGATTTTTTTGCCGGCATCAAAAAGGCTTTTGACCCGGCGGACCTCGCCAACCCGGACAAGATACTGCCGGTGGCCTGCGACCACCGGGCCGGCCTCCGGTATGCAGACCCGGCCCCTTTCGGCGACGCCGCGGCGGCGCTGGTAAATGACCTTCTGCTTCGCGCCCGGAGCGGGATTCCGAGCGCCGTGACGGGACTTGGCACCAAGCTTAAAAAAAACCGCATAATGGAAGGCCTTAAAACAGCGGAAACCTCCGCCCTTAACCGGGTGCTGGAATTGGACCGGGCGAACTTCACCGTAAAAGCGGAAGCGGGCATCTCAGTGCGCGAATTAAAACGCAGCCTGAAAGACGACGGTTTTGAAATAGCCCTGCCGGACCTTGAGGGTTCCCTGGGCGGCGCCATAGCGGCCAAGACCTGGCCCCCCTTGAGGAACCTGATTCTCGGCATGGATATAGCGCTGGCCGACGGCGCGGTTCTGACGCTGGGCGGCAAGATCGTTAAGAACGTGGCCGGCTATGACGCGCTTAAGCTTCTTTGCGGGTCCCTGGGCGCTTACGCCGTCATCCTCACCGTCACCCTGAAGACGGCGCTGCGCTCGCATAGCGCCTGCGGCGGCACGGCCGGTTCCGAATCCGGTTTTGAACCGGATGAATATCATTGCCGCCTTAAAAAAGCTTTTGACCCGCGCAATCTCCTGAACCCGTGGATGTACGGAAGGGTAGAGGGTAGAGGGTAGAGAAATAAGGAACTCCTTACCCTATACCCTAACCCCTCTACCCTATACCCTGCTTTTATGAGCAAGTACGAGATAAACGAACTTTACGACCACGCGCAAGGCGCCTTCCACCTGAAGAACCTACTTACCGACCTGGGCGAGAGAAGCGTCTATGACGCGGCGGCCCAGTGCAACCGCTGCGGCTATTGCGGGACCGTCTGCCCCACTTACATGCTGACCGGCCGTGAAACCCTTTCCGCCAGGGGCAGGAACCAGTTCCTGCGGATGCTTATAGAGGGCAAAGTCGCCGGCGCCGAAACAGCCGCCGAATCGTTCGGCACCTGTCTTTTATGCGGGGCCTGCTCCTCCGCCTGTTACGCTAAAGTTCCCACTCCCGACCTGGCGCTTGAGGGCAGGAGAAGCCAAACCGGCTACGGCCGGAACTTCCTGGCCGGAGTCGCCGTCAACCTGCTGCTGAATAACCGGGGTTTTTTTGAGTTCTGGCTGAAGGCGGCCTTTCTCTTAAAAAAGCTCGGATTTGCCGGCCTGGCCGACCTGCTCGGCCTTTACGATTTCCTCGGCCTGCCGGCGCTTAGCGCGGCCCAGGGGGTTCTTGACCGCGCGCCGCTTAAATTTTTACGGGATATCTTCAATCAGGATCCGGCCTTAAACCCGAAAGGAAAAAAAACGGTCTCATGGGCCTATTTCGCGCTCTGCGGACCCAATTATATTTTCCCGGAGGTGGGCCTGGCCAGCGTGGCGCTGCTCAAAAGATTCAGCGGCGAAGGCGTCTTCGCGGATAATTTCTGCTGCGGGCTCATCGCGTATAATTACGGCCGCCTGACCGAGGCCAAGGAATTCGCCAAAAAGAACATCCTCAGATTTGAAGAGCTGACAGCCGCTTTCGGGAATTTTACCGTGGTGGGCGACTGCTCCTCCTGTGCGGCATTCATGAAGACCTACGAGCAGCTTTTCACCGACGATGAAAGCTGGCGGCCCAGGGCCGCGGCCTTCGCCGGAGCCGTGAAAGACATCCTGGAAGTCATTGACGCGGAACAGGTAACTGCCCGTGACCGGGGCGCCGCAGGGCGAACGACCTACCATGATTCCTGCCGGGCCTGCCACGGGCAGGACATCAGGAAAGAGCCCAGGGCGGTGGTAAAGAAACTCGCCGGCGAAAATTTCGCCGAACTGCCCGAAAGCGACTGGTGTTGCGGCGGAGCCGGCGCCTATGCGTTCACGCAGCCCGCGCTTTCGCGGCAAATACTCGACCGGAAGGTCCGCAACATCGCCTCCATCCGGGCCGCGACGGTGGTGGTCGGCGCCACTTCCTGCCTGCTCCAGATAAACGCCGGCCTGAAGGAAAAATACCCCTCGGCCAAAGCCGTCCATTACAGCGTGTTCGTGGACGGACTGACAAACCCGTCCGCTAAAGCGGCGGATGTAAATCCGCCTAAAGGGCGATTCACATCGCCCACTATATAATGAATCGATAAATGTGAAGAAACATGTAGCGGGCGGATTTATCCGCCGGACGAAAACTGAAGGTTTATTTCTATGAGCCGCGCATTTATTAAAGGGGACGGGGCCGGCCAGGACAACGCCGCCCTTCCCGACAGGCCGGTGACTCCCGGGCCGAACTATGTCACGCCTGCGGGGAAGAAGGCTTTGGAAAACGCGATCCGCGCCCTTGCGGAGCAGATTTCCGCGATACCGATCCTGACCGAGGATCCGGAGGCGAAGGAGCGCCGCAAACGCCTTGAATGCGATTTCCGATACTACGAGAAACGGCTGGGCTCGGCGAGGGTGGTGGACAATTCCAAAAATCCTCCCGGCGAGATACTTTTCGGCGCCGCTGTCGAAGCTTCGGACGACCGGGGCCGGAGCCACCGCTTCGCGATAGTAGGGGACGACGAGGCGGACACGGCGGCCGGTAAATTAGGCCCCCTTCGGGGGCAACTTTTGTAGCGGTGCGATTTATCGCACAAATTCGTCGCATGAATGCGACCGTTACAGCAAACATTGAAATTCCTAAGCCTATATTTAAGCCAGATTCAGGCTGACTCCAAACTTGAGCAAAAAATGGATAAGATGATGGGCAAGATGGATAAGCTGTACAGCGATATAATGTCCTCATATGAGAAAACCGTTTTAAAAGGCGAAAAGTACAATCAAAAAGCCCTTACCCACGCGGATATGCTGATGGATCACACTGAAAAGCTCTTAAACCACGAAACCCGCATAACTTTTCTGGAAACAAAAAAGTAGCCTTTCCTGACGTCACTATTTTCCCTTACGCACTCAGCCTGACCCTATACCCTGTCAAAAGCCCCCGAAATACGCGGGAAATAGGTGTCTGTCCTCTA
>JACQYT010000097.1 GCA_016208085.1 Elusimicrobiota bacterium | reverse complement strand
CGAGGTGATATTCGGTTTTGTATATCGCGTGTGAGCTCCTTCTGAATCTCATACCTCATCTATTTTATACCTTTAGACCTCGTCTGGATAGCCGCCTCCATCCCCCGACGGGAGTCGGGGGATTTACTGCGGCAGATTAATTTCCAGGACCCCGGCTATCTTGACGCGCGGTGCCCCTGCGGGGCGGCCATAGGCCAGCTGGCCTACAATTACAACGGGGACCTCTATACCTGCGATGAAGGCAGGATGGTGGGCTGGGCGGGCGACGACCTGTTCAAGCTCGGCAATGTGTTCAGGGATAGCTACAAAAAAGTGATGTCGAGCGATATCACCAGGGTCTGCGCCGTGTCCTCAAACCTTGAGGCCCAGCCGGCCTGCGCCCGCTGCGCGTATAAGCCGTATTGCGGGGTCTGCCCGGTCTATAATTACGCGACCCAGGGGTCCTTGTGGGGCAATATGCCTTCGAACGACCGCTGCGGGCTTTTCAAAGGCATCTTTGAAACGCTTTTCGCGCTTTTAAAAAAACCCGGGAACGCCGCGATCCTCAAAAAATGGGTACAGAGGACAAACACGGAAATGGTTGCTTAAAAATATGTGCGAACATCTTCGGTCTGGGATTACCTGAAAGTTAATCTCCGTGAAACTCCGTGCTCCTGTTAGATACGGTTGAATTGGCCGTTTGATGGGTAGCCCTTGATACGGCACTGGCATAGCCTTGTGTTGCTTCGCTCCACCCTGTGTCTCTGTGGTGAGTTGCAAAAATGGCGGTTGAATAATGGATAAAGTTGCTGAAAAAAAGCTCGTTCTGGAAGATGTAGGAAACATAATACAAGATTCTCGTAAGTCTACGTCCCTCAACCGCCCCCCGGTTTTTGCCGGAACCGCGCGTCAAAGGCTATAATAACAAAAAACCGGCTGGGGAGTCAGTTTATCGGGTTTTTCGGCGGCGCTGCCGCTGCCGGGGGGCGGGGGGATCAATGAATGCCCCCCGTCCTTGTAAAATCGAAAAAGCAAATCCTGTTTGTTCCCTCCGCCGGCACCCTTTAAATAGCTTGACTGTCCCTAATTTACGTCGTATAATAGGAGTATGTATACTAGACTTGTAAAACTCCCCGGACGGCAGAATTTTTTCCTGTTCGGCCCCCGGCTGACCGGCAAGAGCACTCTCCTGCGCCGGGAATATTCAGGGGAGGATGTCCTTTTCCTGGACCTGGTTAAACCGTCCGTTCATCAGAAATACCTCGCCGAGCCTGAAGCGCTTCTGCGCGAAATCGAGGCGGCCGGGGACAAATACAACCGGGTCGTGCTGGACGAGATCCAGCGCGTGCCCGAGCTGCTGGATGTGGCTCATCATCTGATGGAATCTTCCGCAGGCCGCCGTCTTCAGTTCATCATGAGCGGGTCAAGCGCGAGGAAGCTCAAGCGCGCCAAGGCCAACCTCCTGGGAGGGCGCGCCTGGTCCCTGGAACTCTTCCCCCTGACGTATGAGGAACTGGCAAAGGATTTTATCCTGGAAAGAGCTCTTGCCTTCGGGACCCTGCCGAGAATATACGCGGCGGAGGGCGAAGATGCCGGGGAAGGGCTGAGGGCCTATGTGGAAACCTATCTGGCGGAGGAGATCAAGGCGGAAGCCCTGACCCGCAATCTCGGCGCGTTCCTGAGGTTCCTGCCCCTGGCCGCGGCCGAGAGCGGGCGCATCGTCAACGCCTCCAATATCGGCGGAGAAGTGGGGGTCAATTACAAAACGGTCCAGGAATATTTCCAGATACTGGAGGATACCCTGCTGGGATTCTGGCTCGAACCATTCGCCAGGACGGCGCGCAGGCGCATGTCCAGACGGCCCAAGTTCTATCTTTTCGACACCGGCGTCCTGCGCGCCCTGCGGAAGACGCTCAGGACCCCCGTGGAAAAATCCAGCCCCGAATTCGGAAGCCTGTTCGAGCATTTTTTTATCAACGAAGTCCGGCGCATAAACTCCTATCGACGGCTGGATATGACTCTCACTTATTACCGGACGGAAGCCGGAGCGGAGGTGGACCTGGTGGCCGGGAGGCCGGGAAAACCCTGGCTGGCCATGGAGATCAAGTCCACGGAACGCCCGTCTGCCGCCCTGTGCTCGGGGCTTCTGTCCTTCGCGGAACTTATGCCGGGGGCCGAACTTCTTCTTGTCTGCAGGGTGGATAAGCCGCAGCTTTTCAGGCTCGGCGGGCGCGCTGTCCGGGCGCTGCCCTGGCGGGATTGCCTGCGCATGCTGTCATGAACGGGCCTTGAACAGGGTTTTCCCCGCGCCCGCCGACTTTCGGCGCCCGACCCCATTACGTACTTTACAGCCATTTTTGATATCATATCAGGGCCTTATATTTGAAGACCGCTGTCTGGCCGTCAACGCCCCGCCTGAAAAGATATTCAGGGTGTTCTCCGGCATAGGCGGGGACCGCGGCTGGTTCTACGCCCAGTTCCTAAGGATGAAGGCTAAAGGATCAGGGTAAAGAGACTGGGGAATAAAGATATTTTTCCGTCCCTTAGCCTTTATCCTTTAGCCTTAAGCCTTCCAGAAAAATTCAACTGAATTTTTCGGGTCAGTTTAACGCGGCCGACGTCGCTTCCCTCAGTTTGCTGACCCTCAGGGCTATCTCCACCAGGTCCAGGTCCGAGATCTCCGGAAAGGACTGCGCCGCCGCGAACGGCTTCACCGTCGCGCCGTTGTGCGCGAAGGATATCCTGGCTATGGCAAACCCCTTATAGCTGACGTCGTAGCCGAGCCCCCGGCCGGCCTTAAACTCCGCCCACAGGCAGGCCCGCCTGATATAGGCCGTCAGCCCGGTGGCTTTCCGCGCCAGAAACCCGTCCCGGCATTCTTTTAAAGTCCATCGCATATTGCCTCCTTGTTGCCATTGGCCGTCAACGTCTTGCTCCGGATATTCTAAAACATGACCCCGACAGCGTCATGTCGCGGTTCAACTTTAATAAATGCCCCGGTTTATTAACGGCGTCACCATGCCGCTTTATGCCCCCGGAAACGGATTCCCTTATATAACGCCCGAAGAGTAATTTGTAAATACCAATTGCCAGTAGCATTTATAAATAATATAATCCGAAACCAAGAGAAGAGGCTACTCTCTCAGGCTCCAAAAGGTCAAAAAACATCCGCCTTTTCCCGCTACTTGTGCAGGCGTCATACTGTTCGCTGAATTTTACGCTATGCTGCAACTCACCGTCAAATCCCCGCTTTCTTTCCAATGGATACCGCTGCCGCCGCAATGGCGGCTCAGAAGCACTGAAACAGACCAGAAATCCGCGCTTATGCGCGATTTTCCTTTTGTCGTCGGCAGGGCTGAAAACTGCCAACTGGTACTCCCTGATTCCGCCGAGTTGAGAAAAACCACCAGCCGCTGGCACTGCTACATCGCCGAAAATGCTGGACGGTATTTTATTGCGGACGGCAGTTTTGACGCGGTTCCGGAAACAGGCGCTAAAAAACCAAGTATCAGCGGGACGTTCCATAACGGCCGGCGGCTGAAAGAACCCGAGGCCATCGCTCCCGGCGACACAATATCCGCCGGTCCCTGGGATTTCAAGGTTGGAGAAGCTGGAATTTATCCTGTCAATATAGACGACGCTTTAAAGCTCATTAATGAGGGGAAGCGCTCCATAATAAAGATGGAGGAACTTAAATCCCCGGCCGGATACCAGCGCCTGCACGAATTGCTGATGGAATTGGGCGGTTTCGACAATATCGAAGACTCCCTGGCCCATGTCCTGGCTTTTGCCGCCCGGAAAGTCCCGGCCGCCGAAGTTATAGCTATCCTGCTGGAGAACCACGCGGAAGGCCCGGCCGTGCGGCTCGCCTGGCAAAAAAAACAGGGCCGGGTGCTGGATTTCCAGTTCAGTTCAAGCCTGCTTGAGCGGTTGCGCGTACGGGAGCCGTTTTTGCTGGAGCCCGGCATTTCCAGCCCGAGCCGCAGCCAGAAACTGCAGAACATCACTTCCGCCCTGCTGGTCCCGCTCTGGAGCGGGCGCAGCCGGCTCGGCGTTCTTTACATGGACAACAGGGGGAAAGGCGGACTCTTTACCGAGGACGACCTTTACCTGTGCACCGCGCTGGGCAGCGTCGTTTCGCTCCAGTTGCTGATGGAAAAACAGCTTTTCCTCGGCCGGCTGGAGGAAAACCTCAAGCAGTATTTCAGCGCCAACGTCGTCCGCCGGCTTGTGGAAGAAGCCGGGGCCGGGAAACAGCCGGAACTGGGAGTCTCGGAAAAAACAGCCGCCATCCTCTTCGTGGACATGCAGGGGTTCAGCGAATTC
The DNA here is from genome assembly GCA_016208085.1 of Elusimicrobiota bacterium. Classification (GTDB taxonomy): domain Bacteria; phylum Elusimicrobiota; class Elusimicrobia; order Elusimicrobiales; family UBA9959; genus JAHJSU01. The sequence continues at coordinate 1,958 of JACQYT010000097.1, read as the reverse complement.
TGCCGCACTCATGAACCGCTGGAGGTAAGCGGGCTACTGAACCCGTATTTCATGCTGATGTCAGAGTGCATACACAGGCACGGCGGCTACGTGGATAAATTCATCGGCGACGCTGTGATGGGAGTGTTTGAAGAGGCGGGCGCCGGAGATACCCCTGCCGCGAACTCTTCCTGCGCGCTGCGGGCGGCGCGCGCGGCCAGGGAGATGATAAAGGCATGGCGCGGCCGGAGCGCTTCACAAACAGGCAAAACCATTCCGTTAAGGGTCGGTCTTGACGCGGGCCGCGTGGTCATAGGCAACGTCGGCTTTCCCGGCCGGCTGGAGTACACCGCCATAGGCGACGCCGTGAATACCGCGTCGCGCCTGCAAAATCTTGCCCCGCCGGACGGCATTGCCGTCACGGACGCGGTCCGCAGTCGCGCGGAAAAGGAATTCCGCTGCAAAAAAGCCGGCCTCCGGAAGTTAAAGGGCTGCGGGGAAATTGAGGTCTGGAATATTGATGATTAATGGATTAGATTCAGCCAATCATCACTGACAACAAAAACATGCGGAAAATATAGGGGAGCAGCAGGGAAATAAATAGAAATTAATGGAAATTGGCGGAAATTGGCCGTCTGATGGTAGCTCCTGATAGGCACCTACGCAGGTATTGGAAAATGAACCGGCTAAAGCGGATTAAAGGGTTGCGCCCCAAACGCCAAAAAGACAACCAGCCCCCTTTACAGGTGGGTGAGCGGGATTTATACGCGCTGGCGAAGGAAATAATGAGTATGCCATGCAATAAAAATCATACCGACAAGACGTCCGTTTACGAAAGCCAGGCGGCATATGACGCATATTTCAGAGAGCTGAAAAAATGACCGCTAATCCCAACCCGTACCTTTCAGTTATCCGGAAATTCCACCAAAAGCGTGTGCGATTTGTTTTGGTGGGAGTGTTCGGTATAAATCATTACGCGCCCTCCCCCGCAGCGGCATATTCCACGCTTGATTGCGATATCCTGGCGGAGCCGTCGCCTGAAAATTTACTAAACGCGCTGAAAACATTGGAATCGGACGGCTATGTTCTGGAAGCAACCGGGGAACCGCTGGGAAAACCGGACGCGTGGCTTGCGGGGAAAATTATCCGCGCCAAAGCGGCAGTTACCGCCATAAAAAACAAGTCGGCGCAGATAGACATCCTGACCAGCGTGGCGGGATACTCTTTTGCGAAACTTTACGCGGGGAAGCGTTTATTCAGGGCCGGAGGAATATCCGTGCCTGTGGCAAGTCTCGCGCACCTGTTGGGGATAAAAAGAATATGCGGCCGCAAAAAAGACCTGGAGTTCCTGCGCGTTTATCAGTCTCAATTGGCGTCGCTCAAAATAAGGAAGATATTGCGGCAATAAGGACGTAAAGCAGCAGGGGAACAAAGAGGCAAAGAAGCAGTGATAAAAACGAACCGGTTTAAGCGGATTGACGCGGGTAAAGCAAAAACCTCAAAAGGCGGTGGGAGCCTTTTAGATATATGAAACGGCGGAAGAACGTGAATATTGCGGAATCAGCGGAGGTTTTTCAGGGCTTTTTTGATGTCGTCATGGCTGCCGACATAAAGCCATTCCACGCTGTTTCCAATCCAGGCAAAGAGTATTCTGTCCGCCAGTGTGGAGCGGATTTCCCAATAAGGCCTGTGTATCAATTTCAATCCCAGGCCGGCGGGCGGGGTTTTCCCGCGCTCCAGACATTCAGCCAGGGCAAAGACAGCCTCTTTGACTTTGGCTTTTCTCTGATCCGGCAGATGTTTAAGGAGACGCGTGAATACCGGCTTTGGATTAAACAGCTTGAGAGTACCGAGTTCTTACTATGATTTTACCTCTTTTTGATAGCAATCTCAATTTTAAGTTTTGAGTATTTCATGGCCAAATCAATCCACCGTTTAACCAGATTTTTAAATCTCCTATAGTTATTGATCTGTTGTTT